>CP098402.1:2110261-2411727 GCA_025916675.1 Phycisphaera sp.
CGGGCGACCACGTCGGCCCTCCGCATCGCCGCGTTCGATCGCTCGCTGGCCGCGACGCGCACGAAGCTGGAGGTCATCGCCCAGCTCGCGGCCGTCGATCGCGCGTACTGGCAGCTCTACTCGGCCCGCCAAGAGATCGAGGTGCGCATCCAGCAGCGCGACCTCGCGATCGCCCAGCTCGAGCGGGCCCAGCGCCAACTGGAAGCCCAGCGCATCGCCGAGATCGAGGTACTCCGGGCCGAGAGCGGTGTGGCGGACCGGGCCGAAGCGATCATCGTCGCCCAGAACAACGCATCGTCCCGGCAGCGGGAGCTGAAGCGGCTGCTCAACCTGCCCGAGCTCCCTGTGCAGAGCGAGGCGGCGATCGGCCTGGCCAGCGTGCCCGACCCGGCGCTCTACGAGGCCAACAGCGACACGCTCATCGACAGCGCTCTGGCGTCTCGCATGGAGCTCCTGGAAGTCGAACTGCAGCTCGCCCAGGACCTCGTGCGGATCGACCTGGCCGAGAACCAGGCGTTGCCCGAGCTCAACCTCGACGCCCTCTATCGCATCAACGGCCTGGGCGGCAACCACGGCGGGGCCACCGAGGTGCTCGTCGAGAACGAGTTCGAGGACTGGCGCATCGGGCTCACCGCGTCGATCCCCATCGGCAACGAGGCCGCGGTGTCCCGACTCCGCCAGCTCGTGCTCAGTCGCCTGCAGCGCATCGCGACACGGCAACTCCGCGAGCAGACCATCCGCCAGGACGTGCTCAACGCGCTCGACGACATGGGCACGAGCTGGCAGCGTGTCATCGCCGCCCGCGAGCGTGTCCGGCTGGCCACGCGCACACTGCGGGCCGAGGAACGCCAGTTCAATGTCGGCCGAACGACCTCCACCGACGTGCTCGACGCCAGCGCCCGCCTGGCCGACGCCCAGCTCAGCGAGCTCTCGGCGATCGTCGACTACCAGCTCGCGCAGGTGAACCTGGCCGTCTCGACGGGCACGCTGCTCGGGCAGGCCAAGGTGCACATCGAGCACGCGCCCAAGGTGGAGTTGGACGGCTTCCGCTACCGGCCCCAGGCGGACATCCGCTAACGCGCGAACACCCACCAGCCGATGCCGCACAGGATCGCCCCGTGCACCGCCGCGATGAGCAGCGTTAACGCGCGAAAGCCTGGCTTGCTCGTCTTGTGGCGAAGCACTCTCTGAGCGACAACGGCCCCGAACGCACCACCCAGCAGTTCGATGCGGCGGAGCTTGGCTTCTGGAAAGCGGTGATGGCCGCGCTGGGCGGCGCGCTTATCGCGGGCATAGACCAGGCAAGCGGAAGCGCCCGCGACGAGATACCACATGAGGGCGGCAAAGAGCAGGATCAGCCTCGGATTGTCGGGCACCTATCGCGGCTCGACGACCGTGAGAAGCTGGTTCGCGTCGACGTCTTCCATCACGACCTCGCGGCCGCTGGGGAAGCGCACACGCAGCTCGTCGATGGTCGCGGTCGCACCGAGGCCGAAGTGGGCCTCGAGCGGCGGGGCGTTGTAGAAGCTGCCGCCAACGAAGATATCGCTCCGCCACGTCCTGTCGCCCACGGTCACCCAGACCTTGCTGCCGACGCCGTTGCGATTGCTCACGGTGCCCTGGGCCTTGACGCGGAGCCAGGCGTTGCCGGAGCGATCGGTATCGTTGCGGAGCACCACGGCCGGGCCATACACGTCGGTCAGGATGAAGTCGACGTCGCCGTCGTTGTCGAGGTCGACCGGTGCGAGGCCGCGTGTGTCGCCGCGATGGTCGAGCCCGCTGCCCAGGCCGGCGTCCTGGAATCGCCCGTCGCCAAGGCCCCGGAAGAAGACCGCCCTCGTGTGCCACTCGGGCTGGATCCAGCCGTTAACGGCCATGAGGTCGAGGTGGCCGTCCAGGTCCGCGTCCCACAGCCACGTGCCCCAACTGAAGTGCGTCTTGTCGACACCGCCTTCGGTGGCCAGTTGCTCGAACACGCCCGAGCCGTCGTTCATGTAGAGCGCGTTGGGCCCCGGCTCGTCGTTGGTGTTGAAGGGGCTGAAGCCCATGTTGGTCGTGTACATGTCCAGCGCGCCGTTGCCGTCGACATCGCCCACGGCCACACCCATGTCGTTGGCCACGTGGATGAGGCCCCACGCGTGGCTGACATCGGTGAACGTGCCGTCGCCGTTGTTGCGCAGGGCGTAGTCCTCGTGGAAATCGATCGCCGCATAGATGTCCAGCAGCCCGTCGTCGTTGAGGTCGAGCATCACCGGCTGCCAGTGGAAGCGCTCGTCCGGCGGGAAACCGCCAACGTCCTGAGCAATCTCGGTGAACCGGAAGCTGCCGTCGTTGCGATACAGGAGCGTGCTGGCCTCGTACCAGCCGCCGATGAAGATGTCCAGGTCGCCGTCGCCGTCGATGTCGCCTGCCGTCGCGCCGCCGTGGGTCGCCTCGTGGTACTCGAGCCCGCTGGCCGCGGTCATGTCGGTGAAGGTACCGTCACCGTCGTTGCGATACACGCGGCTGGTCGGGAAGCTGTCGTCGAAGAACGAGGAGTCGTTGAACACGACCAGGTCGTCGAAGCCGTCGTTGTTGAGATCCAGCCAGAGCGCTTGCTTGCTGAACCCGTCGATGTGATCCACGCCCGCGGCCGCGCCCACCTCGGTAAAGGTGCCATCGCCGTTGTTGTGGTACAGGTGGTTGGCAAAGCCGGCTGAGTTGGGAATGTAGGCGTCGTAGAACCCGTCGTTGTCGAAGTCGCCGATGGCAGCGCCCACGCCGAAACGCTCGTTCTGCCCGGGGAACAGCGGCGGCACGGGCCAGGCGGCCTGCTGGTGGGTGAAGTCGATGCCGCAGGTGTCGGTCATATCGGCGTAATGCACGCCCTGTGCGACCGCACCCGAAGCACACGCCGCGCCGGCAGCCCCGATCAACATCCTGACCTTGCTCATCATCGATTCCCTCCTCGCAGAGGCTATACGCACGCCAACAGCCCAGCGTTTTGCCAGGCACACTCGGGGTTATCGGGATATGGAGAGGCCCGCTTGAGCTCGATCCGCCTCACGCCAGCGCGTCGAGCAACTCGGCGATGCCCTGGCCGTGGGTCGCCACGGTCTCCAGGATCGGCCGACGGCCTGCAATGTCCCGCAGGTCGCGCACCAGCTCGTTCTCGCCCGGGTGATCGGCCTTGTTGCACACGAACAGGTCGGCGATCTCCAGGATACCCGCCTTGTCCATCTGCACGGCGTCGCCCATGCCCGGGGTCAGCACGACGATCGTCTTGTCGACGTGGTCGCGGATGCGGGTCTCGTTCTGGCCGGCACCGACGGTCTCGATGAACAGCGTGTCGTACGCGTCATTACCCTCACACGCGCCACCGATGAGGTCGGTCACGTCCTCGAGCGCGTGGTAGTCCTCGCCCCGAATCGCCAACGAGCGGTAGTAGGCCGCCTCGCCCAGCCGGTTGAAGTCCACACGCAGCCGATCGCCCAGCAACGCGCCGCCGGTGATCGGGCTCATCGGGTCGAACGCCACGACGGCGCAGCGGCCGAGGCTCGCGTTCTCCTCGGCCCGACGCGCGTGCTCGGCCACGAGCTGCGCCACCAGCGTGCTCTTGCCCGCACCGGGGGAACCCGTGATACCGATGACGCGCTTGGGCCGGCGGCGAACCGCGTTCTTGCGCACGGGCCGCTCGAGGTGGGCCAGCGAGATATCGCGGGCGAGCTGGGCCGTCGCGTGCCCGCCGGGCACTTCTTGCGGGTACGCCGCCACCGTCGAGGCCGCCGCGTCCACGATGTCCATCAGCCCGACGCCGGTCGTGAAGCACCGGGCGATGCCGGCCTCCTTGAGGGCGGGCAGGTCTTCCTGCGGAAGGATGCCGCCCATGTGGACGGGTACGTCCTTGCGTCCGACGCCGTCGAGCGCCTTGAGCAGGTTGGGCCCCAGCGTCATGTGGCTATTGCTCATCATGCTGGCGGCGATGACGTCCACGTCCTCGTCCCGGGCGCTGATGGCCAGGCTCTTGGGCGTCTGCCAGAGCCCCGAGTAGATCACGTGCACGCCCGAATCGCGCATCGCGCGCGCGATGACCTTCACGCCGCGGTCGTGGCCGTCCAGCCCCATCTTGCCCAGCAGCACGCGGGGGCGGTGGTCGAGCTCGCCGCAGCGGTCGGCCTTCTCGAATTCGGTGGTGGCAGCGCCGAGTGGCTGGGCCATGGAAGCTCCTGGAGGGTGCGCAAGGACCTGGCGGGCGTGGGCCGCACGAACAACTCCCGATCGGCCCGCCGCCACCGGGGAGATCGACAGGGTATGCGTCGCGGGCCACAGCCGCCGGGCCCTATCGTGGCTGCTATGCCAGCTCCACTGCGCGTCGGCCTGGTCCACAACCGCTTCTCGGGCAAGGGCCGGGGGCCCGACTTCGTGTCGCGGCTCCGCGCCCGGGCCGAGCCGCTCGGGTGGCTCGACCTGATCGACCTGCCGCTCGATCTCGCGCTCTGCGACGGTGCCTTAGACGCCTTGGACGCGGTGGTCATCATCGGCGGCGACGGCACCGTCCATCACGCCCTGACGGCCCTCACACGGGCCAAGCACGGCCGCGGCGTGCCCACGCTCATCGCGCCGCTGGGCACCGAGAACGTGGTTGCCAAGGAGCTGGGCCTCAAGCCCCGGGTGAGCACGGTCTTGGCGTCGCTCGAGGCCTTCGCCGACAACACGCACACCGTGCGGAGCGACCTGGGCGTGGTCCATCATCCCAGCGGCGCCGACCCGACGCTGTTCGCCCTCATGCTCACGACCGGCCCAGACGCCGCCGTGCTCCACAGCGTCGCCCGGGCCCGCGTGGGCACGACCAGCAAGCTGGACTACGTCGTGCCCACCGTCACCCGGGCCCTGCGGCCGAGGGTCGGCCGCCTGAGCGTGACCGTCGACGGCCAGCCACTGGCCGACCACCGCCGCGGCTGCCTCATCGTCGCCGTCGGCCCGCGCTACCCGCTGAAGCTCGACCTCGCTCGCAAGGCCAGCCGGACCGACGGCCTGCTCGACGCCCTGTTCCTGCCCGCGTCCAACACGGCGAGCCTGCTGGGCTGGGCGGGCATGGCCCGGCTCGGGCTGCACGTGCGCCACCCCCAGGCCCGCTACGCCCAGGGCACGCGGATCGAGCTCACGATGCACGACCACGATCCCGCCGCCGAGACGATGGAAGCCCTCCAGATCGACGGCGAGATCGAACGCGTGGCGTGCGACGCGCAGGGCGCGATGGTGATCGAGACGGTGCCCAGCGCGCTGCCGCTGATCATGCCAGCGGCGAAGGAGCCCGTGGCGCGGGCGAAGCCGGCGATGGCGGGCGGGTAGGGCCCCATGACCCTCGCGGGCCTGCTCGGCATGGGCATCTTCATCGTCGGCCTGGCGACCGTGGCGCTGGGCCTGCTCGCGACCATGCACGGCGACGAGCAGGTCGAGGCCTGCCGGGCGCCCGCCTTCACGATCGAGGGCTCGGACGACCAACGCTGCGAAGCCCTGCGCTTCGTGGGCCACCGCCCCGGCCTGACCGCCGCCCTCCTGCCCGAGTGGGGCATCGAGCGCCGCGGCCCGATCGAGTACTGGCTCCAGGCCGAGCGGCACCGCCCCATCGACGAGGTTTGAACTGAACTCGGCTTCGAGTGAGGCGGCCGGGCCGGGGCCGCCAATCCAGATTATCGGTCTCTTCGGCTCCTCGATCGGCCCGCCGGGGCGAAAACCGGCCCCGGAGCGGCGTTTCTCGGCTTCGCCGGTCCGGATAATCGCGTGGCCGGGCTCCCCGATCACGCGCTCGGGCTCTCCGATCGCCCCGCCGGGCTCCCCAATCACGCGCTCGGGCTGCCCGATCGCACGCCCGGGCGATCCGGCGGGGCAATCGGGCCGCCCGGGCGCGTCCCCAACTACCCCCACCGCCCCCACTGCCCTCCCCCTCCGGGCCCTCTGCGACCTCCGCGTTCGGGCCTCTTTTCCCCCTCCCCCTTCGAGGCCCCCGCTCGCTTCGCGTTCGATCCCTCCGCGAAGCGAGCGGGCGTGCGCCGGGGCCCCGTTGGTTCGATCCCTACAGTTGCCGCCCGAGCCGGGGATCAGGACACGTCGGCCGGGGCATTCCAACGAGGGAGTCAGACAATGCTTCAGCGCACCGCCGCCTGCGGCGAGCTTCGGATCGACCACGCCGGCACGCCCGCGACCCTGGCCGGGTGGGTGAATAACTACCGCGACCACGGCACGGGCCTGGTCTTCATCGACCTGCGCGACCACACCGGGCTCACGCAGCTCGTGTTTGATAAAGAAGACGCCCCGGCGGGCATCGTCGAGGCGGCGGATAAACTGCGGGGCGAGGACGTGATCGCCGTGAGGGGCGCCGTCCGCGAGCGCGAGGGCGGGCCCAACCCCAAGCTGCCCACCGGCGCCATCGAGCTGGTCGTCGAAGAACTGGAAGTCCTGGCCAAGGCCGACACGCCGCCCTTCCAGCCCGGCGACGAGAGCAATTTACCAGGCGAAGAAACCCGCCTGCGCTACCGCTACCTCGACCTGCGCCGCCCACGCATGCAGCACATCCTGCGCACGCGGCACAAGGTCACCAAGATCACCCGCGACTTCTTCGACGCGCTGGGGTTCATCGAGGTCGAGACGCCCAATTTGTGCCGGTCGACGCCCGAGGGCGCCCGCGACTTCCTGGTGCCCAGCCGCCAGCAGCCCGGCGAGTTCTACGCGCTCCCACAGAGCCCGCAGCTCTTCAAGCAGATCCTGATGGTCGCCGGGGCCGACCGGTACCTGCAGATCTGCCGGTGCTTCCGGGACGAGGACCCGCGGGCCGACCGGCAGGCCGAGTTCACGCAGATCGATCTGGAGATGGCCTTCGTCGATCGCGAGCAGGTGCTCGAGACGATGGAGGCCTTCGCCCGCACGCTGTGGAAGGAGGTCCTGGGCGTCGAGGTGCCGGGCTTCCCGCGCATGACCTGGCAGGAGGCGATGGACACCTACGGCAGCGACCGGCCCGATCTCAGATATGGTCTGCAATTGGTGGACATCAGCGACCTGGCGGCGAAGACCGACTTCAAGGTCTTCCAGCAGGCGCTCGACAAGAACACCGGCACGGGCCATCCGTCGACGCGCGATGGCGGGGTGGTGAAAGCGTTCCGCATTCCCGGCGGGGCCGAGAAGCTCACCCGCAAGCTGACCGACGGCTACGCCGAGTTCGTGAAGCAGTTCGGGGCCGGCGGCGCGCCGGTGACCAAGGTCACCGCCACCGGCTTCGAGACCGGCATCGCCCGCTTCATCGAGCCGATCACCGCCGAGCTCAAGGACCGCATGGGCCTGGAGCCCGGCGACTCGGTCGTCTTCGGCGCCGACGGCTACAACACGTGCTCCAAGGCGCTCGGCGAGCTGCGCATGAAGGTCGCGAAGGACCTCGGGCTCATCGACGAGGGCAAGTGGGCGTTCCTCTGGGTCGTCGACTTCCCGATGTTCGAGTACGACGACGAGACGAAACGCTACTACGCCCTGCACCACCCCTTCACCGCGCCCCGCGCCGACCAGGCCGAGACCTTGCTGGGTGCCAAGGCGGAGGACAAGCAGACCCTGCTGGGCGTGCTCAGCGATGGGTACGACATGGTCTGCAACGGCAGCGAGGTCGGCGGCGGCTCCATCCGCATCCACCGCCGCGACGTGCAGCAGAAGGTCTTCGGGCTGCTGGGCCTCGACGACGAGGAGGCCAAGGCCAAGTTCGGATTCCTGCTCGACGCCCTGCGCTTCGGCGCCCCGCCCCACGGCGGCGTCGCGTTCGGGTTGGATAGGTTGGTCATGCACCTGGCCGGCACCGAGAACATCCGCGACGCCATCGCCTTCCCCAAGACGCAGACGGGGGCTGATTTGATGACCGAGGCGCCCTCGGGCGTGGACGACGCGCAGTTGAAGGATCTGCACATCCGGGTCGTCGATGCCGACCCGAAGGCGGTGGAGGCCAGGAAGCTGAGCGCCAACCCGACCTAGAGGACCATCGTCCAGAGCATGTACGCGGTGCCGCCGGTGGCCAGGAGCGCGACCACGACGGCCACGCCGTCGCGCGCCGACAGCGCCAACCCGAAGAACAGGATCGCCCCGGCGGGCGCCGCCACGGCGAAGGGGATGAACCCCAGCGGGAACATCGAAACCGCAAGGGCGATCGAAACCAGGCTGATCACCCGCTCCATGATCGATCCGGTCAGCCACCGCAACCGGGGCTTGAGCAGGATGTCCACCCGGCGGGCCCAGGGCCTGGCCTTGTCGCGAGCCTTGTCCCACCTTTCCTTCGAGACCGACCGCCCGGTCAGCTTCTGCGGCAGCCAGGGATGGTCGCGGCCGAACAGGTGCTGGCCGGCCACCAGGATGACAAAGGCGGCGATGATGGCGGGCGCGCCGGGCACGGCCCCGAGCGGGGTCAGGCCGATGAGCCCGGGCAACGCCAGCAAGGGCCCGAACGAACGGCTGCCGAAGGCGTCGAGGATGTCGCTGACGGCCAGCGACGCATCGCCATCGATCTGCTCATCGAGGTCGTTGATGAGGTCGGTGAGCTTCTTCGGTGCTTCGGGCATGGCGCTATCCCGATCGGCTCATGACAAACGCCCCCGGTACGCTTTGCAGCGTTCGGGGGCGTTCTAAGCGAGGCGGACGAGACTCGAACTCGCAACCTTCGGATCGACAGTCCGATGCTCTAACCAATTGAGCTACCGCCCCGAGTTTTCCAACAAGATGTCGCGGCTTCCCGCGGCTCTCACGAGCGTGACAAGCGTAGCCGCCACGGATTCGCGGTCAAGATGCTAGGGCGATCCAATCCTCGGACCAACCCGGCCGCCAGCGATCACTCGGGCAGCTTGATCGGCGTGTTGGGGTCGTCGTCGTGCATCACCCAGGGCTTGCCATCCGGGCTCACCGCCGCGGTCGCGGGCCACATGTACGCGCAGGCGGCAACCATCGCCACAAGAGACAAAAGCAGCAGCGCATCGATCAATCCAACACTCGGGCCGCGGGACGAACGCCCGCCGGGCATCTGCATTCCGTATTGACTCATGAGAGTGCTCCCTGTCTAGCCCGGGTTTATCGGCGGATGTCCGAGACGACGATGTCGCCGCGACGGGGGGTGAGTTCGAGGCCCAGGGTATCGACGACGCCCTCGGCAAACTGCAGGTCCGCCGACCGCACGTTGAAGTGACCGACGAGGCGGCGCGTACCGCCGTCGTTGCGGATGACGAAGAGCCGCTTGCCGCGGGTCAGACCGTCCTGCGACCCCAGATCGACACGGGCCAGCGTGACACCGGAGGCATCGCGCTCGGTCTCCATGATCTGGCCGGTGACGAACGCGGTCACGTCGGTGCTGCCGGTCCCGGTCTCGCCGCCCTGGTCGTCGTCCATGCGGGCGATCTGCTCACGCAATCCGCGGACGGTGGCGGTCAGCGACTCGTTGTTGCTCTGCAGGTCGGCGATGCGATCGAGCAGATCGATCTCGTTCTGGCGGAGGTTCAGCTCGGTCGAGCGAAGCTCGGTGACCTCGGCCGCGAAGCGATCGCTCAGCTCGGTGAGCATGCGCGTGGTCTCGTTGCTCTGCGAGATCTGGTTCTGCAGCGTGGTCACCAGCTGGGTCGCGGTGAGCTTGTCGCGGCGAAGCTCGGCCGTCTCGCCTTGCAAGCGGAGCAACTCCGCGGCGCTGGCGCTGATCTGCTGGCGGAGGGCGTCCTGCTCGCGGCGGAGGCGATCGGCCTCGGCCTGAGCGGTGGCCGACGACTCCTGAGCGCTGGCCTGCAGCACCTGGTTGGCCGACCTCAGCTCGGCATAGTCGGTCAGCACGCTCCGGTTGTTCACCGCAAACGCGATGGTGAGCGAGGACAGCGCGATGCCCGCGGCCGCGGCCAGGACGACAAGGAACTTCGTAATCGTGTGCATCGTGTGAAAACCCGTGTATTGGCCGTAAGGAGGCCCGTGTGAGAGTCGAATACCGGTTCGTGGCTTCGACCTGGTGCTGGCTCGCTACGTCCCTGGCCCGGAGACCGTTTCCGTTCGTACAACCGCTTGCCGACCCGCGTCATGCCGGGCACGCCCCGGTCCGCCGCTTCATGTTCTCAAACCTTCGATTCCGAAACCATCAAAGGCAAGAGCCCGCTAAACCAACCGAGAAACCCCTGCGGGCGGCCCGAGCGGGCAGCCATAGCCCCCGCGGACGGGCCCCGGGTGGGCGTCGATACGCCCCTGGGGTCCAATAGGTTGCCTGCGGCTCCGTCCGAACAGGCCAACTCGCTCGATCCTGCCCCGCCGAGAGCCCAAGGGCAATCCCATGATCCGCCCGGCAAGGGGACAGGTTATCACGGTCGTGTCAGCCGGACAACAGCGGCGGCGGCATGAACACGAACCGAGGGGTCGGGGTCGCCCATCATCATTTCGAGGGTGCCCAGGTGTTCGGCCTTTCCGATCTCCCCAAGGGCCAGCGCGGATAGCCCCCTGACGGCCGGCATCGGATCGTCGACATAGGCCAGCGCGAACGCATCGCCCTGGGTGCGGCCGAGCTGGGCCATCGCGTACACCGCCGACAGCCTGACCTCGGGCGGCATCATGTTGCCCCGCCCATCCAGCCGGGCGGTCAGCAGGGCGAGCTGGTTCTCGGAAGCGTGATCGCCGACCTCGCCCAGAATGCGAGCCGCCAGGGCGGTAGCTTCCAGATCCTCGGCCCGAGCCGGGTACAGGGCGGCCCGGATGGGCTGGATCTGGTCGGGTTCCCCCAGCTTGACCATCGCCTCCCCCATCTGGAGGCTCATGAGCCTGAACTGGCCGGGCGGGGCCATGGGCATCGGCCTGGCAAGGGCTTCACGCAAGAGCGGCAGTGCCGACTGGTTTCCCAACTCGCCCAGCACCAACGCCGCCTGTGCCCGCAGCCGGGGATTGTCCGATTCCAGCAGCGCCCGAACGATCTCGTGGGAGCCGCTGTGATCGCCGTTGGCCGCCATCGCATACGCCGCGCCCAGCCGCACCCAAGGCGAACGGTCGCGCAGCAACGGCTTGGCTTGCAAGGCCAGCTCGCCCCGATGGGCCCGGCCGACGCCCATCAGCGCGACGGCGCGCACGCCCGGATCCGCGTCGGCCATGCCACGCGCGAGCCACTCGCTCGCCCGGCCGGGGGCCTCCAGCAGCCCCTCGATCGCGTTCGCCCTAATCTGCGGATCGGCATGGGTGGCAAGGCCCTCGAGCGACTCGATCGCCCGCTCGCGGGCGCGAGAGATCTCGATCGCGTCGACCGGCTGGCCCGTTGCGACCGTCGATCTCGAACCGCCCGAGCACGAGGCCAGCCCGATCGAGACCCCCACACACACGCACGCCGCCAGTGTCCCTATCCGCCGCATCGCGTTCACCATCCCTTCGAGCAGGCTCGCATCCAGAGCTCCGGACCCGACCGTACGACCCCAGACACCCGGTGTTCACCCGGTCAGGCCGGCCGCCGGCCCGAGCCCAACCCCCGCACCAGCACCACCAGCCCCGCAAAGAACACCAGCCACGGCGTCAGATGCCCCAGCCTCGAGAATGGCGTGGCCTTGGTCGTCCGGCCCGGCACGTCCCCTACGACCACCTGGGGCGTACGCGTGGCGAACTCCTGGCCGGCCGTGGTCACCGCGTGATCGCCCGGCCCTTCCGGGTGGGTCGTCTGCGTGGTCGCGATGCGGCCTTGCGAATCGATGATGGTCGAGATGCCGGTGTTGGCGGCCCGCACGATGGGCACCCCGTTCTCGAGCGCCCGCCAGCGGGCGAGCTTGAGGTGCATGGCCCGACCGGAATCACTCGTCGAGAACCAGCCGTCGTTGGTGAGATTGACCAGCGCATCAACGCGATCGCCCCCGCCGCGCGCCAATCGGCGGCTCACTCCGGCGTAGGCCACCTCGAAGCAGATGGGCGTGCCCACACGGATCTCGCCGCCGTCCACCAGCGGCACGTCAAACCACAACGGCCGCCTGCCCGCGTCCAGATCAAAGCTCATGCCGCCCGCGCCGATTGCCAGCAGTTGCCTTTCGAGCCACTCCCACCGCGATACCAGCGGCAGCACCTCGCCGAAGATGGTGAGCTTCAGCTTGTCGTACCGAACGGCCGAGAGCTGGCCGCCGACGAAGAGGTGGGCGCTGTTGTACAGCCCGGCCTGGTCCTGGGTCACCTCGCCATCGGGCGTGCTCGAGAGCCGCAGCCCATCAATGCCGGCGGCACCGACGATCATCGGCACGCCAATGTCCTGCTGCAGCAAGGCCGCCTCGTCGGCGAAGATCGTCGCGGGTAGTTGTTCCAACCCTGGGATCTCGGTGGCGTACACCAGCCCGAACCGGCGCATCTCTTCGAGCGCCTGGGGGCTGATGGGCGGGCCGGGCAGCATGGTTTCCGGCCACACCACGAAGTCCGCCGTGCCGCGCGCCGTTTCGGTCATGCCGGCGAATGTCTCGTAGAGCCGCACCTGGTCGCCCATCGACCACGACAGGCGGTTGTCCTGGGGCACGTTGGTCTGGATGATGGCGGCGCGAGCGCCGGTCGGCTGGCCGGCCGGTGGCGCGAGCAGGCCGAGCAGGCCCAACGCCAGCCAGGGAACAACGACCACCGCGCCCCTGCGCCACACGTCGTCCCGTGAATGGGCGAGCAGCACGAGCCCCGCGGCGCTCATCGCGATCGCCAATCCCACGCCATACGCCCCCAGCACGGCGCCGCTCTTGAACACGTATGGCGCATCGATCAGCGGGTGGCCAATCAGCAGCCATGCGTACCCGCCGAAGAGGACGCTGCCGCGGAAGACCTCGACGAACGACCAGGTGATCGCGAGGGCGAACGCCGTAGCCGCCAGCCCGCCGCGCCCGCGGACGGCGATGGCCGCGAGCAGCACGAACAGCCCGGCGTACGAGCCTTGCAGCAGCATGCCCGGGAAAAAGCCCACGGGCGAGACCTTGAAGATCCAGGCGTGGGTGATGACCCACAGGGGCAACGACCCGACCCATGCCCCAGCCGCCGCGCGCCACACGGCCCGGCGGCCGGATCTCGACACGAACAGGGCCATCGCCATGAGCGGAACCGGCGCGAGCAGCGCCAGGGGCCACCACGCAATGGGCTCGCTCGCGAGCAACCCCAGGATGGCGTACGCCATTCCGGCAGCCACGCCGAACAGGGCCCAGTGCAACCACTTCGATGGGCGCACCAGGGACGCGTTGCGGGTCTGGGGACTCACAGGCCGGCGTAATCGATGAGGCGTGCGAGTTCGTTCCGCAGTTCGGCGCGGTGCACGATCTTGTCGATCAGCCCGTGGTCGAGGCAGAACTCCGACCGCTGGAAGCCCTCGGGCAGCTCCTGCCGGATCGTCTGGCGAATCACGCGTGGGCCGGCGAAGCCGATCAGGGCCTTGGGCTCGGCCACGATCACGTCGCCAAGCATCGCGAACGAGGCGGTCACGCCGCCCGTGGTCGGATCGGCCAGCACGCTGATGAACAGCCCCCCGGCCCGGTCATGGCGCGCCAGGGCGGCGCTGCTCTTGGCCATCTGCATCAGGCTCAGCGTGCTCTCTTGCATGCGAGCCCCGCCCGAGCAGCTCACGACGATGACCGGCAATTTGCGCTCGGTGGCAAGCTCGATCGACCGCGTGACGGTCTCGCCCACCACGCTGCCCATCGAGCCCATCATGAACCCCAGGTCGAGCGAGCACAGCACCGCCTGGCGGCCCTTGATGAAACCGACCCCGGCGACGACCGCGTCGGGGCGGCCCGTGCGCTTCTGCTCGGCCTGCAACCGGCCGGCATAGGGCTTGAGGTCCTCGAACTTCAACGGGTCTTCGGGGCGCAGGTCCTCGAACATCGCCTCGAAGCTGCCCTGGTCGGCGAGCTGGTTGATGCGCTCGCCCGCCTGGATGCGGTAGTGGTGCCCGCACTCAGGGCAAACGTGGAGGTTGGCCTCCATCTGCTTGCGGTAGATGAGCTGCTCGCAGCCGGGGCAGCGCAGCCACAGGCCCTCGGGCACCTGGCTGCGTCGCTCGGGCCGGATGTCCGACCAGCTACGCGGTGACTTGGCGGTCGTGGATGCTGCCATGGACCGATTGTTGGCCATCGGGACCCCTGGGATTCAGTTTTTGTTTTCGGACGTTGCTGGTGCCTGCCGCTGAGCCCGCCAATTAGACGGCCTTGGCCGGCACGATCTCGTCGCGCCTCACCCGCATGGGCACGAGCTTGGGCCCCACTGCCGCGGCGTCCCAGCCGTCGACGAGGTCCAGGCCCTGGAGGCGGTTGCGGAGCACGTGAAAGGCCATCGGCCGGAGCACCACGGCCACATGCCGGCCCTTGCCATTGAGCTTGTCGAGCCCCTTCGCGAGTGCGTTCAGCAGCCGCGTCTCGGCGTCGGCGAAGGACTCGCCCTCGGGTGAGACCACCGAGGTGGGGTCTTCCTTCCACTGCTTGAAGGCTGCGGGGAACCGCTCGACGAGTTGCTCCATCCGCTGGCCTTCCCAGAGGCCAAGGTCGATCTCGCGGAGGTCGTCGATGGTGCGGACCTTCTTGTCGGCTAGCTTGCCGATGTGATGGGCGGTCTGGGTCGAAGCCTCGTCGGGGCTGGTCAGGATTCCGGTGATGGCGGACAGGTCGTGATCCCGCAGGGCCGCGGTGAGTTCCTCGCCCCAGGCCTTGCACGCGGGCAGGTCGCAGTCGCCGCCCAAGCGGGCGGTCTCGTCCCACTCGGTCCGGGAGCCCCGGACCAGCAGCAGTTCAACTTCGGATGGCGTAGCCATGCATTCCTCGCAACGCCGGTGGACGGGATCGGGCACCAGCCCTCCCCGCCCGCCGATTGGTCCCGGTCGCAACAACCGGAACGCAAACTGTACCGGGTCAATACGCCCGGCTCGGCATGAAAGCATCGCATTCCTGGCGAATCCTGATCGCGGAAAGCGCTACCTACGACCGGATAACCGTCGGTGGTCCCGTTTTGATCCCTATGGACCGCCCATTTCGCCACATACTCAGCCACGCATTCGGGTGATCACCGACGCTCGCTCGTTCGGGGAAACCTTGAACACAGCCGAGGCCGCAGCGAGGACGTCCGCCCCGGCCTCGAGCAAATCTGGGGCTTGCCTGGGCCCCACGCCGCCGTCGACCTCGATGCGGGTCTCGGGCACGACCCGGCGGACGTGCCGGATCTTGTCGAGGGCGGCGGGGTCGAAGGCCTGGCCGGCGAAACCGGCCCGGATGGCCATGACCAGCACCAGATCGACATGGGGCAGTAAGGCGTCCGCCTTCTCGATGGGCGTGGGGCCGTCGATGGCGATGCCGACGGACATGCCCAAACCTCGGACCTTGTCGAACAGGGCCCTCGCATCGTCGCCATCGAGTGCCTCGATGTGGAAGGTCAGGTGGCCGGCACCGGCCTGGGCGAAGGGCTCCGCGAAGAGATCGGGCCGCTCGATCATGAGGTGGACGTCGAAGAAGGCGTCGGGCAGGTCGGCCTTGAGCGAGGCCAGCATGTCGACGCCCAGGGCCAGATTGGGCACGAGGTGGCCGTCCATCACGTCGTAGTGCAGAAGGTCGCCGCCGGCATCAAGGGCGCTGCGGCACTCCTCGCCGAGCTTCGCGTAGTTGGCCGCCAGGATGGAGGGGGCCACCAGGGGCAGGCGAACGGGATGGGTGATGGGGTTGGTCAGGGCCGTCTCCGACTGGGCTTGGGTTGGCATGGCGGGATCGTAAACCCCTCGCGGGGCTCTACCATCGCGGGCTGACTCGTTTTACCGCCTTCGAGAGAGGATGACCAGCTTCATGACGACCTCCCAAGCCGCCGTGGGCACGCTCGATGACATTGCGCCGGCCGTCAAGGCCTCCGGGCAGGGGCATCTATTGTCGTTCGCCGATTCGCTGTCTGCCCAGGAAAAGGCCTCCTTTGCGCGCGAGTTGGCGGCGGTCGACTGGCCGACGATCCCCAGCGTCATTAAGCGGTTCCGCAAGGCTGGCGCGGCCGAGTCGTACGGCGAGTTCGAGCCGCCGGTGGTGTGCTGCGTCAAAGGCACGGCGGGCGACCACTCGATTGATGGTGATGCTGCGCGGGATGCTGGCTTGGAGATGATCAAGGGTGGCAAGGTTGCCGCGCTCACGGTGGCCGGCGGGCAGGGCACGCGGCTGGGGTTCGACGGCCCTAAGGGCACGCTGCCGATCGGGCCGACGAGCGGGCGGACGCTGTTCGAGGTGTTCGCCGACCAGATCAGGGCCGCCGGCGATTGGGCGCGGCGGCCGATCCCGTGGCTGATCATGACCAGCCCGCAGAATCATGGGCAGACTCTGGCGTTCTTCGAGGAACGGGAGTGGCTTGGGCTCGATCGCGAGCAGTTGCGGTTCTTCCAGCAGGGGGTGATGCCGAGTTTCTGCCCGGAAACGGGACGCCTGCTGCTGGCGGGTAAGGGGCACCTGGCGACGAACCCGGACGGGCATGGCGGCGTCGTTCGCGCGTTGTCGAAGAGCGGCGAGCTCGATCGCCTGGAGGGCGAGGGCGTGGAGCACCTGAGCTACTTCCAGGTCGACAACCCGCTGGTGCCGCCATTGGACCCCGTGTTTTTGGGCGCGCACGCTGGTGCGGGCGGCGCGGCCAGCTCGGGGCAGTTCTCGAGCAAGATGGTGGCGAAGGCGGCGGCCTCGGAGAAGGTTGGCGTGTTCGCGCGGTGCGATGGGAAGACGCGGGTGGTCGAGTATTCGGACATGCCCGAGGCGCTCTCGAACGCGACGGACGACACTGGGAAGTTGAAATTCGAGGCCGGATCGGTGGCGATCCATGCGGCCTCGGTGGCGTTCTTGCGATCGATCGACGAAGCGGGCGAAGCGGCATTGCCGTTCCACCGGGCGTTCAAGAAGGTGCCGCATGTGGACGTGATGAAGGGCACGCTGATGGAGCCGGGCGAGCCCAACGCCGTCAAGCTGGAGCGGTTTGTGTTCGATGCGATCCCGGTTGCCGACCAATCGCTGGTGCTGCGCGTCGCACGCGAGCGTGAGTTTGCGCCCACGAAGAACCCGACGGGTGTCGATAGCGTTGAGAGCGCGCGGCACATGCAGAGCCAGCGGGCCGAGGCGTGGCTGCAAGAGCGCGGGTTTAAGGTGCCGGCGGGCTGCACGCTCGAGCTCTCGGGCGCGGCGGCTTGGGCCGATGTCGCCGGTCTGGAGTACACCCCCACCGCGACCCCCGAGGCCGGGCAGGGCGTGGTGCTCTGATGGCCGGCTCGTACCCCGGGGCCGCCCTGAAGCTGGCGAGCGCGCTCGAGGAGCGCACGAAACGCGAGACGCTGGCGGGGGCTATACCCGCGCTCATCGCACACCCCGACTGGGAGACGCCCGCGCCGCTGGTGCTGTGGATGCACGGACGGACGAGCCGCAAGGAGATCGATTCGGGGCGGTACCTGCGGCTGATCCGGGCTGGCATAGCCGTGTGCGCGATCGACCTGCCGGGGCATGGGGATCGGGCTGACGAATCGCTCCAGACCGCCAGCGGCACGGTGGAGGTGCTCACGCGGGCGCTGCCCGAGGTGGATGTTGCGATCGAGGCGCTGCTGCAGGGGCCGCATGCGTCGGTATTCGATGGCAAACGCCTCGGCATCGGCGGCATCTCGGCGGGCGGCATGGTGGCACTGCGGCGGCTGTGCGAGCCGCACGGATTCTCGTGCGCGGCGGTCGAAGCGACGACTGGGTGGCTTGAGGGGTTGTACTTCCCAGAGGACGGTGGCCCGCATCGCTGGCCCGTGGACCACGCACGCGAAGCCGTCGAAGCGATCGACCCGATGGCGCACCTGGATGGGTTCGAGCCGTTGCCGTTGATGGCGATGCATAGCGAGGCGGACGAATTGGTGCCGTTCTCGGTGCAAGCGAAGTTCATCGAGAGGTTGCTTGAGCATTACGAGGCCAGAGGTGACAGGCCGGGCATGATCGAACTGGTGACGTGGCCAGAAACCGGCGCTCCGCAGGAGCATCTCGGGTTCGGGCGTCACGCGCATGAGGCCAAGAACATGCAGGTCGACTTCTTCAAGACGCACCTGGTGGGCGCGGGCAAGTGAGGCTTAATCCGTTCCATGGCCTGCCCAACCCCAGGGAGGTGTGGGCGTGGGGCATGTTTGACTTCGCCAACCAGAGCTTCACGCTGCTGATCATCACGCTGCTGTTCAGCCTGTACGTCACGCGGGTGGTCGTGCCGCAGCCGGTGCTCGATCCGGCGGTCGAGGAACAGATCAAACTCATCAACGACAACAAGCTGGCCAAGGCCGACGCATCGCAGGACGTGCAGGACGCGTACGACAAGGTCGAAGCGGCCCAGGCCAAGGGCAAGTTCGTGTGGTCGATCTTGCAAGGCTCGTCGCTGCTGGTCGTGGTAGCGATCAGCCCGTTCATCGGGGCGTGGGGCGATATCCGCGGCAAACGCAAGCTGATCCTGATGTCCACGGGCATCGCGTGCGGCGTGCTGACGTGCATGCTGGGGTTTGTCGGGCCGGGCATGGTGATCCTGGCGGCGGCGCTTTACATCCCGGCGAATATCTGCTATCAGGTGGGCGAAAACTTTTTGGCGTCGTTCCTACCGGACGTGTCGAGTCGGCGGACCATTGGGCGGGTCAGTGCCATCGGCTGGACGATGGGCTATATCGGCGCGCTGCTGCTGCTGGTTATCGTCGTCACGCTCATGCTGCTGTTCGGGCTCAAGGACGCCGCCCACTGGCGGGTGTTCTTCGTGTTCGCGGGCGTGTGGTTCTTGCTGGGCATCATCGCGCCGGGGGTGATCCTGCGGCGCGACCAGCGGCCGGCGGTCGAGTCGCTCGACCCGCTGCGCGAGGCGGTACGGCGTGTGCGGAAGTCGCTGGCCGGGGCTGCGGAGTTTGGCGAGTTGCGGCAGTTCCTGGTCGCGTTCCTGGTATATGGGTTCGGCGTGCAGACGTTCATCGCGTTCGCGGCGATCATCGCGGGCGATTTTGGGTTTACCGACGTGCTGCTGGTGGCGTTTACGGCGCAGCTCACGGTGACGGCAGGTGTCGCGGCAGTGGTGACCAGCACGTTCCAGGATCGCGTGGGCGCGAAGGTGACCGTGCTGGTGTACCTTGGCGTGTGGGTGGCCAGTTGCCTGGCGATGGTGGCGATGAGCATCGTCTGGCCGCACGGCGGGCCGCAGTGGCCCGTGTGGGTGGTGGGCAACGGGCTGGGCTTCGGGCTGGGCGGCATCGGGACGGCCTCGCGGTCGATGGTGGGCCGATTGACGCCGAGCCACCGGACGGCGGAGTTCTTCGGGCTCTGGGGCATGGTGTACAAGTTCGCCGGGGCGATTGGCGTGCTGGGGTTCGGGGCTGTTGCCCGGTTTGCGGGCGAGACAGCCTCGCTGCTGCTGCTGGCGGGGTTCTTCGCCGGCGGGCTGCTGCTGGTGCTGCGGGTGGGCGAGACGAAGGGTGTTCGGCAAGCCCGGAAGGCAGAGCGGAGGCTTGCGCGTGAGTTGGCCGTGGCACCGCTAAGCACGAGTTAGCGGGCGTTAGTCGGGAAATCGTGCAGACCCTGGCGTGGGTCGTCTTGCTATGCTGGCGGCATGAACAGATCCCTGCGTTCTGCCGTTCGTCGCTTGGTTTTGGTCGGCGTGGCCCTGGTGGCCGGCACTTCGGCCCTGGCCCAGCCTTCCAGCCAGTCCACCAGCGACTCGCCGCTCGCGGACCGGCCCAATGGTCCGAGGCATGCCCAGCCGGATCGCTTCGCGGTCGTTGGCGGCATGATCCATGCCAAGCCGGGCGAGGATGCGTTCGAGGGCACGGTGTACATCGAGCATGGGCGGATCACGCTGGTGGATCGCGCGGGCGGCGAGCCGCCGGCGGGGTTCGCGATCATCGACGCGAGCGGGCTGCACGTGTATCCGGGATTTGTCGAGGCGTACTACGAGGTCGACACGCCGTCGCCCGGCACGCCAGGGTCTCCGGGCGTGCATTGGAGCTCGCTGGTGACGCCGCAGCGTTCGGCGTTGGATGCCGAGTGGCTGGATTCGGGCTCGCGTGAGGGGCTTCGAAAGCTGGGCTTCGGTGCGGTTGGCATCTCGCCGGGCAGCGGCATCCTTCGCGGGTCGAACGCGGTGATCTCGCTCTCGGAGCCCGAGGGCGACGCGAGCGGGCATCGGCCGATGGTGCTGCGGGACAACGTCGGGCAGGTGCTCGCCTTCGAGAGCAGCGGTTGGGGGAGTCGAGCCTATCCGACGAGCCAGATGGGCTCGATCGCGCTCGTTCGGCAGACACTGCTCGATGCGCGGTGGCAGGCGGATCAAGATGGCACGACGCCCAACGCGTTGACCCCGCTCGAAGACGGTGACGTGGCATTGTGGTTCGATGTGCCGGGTGAGCTTGAGGCGCTGCGGGGCATCTCGATGGCGCGGGAGTTCGACCGATCCGTTGTGATCGTGGGCAGTGGTACCGAGTATCAGCGGCTGGATGCGTTCAAGCAAGACGCCGAGGATGGCGAGCTGACGCTGGTCGTGCCGCTGCGGTTCCCCAAGGCCCCGCGTGTGAAGTCGCTGGCCGACACCGAGGCGATCGACCTGAACACGCTGATGGAGTGGGAGCAGGCCCCGACAAATCCACGGCGGTTGCAGGAGGCTGGCTTGGACATCGTGCTGACCAGCAGCAAAGTTCCGAGCGGCATCGGCGGGCGGGGGGGCTTCTATAAGCTGCTGCGCAAGGCGATCGAGCACGGGCTGAGCGAAGGTGACGCGCTGGCGGCGCTCACGACGCGGCCGGCTGAGTTGCTGGGCGTCTCGGACCATGTCGGCACGATCGAGCCCGACAAGCTGGGCAACCTCATCGTGGCGACCGAGCCGATCTTCGACGAGAAGAGCAAGATCCTCGACGTGTGGGTCGAGGGCAAGCGGTACGAGATCAACCAGCCGAAGGCCGAGAGCCTTGAGGGCACGTGGGAACTGACCCTGGCGGGGCAATTCCGGCTGGACCTGACCATCGACGACAAGGGCAAGGGCACGATCACCGACCCGGCCTTCGAAGCGGTCGAGCCGGCCGAGGGTGAAGAGGCGGAAGGAGCTGCCGAGGGCGAGGAGCCGCCCAGCGCGAAGGCCACGGTGGAGCGGTCACTGGACACGCTGACGGTGCTGTTCGACCACGAGCCGTTCGGCATGGAGGGTGTCTTCACGCTGACCGGCACGGTGAGCGGCGACGAGATCGTCGGCGCGGGTGCGCGGCCCGATGGCGTGGCGTTCGAGTTTGCGGGCCAACGCCTGGAACGTGACGAGGCCGAAGAAGCCGACGACGACAAGAAGAACGAGGACAACGACGAACAGCTCCCGCCCGAAGATCTGGGTGGGTATCCGTTTGGCGCGTACTCGGTGGCCGAGATTCCCGAGCAGGGCGGCGTGGTCATCACGAACGCGACGATCTGGACGGCGAGCGATCGTGGCATCATCGAGAATGGGTGGATCGCGTTCAGCGGCGGCAAGATCGATGCGATCGGGCAAGGGATGGTGCCGAATCGCCGGGGCGCGACGGTGATCGACGCCAGGGGCAAGCACGTGACCCCGGGCTTGATCGATGCCCACAGCCACACCGGCACCTGGACCGCGGGCACCAACGAGAGCGGGCAGGCCGTGACCGCCGAGGTGCGCATGGGCGACACGACCGACCCCAACCCGGTGAACTGGTACCGCCAGCTCGCCGGCGGGGTGACAACGGTCAACACGCTGCACGGCTCGGCCAACCCCATCGGCGGGCAGAACGTGATCCAGAAGGTCCGCTGGGGTGCGGTGCATCCGACCGACATGCACCTGGAGGGTGCCAAGCCCGGCATCAAGTTCGCCCTGGGCGAGAACGTGAAGCAGAGCAACTGGGGCAGCAACTTCACCGGCCGCTACCCGCAGACGCGCATGGGCGTGGAGACGCTGATCCGCGATCGGTTCGTGGCCGCAAGGGAGTATGCCGACAACGGCATGAAGACCGAGAACGGCCGCACGGACACCGAGCTCGAGGCGCTGGCCGAGATCCTCGCCGGCGATCGGCTGATCCACTGCCACAGCTACCGGCAGGACGAGATCCTGATGCTGTGCCGCGTGGCCGAGGAGTTCGGCTTCAAGATCGGCACATTCCAGCACGGCTTGGAGTGCTACAAGGTGGCCGAGGCGGTGAAGGAGAACGCGATCGGCGCGAGCATCTTCACCGACTGGTGGGCGTACAAGGTGGAGGTGCAGGACGCGATCCCGTACGCCGGGCCGATCCTGCACGAGGCGGGCGTGAACGTGAGCTTCAACAGCGACAGCGACGAACTCGCACGTCGCATGAACGTGGAGGCGGCTAAGGCCGTGAAGTACGGCGGGCTCACTCCCGGAGAGGCCATCAAGTTCGTCACGATCAACCCGGCGATCCAGCTCGCGATCGAGGAACGGGTTGGTTCATTGGAAGCGGGCAAGGATGCGGACGTCGTGATCTGGAGCGGTGATCCGCTGTCGACCATGAGCCGGGCCGAGCGGGTGTTCGTGGATGGGCGCGAGTACTTCAGTCTCGAACGGGACAGGGCCCACCGCGAGCGCATCGCCAGCGAGCGTGAGCGGCTGATCCAGAAGCTCATGCGTGAGCAGGCCAAGCTGCCCGAGAAGAAGGACGACCCAGAAGACACTGACGAGGGTGACGACACCGAGGAAGCCGACGATCCAGGCCGTCGCGGTGTGTACGCGTGGTTCTATGGGCACGACGGCCAGGAAGGCGCAGGCGCGAGCATGTGCGGCACCTGCGGCGTGATGCCGGCCGAGTATGTTGAGATGATGGAACAGGAGGCCCGCTGATGCGACGCGCTATTGCAACCCTGACGATGCTCGCGCTGGCCGCCACGGCCGCCGCCCAAGACCTGACGCCGCGCGGCGAGGTGCCCGACCACCCCATCGCCATCACCGGCGCGACCATCCACACGATGGTCGAGGGTGAGGATCCGATCGAGGACGGCTGGATCCTGCTCCAGGACGGCACCATCACCGGCGTGGGCTCGGGCGACCGCATGTTCATTGCGACGACGCGGATCATCGACGGCTCGGGCAAGCACGTGTACCCCGGCATGATCGCCGCCAGCACGCGACTGGGGCTCACCGAGATCGGCTCGGTGCGGGCGATGCGTGACTACAGCGAGACCGGCAGCGTGAAGCCCGAGGTGCGGGCGGTCGTTGCCATCAATCCCGATTCGACCCTGCTGCCCGTCGCGCGGAGTAACGGGATCCTGCTCGTCGGCAGCTTCCCCACGGGTGGGCTCGTGAGCGGGCAGGCGGGCGTGATCAAGCTCGACGGCTGGACGTGGGAGGACATGACCGCCAACGCCAACGCGGGCATCGTCCTCAACTGGCCGAGCGTGCGCGATCGCTACCGCTCATTCGGCGGCGGGCAGACCTTGTCGGAGGACGACGTGCGTCGCCGGCTGGACACGGTCGACGAACTCTTCGACACGGCCGAGGCGTATCGCGACGCGAAGGATGCCGACCCCAATACGCCCGTTGATCTTCGGTTGGAAGCGATGCAGAGCGTGCTTCCAGGGGCCGAAGATCAGAAGCCGCTCATCATCAACGCCGACAGCGTGGAGCGGATCCAGAGTGCCGTGACATGGGCGGCGGGGCGTGACCTGAAGGTCATCATCATGGGCGGCCGCGATGCGCCGCTGCTGGCCGAATTGCTCAAGAAGCACGACGTGGCGGTGATTGTCCGGGGTGTGCATAGCTTCCCCCGCCGCAACGACAGCGACTACGACGAGGCGTTTACGCTGCCGGCCAGGCTCGAAGCCGCGGGTGTGCGGTGGTGCCTGTCGCCGGGCAATGTTGACGAGAACGTGCGAAACCTGCCGTACGAGGCGGCGATGGCCGTGGCGTACGGGCGTGATATGGGCTTCGACGAGGCCGACGCGATGGCGTCGATCACCCGCGACGCGGCCCAGATCATGGGCATCGGCGACGACTACGGCACCCTGGAGGTGGGCAAGAGCGCCACGCTGTTGCTGACCGATGGCACCCCGCTGGAGATGACCACGACGATCGAGGCGGCGTTCATCGACGGGGCCCGGGTCGACCTGAGCAACAAGCAGACGGTGCTGCGCGACCGCTACCGCGAGAAGTACCGCCGGCAGGGCATCATCGAGGATGACGGGAAGTAATCAACCCGGTGCCAGCACGAAGTCGTTGCTGGCGACCACGTCCTCGCCCCCGGCCATGGTGGCCTGGTAGACCACACGGACGGTGAGGCGGCCCGCAAAGCTGCGGTAGGCCACGTTGCCGTCGGCCTTGGCCGCTTCGAGTTCTTCGAGTGCTCGGGGCAGCCACTCGGGCATCGCCTCCTGGGGCACCTCAAGCACGTAGGTGCGGGTGACGTGGTCGTAGTGGCTGCGGTTGGTCTCCAAGTCGTTGAGGTTGATCTCTTCCCACGCCACGGGCTCGATTCGGTCGCCGTCGACCTCGCCCGCGGCGAACAGCTGCACTTGCACGCGGCCGAGCCCCTTCACCTGGTCGTCCCAGGCGTCGAGGAAGAAGAAGTGGACCCGCAGCCTCCACTCGCCCTCGCGGGTGGTGGCCGCCCGCGTGAGGGGATGCACCAGCACGCGGTTGGGCACGAATGGATAGTCGGGGGGGGTCTCGGCCCAGAGCCCGTCTGTCCAAGACCGCTCGTTGTCGGCGCAGCCCGACAGACCCGCCGCCAGGAGGAGAGAAACAGCCACACCGCTGACAAGACCACGCACGTTCACTGCCCAACGATACCCGCGCATGCCTACCCAAGCCCCCAAGACCAGCCCCCCATCGCCCGGCCTCCTCGCTCGGCATTGGATCCACGAACCGGGGATCACCTTCCTCAACCACGGCTCGTTCGGTGGGTGTCCCCAGGCGGTGCTCGAGACGCAGGCCGCGTGGCGGGCCAGGCTCGAGGGCGAGCCGGTGCGGTTCTTTGCCGAGGACCTGTTCGGGTTGATCGATTGGGCCCGGGCCAACGTGGCGCGGTTCATCGGCTGCGATGCCGACGGTTTGGTCTTCGTGCCCAACGCTACGACCGGCGCGGCGACGGCGATCCACAGCCTGATCGCCAGCGGCCAGGCGGAGGCGGGCGACGAGGTGCTGCTGACCGATCACGAGTACATGGCCTGCGCGAACAACCTCAGGCATATGGCCAAAGCGGCGGGGCTCGGCGTAGTGACGGCCACGCTGCCCTTCCCCAATCCGACGCCCCAGGGTGTGATCGAGGCGGTGCTGGGCGCGGTCACGCCGCGAACAAAGATCGCGCTGCTCAGCCACATCACCAGCGCGAGCGCGATGGTGCTGCCGGCCAAGGAACTCGTGGAAGCACTCGAGGGCCGGGGCGTGCGGGTCGTGCTCGACGGCGCGCACGCGCCGGGGCATATCGACCTTGATGTCGGCACACTGAGGCCGAGCTATTACACAGCCAACCTGCACAAGTGGGTGTGCTCGCCAAAGGGCTCGGCGGTGCTGTGGGTCCACCCGGATCAGCGGGAGCGGTGCCGCCCGCTGGTTCTTTCGAACATGGCAAACAATCCCCAGCCGGGCCGCCCGCACCTGCACACCGAGTTCGATTACGTCGGGACGAACGACCCAACGGCGATACTCGTTGTGCCCGCCGCGCTGCGGATCATGGCGGCTATCACTCGCGGCGAGCTACCCAAGCGGTTCGCGGCCGAGGCGTTCGACACGAGCGGTGATTCCGAAACACTCGATGCGTCGTGGGCGGACATCCGATCTCGGAATACCTCGATGGCCTTCGACGCCCAGCGGTTGCTCAGCCGTGAACTGGGTACGACGGCCCCTGTGCCCGAAGACATGACCGCGTGCATCGCTATGGTGTCGCTGCCCGGTGTCGATGCGGATACGTGGGATCGGCTCTCAGAGCGGCCAACCAAGCATAATGACGCGCTCCAGGACGCCCTGATCGCCAACTGGGGCATCCAGGTTCCGGTCACCCTGCCCCCCACCGCTGAGCGGCAAGGAGTGCCATTACGGTGTGTGCGGCTTTCCGCCCAGCTCTACAACAGCCCCGAGCAGTACTCATATCTTGCGGAGGCGCTCAAGGCCGAATTGGCCGTCGAAGTCGGCGACGGGCAAAAACGCCCGTATACTGCTCGTGCGACCCTATGACGACGCCCATAACAACCTGTGAGGTGCCCCCGAAGCTCGCCGAACTGGTGGGTTACCTGTCCGCGCTCGACGCGCGGGCGGACTTGGGCGAGCTCGAACGCGAGTTGCAAACGCTCGATATCACCCGCCATGATATCTCGCCGGCGTGCGTCTTCGGCACGAGGGGATATCGGCGCAACACGATCGCGCGGGGCGAGTGGTTCGAGTTGCTGGCCTTGTGCTGGCGCAGCGGCGATTGCACTCCCATCCACGACCACGAGGGCTCGAGCTGTGCGTTCAAGGTCATCGAGGGCCAGGGTACCGAGATCCGATACGAGCCCACGGCCTGCGGCATGGTGTGCCCCACTGGTCGTCGCATGCTCGAGCCGGGCACCGTGTGTGCGGCCGAGGACGACGACATCCATCAGGTCGCCAACATGCAGGCCAAGGGCGTCGACCTGATCACGCTGCACATCTACTCGCCACCCATCAAGCAGATGGGCACGTACGACTTCGCATCGGGCGAGCGCACCGACGCGAGCCCCGACACGGACTGAACCCGGACCGCACTCTCAACCAAGGCTGAGGCGGCGATCCGAAAACCCTCTTTGGGACCACCGGCCTGGGATCACCGGGCCGCGGTCATTTCGGCCGTCGCCGACCAACCCAGCGCCTCGAGCGCACCGCACCAGCGATCGCGGCACGCGTTCGCACGATCGGCGAGCACCGCGTCCTTGGTCCGCTTCCCGGTGGTCGCCTCCCACCACCAAGCCCGCCAGATGGGCACGTCCAGGTCGAGGGCCATCTCGGCCACCTGCGTGTCGCTCAGATCCATCAGCGGGGTCTGCACCTCGAACACGCCCACGCCATGCTCGGCCGCGTCGAGGGTGACCAACCGCGACACAAGCAGAGCGCGGTCGAGTTCTCGGGCCAGGCCGTCGACGCCGGGCAGCTCGTCGGCGTCCCGGGTCTTCTCGGGATCGAACGTTTCGGCCTGCCACGGGCAGACCAGCGTGGTGTAGCCGTTCGAGATCGCGTGGTAGACCGCTTCGGATAGATAGCGGGTGCGGCGGTGTCCGGTGCTGAGCGAGGCCGGAGCAACTGCTGGGAAGTCGAGGCACTCGGCGGCCTGGGCGTCGGCCATCGCACGAATGCGGGAATTGATGCCTTCGGCGCTGCTCTGGGTCACTGGTCCCGATAACACGCCGCTGGCACCGAGGCCACCAAGGGCATCCTGGGCCAGGCTCAGGGCCACCATGCCGGGCAGGTCACCGTCGCACAGCACGAGGGGCTTCTTCGAGGAATTTGGGTGGGCCATGCCCTGATTATCGGCAGGCCAGGGCGACCGTGCCGAGTGCTGGCTTTTGATCGAACGGGTGTCCACCACGATCGCGAGTCTTTTTTTGGGATTTGCTGGTCAATTGCCAGTCTTGGGGCATGTTGTCTTCGAGTCTCTGTGAGAAGAGAGCGGGAGATAGACTATGAAGACACCGAGCATTATCCTTACGCTTGCGACCGGACTGGCCCTATCGGCCACCCAGACGGCGCTGGCGCAGTACGACGCGGGCGATGCCTGGCACCGTGCCAGCGATTGGGCCCCCGGCGTGATCCCCGGCAGCACCTCCGGCAACCCCGGCCCCGGCTTTGACGGCGTTGGCGTGTGGCAGTACGAGTACTCACAAGGTGGCGGCGGCCTGAGCAGCGACACCCCGTGGTACGCCCAGGAGACCACGCTGCTGAGCTGGGACAACAACTGGTGGGGACACGGAACCGGCGTGTGGAGCAAGGGCAACGACGATAACCCGCCCATCCGTCAAGGCAAGATGACCCACAACCTCGTGGGGAGCTATTACGACGAGGCTCCGATCGTTCGCTGGATGATGCCCGACGGCACGCCGGAGCTCAACCTCAACATCAGCGGCGAGTTCGACGTGCTCTGGACCGGCCACGAGCTGCGCGGCACCGACATCGACGTTGAGTTGGTGATCGCCCGTGAGACCGTTGACGGCCAGTACGACGTGCTCTTCAGCGACGTGCTGAGCAAGCCCACCGCTGGCACGAGTGTTGGCGACAGCGCGACCTCGGCAGTCGACCTGAGCGGCATCACCCTCCTCGAGGGCGAGTCGCTGGTTATGTCTGGCCGTGGCGTCTCGAGCGTCGGCTGGACCGAGGGCCGCTGGATCGGCATCAGCGACGACCTGACCATCAGCGTGGCTCCGGTGCCCGCGCCGGCCTCGCTGGCTCTGCTCGGCCTGGGCGGCTTCGCCGCCGCTCGTCGCCGCCGCTAAGCCCGATCGGCCCCTCTCACCAGGTGCCAACCAGACCCACCAAAAACCCCGGGCTGGATTCGTCCAGAACGGGGTTTTCCTCTGCGCGGAGAGCATCCCGGCCGTCGCGGCGAGTTTTCGATTGTCGTCTCGCGCCGCGGACTTGTCCGACAATGTCGTCGAGGGTGATCACGACGGCACGAGGGTCGATGCCATTGACGGGAAGCAGTACTTCGCATGAGTGACTTTGGCGAGCGGTCTGTCGAGCTTCACTCGAGTCATCGCGGCAAGATCGAGACTGGCGTCAAGGTGCCGCTCGGGTCTCGCGACGACCTGTCCATCGCGTACACGCCGGGCGTGGCCGAGCCGTGCCTGCTGATCGCCAAAGACGTGGAACGGTCGTTTGATCTGACGTGCCGGGGCAACACCGTGGCGATCCTGACCGACGGATCGGCTGTTCTGGGCTTGGGCAACATCGGACCCACTGCCGCGATGCCGGTGATGGAAGGCAAGGCGGCGTTGTTCAAGAAGTTTGCCGATGTCGACGCGTGGCCGATTTGCGTTGATTCGCAGGATGCCGGCGAACTGGTCCGGGTTGCCCGGTTGCTCGCGCCAACGTTCGGCGGTATCAACCTGGAAGACATCTCCGCACCCCGGTGCTTCGAGATCGAGCAGCAGTTGCAAGACCTTGGCATCCCGGTGTTCCATGACGATCAGCACGGAACGGCGATCGTGCTGCTGGCGGCGATGATCAACGCGTCCAGGCTGGTCGGCAAGGAACTCAGCGATCTTACTGTCGTGGTCTCGGGCGCGGGTGCTGCCGGCACGGCTATCGCTCAGCTCTTGCGATGCGTGAACCAGGATCCGACCCTGTGCGTGCCGGTGCGCGACATCATCGTGTGCGATTCGACGGGGGCGATCCACGCCCAACGAGAGAGACTGAGCCCAGAGAAGGCCAGCCTCTTGTCCTATACGAACCGCCACGGCAGGAGCGGCAGCGTGCATGACGTGCTCGAAGGGGCCGACGTGTTCATCGGCGTGAGCGTTGGTGGATTGCTGGCTCGCAATGACATCGAGCGGATGGCCCGCGACCCGATCATCCTCGCGATGGCCAACCCCGAGCCCGAGATCATGCCCGATGTTGCCCGCAGCGCCGGAGCCGCGGTGATCGGCACCGGCCGCAGCGACTTCCCGAACCAGGTGAACAACGTTCTGGCATTCCCGGGCATCTTCCGTGGCGCGCTCGACTGCCGGGCACCACGCATCACGTCGAAGATGAAGCTGGCCGCCGCGTTCGCGCTGGCCGAGGCGGTGGAGAGCCCCACCGCCGAGATGATCCTGCCCGATCCGCTGGATCTGTCGGTGCCGCCGAAGGTTGCCGCAGCGGTGCGCGAGGCGGCGGAGTCTGGTTGAGCCAAGCGTTCAACCGAGCGAGATGCGGTAGCAGCGGATATCGCAGACTGGCTCGAAACCCAGGGCCTTGTGAGCAGCCTGGCTGGCGAGATTGTCCATCTCGGCGTCGGAGGCGAATTCTCTGCACCCCTTCGATCGGGCCCAGGCTTTTGCGGACTCGACGAGTGCCTTGCCAACGCCCATCCCGCGGCACGACGAGTCGACGAACCAGCCCTCGAGGTAGCCAACGGGCGAGCTCTCGCATCCCTCGGCGAACTGGCGCAGCGAGACCTCGGCCATGCCCACGCGATCGTCGCCACGCCACGCGATGAGCACGGTGTGGGGCAGGTGGTCGATGGTGCCGGTGTCGAAGTACTCCGCGACCATGCGCTCGGCGTGGGGCGTGACCCAGTCGGGCCCAAGAGCCTGGCGCATGGCGAGCCAATGCGGGGCGTCACCTTGAAGTGCGGGCTTGACGGTGATGGCGTCGGCCATCGATGAATCCTCTAGTAGTTCGGTGTTGGTGCCCTGAATCCATCGATGTCGATCGAGCGGAAGTATTCGATGGTCTTCTGGAGGCCTTCCCGGAGCGCGATCGTGGGTTGCCAGTCGAGCTTGGCCTTGGCCAGCGTGATGTCGGGCTGGCGCTGCTTGGGGTCGTCGGCGACGGCTTCTTGGGTGACGATCTTCGACTTCGAGCCGCTGAGCTCGATGACCATCTCTGCGAGTTGGCGGATGGTGAACTCACCAGGATTGCCGATGTTGACCGGGCCCGGGAAGTCGTCGGGCCCGTGCATCATGCGGTGGATGCCCTCGACCAGGTCGTCGACGTACTGGAAGCTGCGAGTCTGGCTGCCGTCGCCGTAGATGGTCAGGTCATCGCCCTGCAGCGCCTGGCGGATGAAGTTCGAGACCACGCGGCCGTCGTGGGGGTGCATGCGCGGGCCGTAGGTGTTGAAGATGCGGACGACCTTGATCTTGACGCCGTTGTGTCGGTGATAGTCGAAGAAGAGCGTCTCGGCGGCGCGCTTGCCCTCGTCATAGCAGGCGCGCGGGCCGATGGTGTTGACGGCGCCGCGGTAGCTCTCGGGCTGGGGGTGGACCTCGGGATCGCCGTACACCTCGCTGGTTGAGGCCTGGAGGATGGTGGCGTTGCAGCGCTTGGCCATTCCGAGCAGGTGGATGGCGCCCAGCACGCTGGTCTTCATGGTCTTGATGGGGTTGTACTGGTAGTGGCCCGGGGCGGCGGGGCAGGCGAGGTTGTAGACCTCGTCGACCTCGAGCCACAGCGGATGGGTCACGTCGTGGCGGATGAGCTCGAAGTTGGGCCTCTCCAACAAATGGGCGATCGTGCTCTTCTGGCTGGTGAAGAAGTTGTCGACGCAGATGACGTCCTGGCCCTCATCGACCAGACGCTCGCACAGGTGCGAGCCCACAAAGCCGGCGCCGCCGGTGACCAGGATGCGACGGATGCTGCTCAACGCTTGGCTCCACTGTGCTGCTTGAGGTACGACGCGTACCCGGTGATCGCTTCGACGGGGTCGTACGTGGGCGTGAAGCCCAGGCCCCGCTCGGTCTGGGCCATGTCGGCCAGGGTGAAGTCTTGATAGAACCTGCGGACGTTGGCGGGCATGTCGAAGTACTCGGTGGGCAACTCGCTTGCCTTGAGCCCGAGACCCGCCCGTACGGCGTCGGTGAGCTGGTTGAAGGTTGTGGGCTTGCCGCTGCCCAGGTTGTACACGCCCGGCGTGGGTTGCTTGAAGTCGCCAAGGCCGAGGCCCGCGAGCACGCAATCGACCACGTCGTCGACGTAGACCTGGTCTCTCGCCTGGTCGCCCGGCGTGAACAGCCGGGGCGCGGTGCCGGCAAGCATCTGCTGGGCGAGCTTGTAGGCCATCGAGGCCATCGCGCCCTTGTTCGACTCGCCCGGGCCGAAGACGTTGAAGAAGCGCAGGCCGACGATCGACGCGTTCGAGTCTTGCTGCTGCACGCGGCGGTGGCTGTTCTCCATGACCCACTTGCTGAAGCCGTAGATATTGTCGGGCTTGCCGGCCGCATCGAGGGGGAAGGGCTGGTGCTCGGCCGCTTGCGTGGGCGTGCCATAGGTCGCGGCGCTGCTGGCGTAGACCAGCTTGTGGCCGGCCTCGAGCACGGACTCGAGCAGTCCGTCCCAAGCCGGGCCGGCGTTGTCGTCGAGCATCTGGGCCTGATCTTCGACCGTGGTGTCGGTGATGGCGGCCATGTGGACGAGGCCCACCGACTTGTGGCCGATGAGCGTGAGCAGGTAGGTCCAGTCCTGGGCGATGACCTCGCAGGAGACCGGGCCCAGTTCGTGGCGGTCGTAGGCCTCGACGAGGTTGCGGAACGAGCCCACGCGGAAGTCGTCGATGCAGATGATCTGGGCGTCGGGCCGAGCGCGCGAGAGGGCGGCGCAGCAGTTGGAACCCACAAAGCCGGCACCGCCGGTCACGATATAGGTCGATGGCTCGGGCATGCCGCCAAGGGTAGGTCGACCAAGGGGCTATTTCGGCTCTTTGGGGATGTGCAGCACCTGGCCCGGGCGAATGGACCGGATCGACCGGAGGCCCAGCCGCTCCTTGTTGAAGGCGTAGATGAATTCGGCGTGCTGGGTCGTGTCGTAGTGGAACTTCGAGATGGCCCCAAAGTTGTCGTTGTCCTTGACGACGTACTCGGTGTACTCGGTCGACAGGGCCTGCGGTGGCGGCACCTCGGCCGGGTTGCCAAGGGGGTCGACGATGATGCCCTGGATGTTGTCCGGGTTGATCGGCACGCGCCAGACCTGCCCCTCCTTCAGGCGACTGGGATCTTTGAAGGGGTTGGCCTGGGCGATGATGGCCGAGAGTTTCTTGTCGCCGTAGTAATGGCTGGCGATGTCGCCAAGGTTTCGATCGTTCCTGGTCGTGGTGTGCATGTGGAACTGCGGCGGCAGCACGCCCAACGCGCCGTCGGGGTCGTGCACCACAGGATCGATGATGAGCGGCCGGGCGGGCTCGGGATCGGGATCGCCCATGGTCAGCGTGGGTGGCTCGGGATCGGCATCGTGCTCGGGCTGAGCTTCCTCGTCCACCGTGCTAGCCATGACCACGGGCGCCTCGCGGTGGACTGGCCACAGCCAGTAGACGGCATTCCATAGGGCGGCCAGGGCCAGCAGCCCGATCGCCGTCTGCCGGAACGAGCCCGGGTTGGCCTGTGGCGTGGTGGTCATGCGATTAGCTCATCGGCTGGTCGGGCTCCTGGGCTGTCGTGGGGGCGGGCTGGGAGCCCGAAAACCCGCTAGCCGCCTCGGCATCATCGGTGCCACCCGAGGGATCGGCCTTGCGCGACCACACCAGCGGCGCGGCGACGGCGACCGACGAGTAGGTACCCACCATGACGCCGATCAGCAGGACGTACGCGAACGGCCGCAGGCCCTCACCACCCATAAAGTAGAGCACGGAAACGGCGAACAGGGTGGTGCCCGACGTGATGACCGTGCGGCTGAGGGTCTGGTTGATCGACAGGTTCACCACGCGCCGGTTGGCGTAGGGCAGCTTGCCCCGGTTCTCGCGGATGCGGTCCATGATGATGATCGTGTCGTTCAGCGAGTAGCCGATGATGGTCAGCAGCGCGGCGACGGTGTTGAGATCGATGCGGAAGGGGAGCACGCTGAGGCTGCTGGCGACCTTGGCCCCGCTTGGGAACTCGTACACCAGTTCGGCGATGGCGATCATGCCAAGGGCGATGAGCACGTCGTGGGCGAGCGCCGTGAGCGCGACCAGCGAGTAGCGGACCGAGCCGAAGCGGACCCAGATGTAGATCGTGATCAGCACGAAGCTGATCACGACGGCGAACACGGCGCGGCCCCGGAACTCCTGGGCGATGGCCGGGCTGAAGTTGCTGACGCTTGCCAGCGTCGTCGAGGTCGTGAGCGCCTCGCGCAGCACACGCCACTCCAACTGGCCCACGTCCTGCCACCAGCGATCCCGATCGCCGAAGTAACTGGTCTGGGGATCAATGGTCAGCAGCACCACCGAGCGGACAGTGCCATCGTCGTACCGATCGAGCACGCGCATCTCGCGCGGGCGACCGAGCGTGGACGAGAAGTCGGCCTGGCCTCGCAGCAGATCGATGCGCTGTTCGAGTTGCTCGAGCGTCTGGCCCTGGGTGATGTCCTGGAGGACAAGGGCGGCACCGCCAACGTACCCGTCGACTTCGTCGCGGTACTGAGGCTGGCCGATGTGGGTGCCCAGCGGGGTCGGGCTCGAGATCGGGTAGACCGGCGCGCGGCGTGCGTCGGTTTCGTCGGATTGAGCAAAGCTGACAGCCGCCTGGACGTCGAGCACGTCCTCGAACGCCCGGGCCAGGGCGTCCTGCACGTCGTCGGCGTTGGTGGCCAGCGTCTTGATCTGGAAGGTATCGCTCGTCACCCCGTCGTCGTCGGGGTCGAGCGGCACGATGTCGGCCTGCTCGAGCAGCGCGAGCTCGCTGCCCTGGGGCGCGGCCTCGGCCACTTCCATCACGCGCTCGAGCACCTCGGGACGGGCCAGCTTCTGCTGCTGTCCGGTCGCGTCGTCGGTGCCGAAACGCAGAACGACCTGCGTGCCGCCAACGAACTCGGTGTCGAGCATGCGGTCGCGCTGGGTGATGATCAGCGCGATGCTTCCCAGCACCGCAAAGAGCGAGATGGCGTAGGTGATGTGCCGCAGGCTGACCCAGTTGATCTTGGGCTCGAGCACGCGATCGATGAGCGGGATGGCCGTGGCCAGCATCGACGTCTTGGGCTTGCCAAGCGCCTTGAGGTTCACGTCGTCGACCAGCACCGATAGCAGCAAGCGGCTGATGACCAGGGCGGCGATCATGGTGCAGACCACGCCGACGCCCAGGGTGATCGCGAAGCCCTTGACCTCTTGCGTGCCCACGCCAACGAGCACGACGCAGACGATGAGGTTGGTCACGTTGCCATCAACGATGGCCGACAGCGCCCGCTGGTAGCCCAGCTTGGCGGCCTGGGAGAGGTCGAGCCCGTTTCGCAGTTCTTCGCGGATGCGCTCGAAGATGAGCACGTTAGCGTCCACCGCCATACCGAACGTGAGCACCACGCCCGCGATGCCGGGCATGGTGAAGGCCGACTGGTTGTGGGCCATCGCGCCCAGGATGAGGGCGGCGTTGCAGCCCAGGGCGATCACCGCAATGATGCCGTAGGTGAAGTAGTAGAGCACCATGAAGATGCTGACGGCGATGAGGGCGTAGATGCCGGCCTGCAGCCCGGCGTCGAGGTTGTCCTTACCCAGGCTCGGGCCGATGGTGTTCTCGCTGATGGGCTCGGGCGACAGGCGGGCCTGGAGTGCGCCGGCGTTGAGGATCTGGATGATGTCGCTGAGTTCTTCGGGTGAGAAGTCTCCCGAGATGCTGCCGTTGGTTGAGATCCGGCCCTGGAGCGTCGGGGCGGTGATGATGCGATCGTCGAGGATGACCGCCATGTTGTCGCCCACGTGCTCGCGGGTCAGCTCGCCCAGGCGCTGGCCGCCCAGGGTGTCCATGTTGAAGACGATGTTGCTGCGCCCCAGCTCATCGCGGCCCTGGTAAGAACGGGTTACCTGCCAGTCGCCCTCGGCGCTGGTCATGCGGTTGCCGACCTGGTCCCAGACCAGCATCCAGTATTGCCCGTCGTACGGCTCGACCACGAAGCCGTCGCCGCCGCGGTTGGCGAAGAAGCCGACCGGGTCGGCTTCGAGCGCCTCGGACTGCGCGATCGTGTCGAACCACGACTCGATCTTGGCTAGCTGGAGCCACACGGCGCCATCGGGGCTGGCATTGCGCGGGCCGAGCTCTTGAAGCTCTTCGCGCAGGCTGGTCTCGTCGGCCCGGCTATTGGCATCGACGGTGATGCGGAAGTCGAGCTCGCCCGAACCACGCAGCAGCCGCTTGAGGTCCTGCGGGTCGTCGAGCGAGCGGCGCTCGGCGGTGTACGTGTCGTACGAGGCCTCGATGCGCTTGAGCTGGGCCTGGAGCGAGCTCTCGCCCTCGGCTTCGCCCGAGCCGGCACGCGCCATCATCGCGTCCCACGCCCGCTGGAACGGGCTTGGCAGCGTCACGGGCTCGTTGGCGACGGTGTCCATCTTGCGGGTTTCTTCCCGCGAGAACTCGAGCACGCGCCGCACTTCGGCCGGGGTGATGGACAGCTTCAGGGCCGCGTCGCGGGCCGCGTCGTAATCGAGCGCCGCGTCGGCGGCCTGGAACTCGGCCTCGTCGAGCGCGTCCGGATCGGGGTCGGCCTGGCTCAGCAGGTCGCGGTACGCGTTCTCGGCCGCGACGAGGCGGTCGTAGGCCTGTGCGGCGGTCTGGAGGCGATCGGCCAGCTCGGGGCTGTTCGTGCTGATCTCTTCGATCGAGGCGGCCCGCTCCTGGGCGTCCTCGCCCATCAGGCGCTCGAACCGCACCGGGTCGATCGTGTACTGGCGGATACGCTCGAGCTCGGCGTCGAATTCCCGCCGGAGGACCTTCACGTTCTCGGTTGGCAGGGGCATCGTGATCTCGAGGCGGTCTCGCCCCACAGGCACGATGCTGATGTCCATCTGGTTGCCGGGATCGATGCGCTCGCCCAGCACGGTGGCCAGCTGGTTGAGGATGTCCTGGGCGTTCTGCCCGGGCTCGATCTGGACGGCGTAGGTGAGCGTCACGCCACCGGCCAGGTCCTTGCCTAGGCGGAGCTTCTCTTTGGGGGGCATGAAGCCCCAGAACGCGAAGGCGAGCATCGCCATCGCCAGTAGGCCCCATCCCAGTCGGTTGCGCATCATGGTGTCACGATTCCTCGTCGAGCGTGCTCGGTCGCCCTTAATCTGATCAGTTGTTCGATCGGGCCCGGCCGGTCTCTCATTTAGTCAGTCGGTTAGCTGTTCGTGGCCAGGGCTTCTTCTTCGACCGGGGCGGCCTCGGCCGACCCTCCGCGAGACGAGATGACCTGCTGGATGGCGCTGCGGGCGAATCGGACGCGGTTCTGGCCCGAATCGTCGACCTTGAGCACGACCTCGTCGGTGCGCACCTCGGCCACGACGCCGATGATGCCGCCGATGGTCTGGACCTTGTCGTTGCGCTTCAGGGCGTTGAGCATATCGTCGCGCTCGCGCTTCTCTTTCTTTTGGCGGCGGCCGCCGGTGAAGATCATCATCACCAGGAACACGCCCATGCCCAGCATGAGGATGAGCATCATGTCCGGGCCGCCCTGCTGGCCAGTCGGTTGGGCACCCCCACCACCGGTCGTGCCGGGGGCTCCCGTCGTGCCGGGCTGGGCCGTGCTGCCGGCGGGCGCTTCACCGCTCAGCGGCCCCGCCTCCTGATAGGCCAGGGTGGTCGAGAAACTGGAGAAGTCGAGAACGGGAAGAGAGTTGGGCGAAAAGATGCCATCCACGGTCGCGCGGTCCTATTCGTTGCTGGGCCCGGCAGAGAGCCGGGCGGATCAAACCTCACCAACGCCGGACGGGCCGACGCGGGGGGCATGGTAAGCGGCCTGTGGGATGCCCGACGCCGCGGAGGGCCAGCGATCGGCGAACCCGGCCCAATCGTCGCCGGCGATGGTGGCCCGCAGGTCCATCATCAGCCGCTGGTAGAACCGGAGATTGTGCAGCGAGACCAGGATCGGGCCCAGCATCTCCTGGGACATGAACAAATGCCTGATATAGGCCCGGCTGGCCGAGCGGCCGTGCGTGGGCTGGCAGGCCGGGCAATCGCAGCCGGGCTCCAGGGGCTCGGGATCCTCGGTAAATTTGGCGTTTCGGAGCCTGATCTGGCCCTGCGGCACGAAGGCGTTGGCGTTGCGGCCATTCCTGCCTGGCAGCACACAGTCGAACATGTCGACCCCCGCGCAGACCGCCGCCACGATGTCCCGCGGGTAGCCCACGCCCATCAAGTATCGGGGCTTGCCTTCGGGCATCAACGGCGCGGTGAAGCGGACGATGCGGGCGATGTCCTCGCTGGTCTCCCCCACGCTCACCCCGCCGATGGCGTAGCCGGGCAGGTCGACATTGGTGACTCGCTCGGCCGACCATCGTCGGGCGTCCTCGCTCGTGCCGCCCTGGACGATGCCGAAGAGAGCCTGCGCGTCGGGCTTGGTATGGGCCTTAGCGCAGCGCTCGAGCCAACGTATGGTGCGCTCGTTGGCGAGTTTGAGGCGGGCGGCGTGGTCGTAGCCATTCCTGGTGCGATCACGGTCGTGGGCGGCCTGGAGCTTGAGGCGGGTTTGCGAGGCCGGCCCATCGGCCAACTCGATCGCCGGCGGGCAGTCATCGAAGGCCATGATGATGTCGGCGCCGATCTTGTTCTGGATGTCCATGGACGCCTCGGGCGTCATGCGGAGCTTCCGACCATCCAGGATCGACCGGAACGTGACGCCGTCCTCGTCGATGGCGTTGGTGTCGGCCATCGAATACGCCTGGTAGCCGCCCGAGTCGGTGAGGATCGGGCCGTCCCAGCCCATGAAGGCGTGCGCACCACCCATGCGGTCGACGAGTTCTGGCCCCGGACGCAGCCAGAGGTGATAGGCGTTGTTGAGCACGACCTGCGCGCCGACCTGGCGGAGCTGCTCGTTGGTCACGCCCCGCACCGTGGCGCGGGTGCCCACGGTCATGAAGGCTGGCGTGTCGAACACGCCGTAGGGCGTGGTGACGGTTCCCACCCGGCCCTGTGTGCTGCGGCTCTTTGTCGCGATATCAAAGGTGATGGCCATGCCCGCTCAGCCCCGGCGTTGCCGGTCGGTGGCGTGGCGGAGGGTTTCTTTTTCCTTGTCGGTCAGGCTACCCAGGCCCGAGGCCTGGACCTTGTCGAGCACACGGTCGACCTCCTGCTGGCTGATCCCGCCTTGTGCCCTTGGCCGTCCCCTGCCACCCCTTGGTCCTTTTGGCCCCTTTGGCTTGCGGGAATCGCCGAAGACGTCGAAGAAGTCGATGAGGTGGTGGGTGTTGCGGATAAAGTAGAAGCCCGCGATGGCGCCGCCCAGGTGGGCCGCCTCGCCGCCGGCGTTCCTGGAACCCGTAAAGAGCATGAAGAACGCGATCGCGACGAAGCCGTAGGCGAAGGTCTTCATCTTGAGCGGGATGGGCGGGAAGAGCAACTGCACGACGGTGTTGGGCGAGATGTACGCGCAGGCGATCACGATGCCGAACACGCCGGCGGACGCACCAACCAACGGCGTGGCCGGGTCGCCGGGCAGCAGCAGCGGCAGATTGAGCCCGATCACGCCGCCGAGCAGGTTAAGCAGCAGGTATAAGAGCCCGCCGAAGATGCCGCAGACCAGGTAGAAGGCGAGGAACTTCTTGGGCCCGAGTTGGTCCTCGACGAGCCGGCCGAAGATGAACAGCCCGAACATGTTGAAGATCAGGTGCATCCAGCCGCCGTGGAGGAACTGGAACGTGAGGAAGCGCCAGAACTCGAGCCCAAAGATGACCTCGTTGGTCGAGAAGTGGCCGTAGAGCGTCACGGCGTCGACTGGCCCGATGCCAGGAACGGCATCCGTGGGTTGGCGGATCCACTGGAGCCCCCAGGCGTTCAGAGCGACCAACTGGAACAGGAAGATCGCGACGTTAGCGATGATCAGCGCAATCGTCGCTGACACAGGCCAACCGCGATCGGGCCTCAAGCCCGGCGGTGCCTGGTCGCCTCGCATGTAGTTTCGATCGTGCAGCCCCATGGTGCGTTCATCGTCCTTGATCTGGGAGGATACTTGGGAAAACCGGCCCGAATCTTGCGGGTGGTGCGGCTCGCGGCCTGATCCTATCGCCTATCCGGCCTTGCCCTGGCGCTTCTTCTCCGATACGCGGTCGAGGAACTTGCGTTCGCGCGGGGTGAGCGAGCTCATGCCCTGCTCGGCGATCTTCTCAAGCAGCTTATCGAACCTGGCCTCTTCCTCCTGACGCTTCTTGATGGCCGAGAGCTGGGCGCGTGAGGGCTTCTTGGGGCGGCTGTCATCGGTGGCCTGGTAGGCCGCGGCGTACTGGGGCTCGAAGCCCATCATCTTGAGGCTCTGCTTCTGCTGCCAGCAGGTGAGCCCGCCGAAGAGAGCGATGCCCAATAGAAGCATCTTGTCGAACCCGAAGGCAAAGACGGCGACGACCACGGCGGCCCCAAAGCCGATGTTGCAGGAAATCCACAGGCTCTTCTCGTAGCCTATCTTGCGCCACATGAGGCACTGCACGATGCGGCCGCCGTCCATGGGGAACATCGGCAGCATCACGTTGAAAGCCAGCAACAGCGTATTGATGACGTGCAGCAGGAAAATGGTGCGCTCGGCGTAGCCACCGGGCGGCCCGACGAGTTCCAAGGGGTTGAAGAAGACGTACCGCCAGCTGCCGGTGACGAAGTACGTGGCAAGCCCGAAGATCGGCAGCAGCGCCACGTTGACCGCTGGCCCGCCAACCACCGTGATCAACTCGGACTTCCAATCGTGTGGCGGCCGGCAGTACGCCAGACCGCCCAGCGGCCAGAGCAGGATCTCGTCGGCCTCGCCCTTCACCGATCGGCACGCGAAGCAGTGGCCGTACTCGTGCAGCAGCACGATGCCAAATAGGCAGGTCAGCCAGATCGCAGTCATCGTGAACCCATAGCTGCTGGGCCCGGCAGAGCGGATGAACTCGATGGCGATGAAGATGATGAAGAACAGGTGGAGCTTGACGGTGATGCCCCACAGCCGGTAGAGCGGCAGCGCCCAGCGCATGGGGTTGTCGCCCTCGCCGAAGACGCGCGACATGAAGCCGCGCGGGCCGCTCCCTCTCCAGTTCTCCGTCACTGGCCAAGCCCCAGCAGGCCGGCGGCGTGGGCGCGCACGATGGGGATCACGCTCTTGGCGTCCATCAGCCGGCCGTCGTCGATCATCGCCAGCGCCTCGTCGGCTGTCACTTCGTGCACCTCGATGTGCTCGCCCTCGTCCAAGTCCTGGCCCACGTGGGTCAGCCCACGGGCCACGAACACGTGCATCACCTCGTCGGTCATGCCCGGCGTGGTATAGAACCGCCCGAACGGCTCCAATGTTGCGGCCTTGTAGCCGGTTTCTTCGATCAATTCGCGCCCGGCGCACACGAGCGGCTCCTCGCCCGGATCGATCGTGCCCGCGGGGATCTCCCAGAGCGATTGCCCCACCGCGGGCCGCTGGTTGCGGATGAGCACCAGGGTGGCGGGTTCGTGCTCGGTGGCCTCGGTCAGGATGGGCAGGATGGCGCAGGCACCGGGGTGGCGGACGATCGCCATCTCGCGCGTGCCATCATCCGCGGGCAGCGTGAGCAGTTCGACGTTGAACTTGGCACCCTCGTAGAGCACCTTGGTGTCAATGGGCTTGGGTGTGGCATCAGTGCCGGCCATTCACGCGCTCCCGGCGAAGAGCGCACTGCTGCCGAGTTCTTGCGCGATCACCAGCAGCCGGTTGTACTTGGCGTTGCGATCGCTGCGGCAGGGCGCGCCGGTCTTGATCTGTCCGCAATTGGTCGCGACGGCCAAGTCGGCGATGGTGCTGTCCTCGGTCTCGCCGCTGCGGTGGCTCATGACCGCGCCGTAGCCGTTGCGGCGGGCGAGGTCGACGGCCTCAAGGGTTTCACTGAGCGTGCCGATCTGGTTGGGCTTGATGAGGATGGCGTTGGCGCAGCCCTCGTCCAGGCCGCGCTGGAGGAACTTGATGTTGGTGACGAACAAATCGTCGCCGACGAGCTGCACTTTGTCGCCCAGCCGCTCGGTGAGCTTCTTCCAGCCGGCCCAGTCGTTCTCGTCGAGGCCATCCTCGATGGAGCGCACGGGGTAGTTGTCGCACCAGTTGGCCCAGGTGTCGATGAGTTCGTCGCTGGTGATGACGGCTTGGTCGCTCTTGAACCGTTTATAGCCTTCTTTCCCGGCCTTCTTCGCCTCATTGGCCAACTCGCTGGCGGCGGGGTCGAGGGCGATGGAGATCTGCGTGCCCCACGCGTACCCGGCCTTCTTCGTGGCCTTCTCAAGGTATTGCAACGCCTCCTCGGCGCTCTTGAAATCGGGCGCGAAGCCGCCCTCGTCGCCAACAGCCGTGCTCAGTCCGGCCTCGTGCAGCAGACCGCGCAGTGAATGATAAATCTCAACCCCCGCGCGGAGCGCGGTCTCGAAGTCGTCGAAGCCCCAGGGCTGGACCATGAACTCCTGGAAGTCCAGGTTGTTGTCGGCGTGCTTGCCGCCGTTGATGACGTTGAGCATGGGCACGGGTAGCGTGCGGCCGCCCGCGCCACCAACGCTGCGATACAGCGGCAGCCCCGCCTCGGCGGCCACGGCGTGGGCGCACGCGAGCGAGACGCCCAGGATCGCGTTCGCGCCCACCTTGCCCTTGTTGTCGGTGCCGTCGGCGGCCAGCATGGTGTGGTCGAGGGCGGCCTGGTCGCGGGCGTCGAGGCCGACGACGGCCGGGGCGAGCTTCTCGCCCACGTTTCGCACCGCGGCGCTGACGCCCTTGCCGCCGAACACGCCCTTGTCGCCATCTCGCAGCTCGACGGCCTCGTGCTCGCCGGTGCTGGCCCCGCTGGGGACCATCGCCACGCCCACGGCCCCGCCGGCCAGCTCGGCCTGGACCCGCACGGTGGGGTTGCCCCGGGAATCCAGGATCCACCGGGCGCTGAGGCTCTCGACGCAGAACTCGTTCATAGGGTGTCGGGCTCCTGCTCAGATCGGCGTATGGGACGGTCAAAAACGGGCCTGGGGCTACGCTAGGCCCCCCCATCCGGCTGCCGCCGTGGGTACCCTCTCTTATCGTCCGCTATGGGCACCAACTGGTGCCCCACTGGTTCTCGAACGGAGCGATCCGCCCCATGCCCACCACCCCCGAGGGTTTTAAGGAACGCCTGGCCGCGCTGGGCACGAGCCTGAGCGATCAGGGGACGCTGGTGCTCCAGATGGTCGAGGGCGGCTTCGACCACATCTTCGCCCCCGGCCGCGATGGGCTGCTGGGCATGGAGGCCGCCGAGGACGCGGTGGACAAGGCCGACGTGGGCATCGAGAAGGCCGCCGTCGCGCTGCTGGCCGACGCGACCGAGGGCGCCCGCCGCCTGCCCGACGCCGACCTGAGGAACCTGCTGACCATCGTGAAGGTCAACAACGAGCTCGAGCGCATCGCCGACGCGGCCCTCGCCTGCGCCACGCTGGGCCAACGCCTCACCGATGCTGGGGCCGCCCCGCCCAACACCTTCCGCGTGCTGACCAACAGCGTGGTGGGCATCGTCCGCGACGCGGTGAAGGCCCTAGCCACCGGCGACGCGCGGCTGGCCCGCATAGTCCTCCTCAGCGACGACACGGTCGAAGCCTTCAAGGCCACCCTGATGCGTGACGCCGAGGCCAAGCTGCGGGCGAACGAGCTCGACGCCGCCGCCGCGTTCATCCTCTTAGAGATCGCCACCGCCACCCACGCCATCGCCGAGCACGCGGCCAACATCGCCGAGCAGCTCTTGTACCTGCACACCGGCACGATCGTGCGACACGTGGAGGGGAAGTGGCGCGAGGTTGAGGTGGACGGGACACAATAAATTGGCCAGTATTGCCCTGACGGATAAAACTCCTTACAAGAATTGATGCCGCAAACCTAAGGGTGAATCAGTGGCGACTGGTATCCCTTGACACGAGGATGCAGGGAGGGGATCGCGGCGGCATCAATAATGTCCTGTGGGACCTGCTTGACCATCATATTCGTGTCGCGAGCGAACTGCATTGTCACAGCCGGCAACACGGCATCAGCATCAGTTCCATCGGGGTCGGTGCATGTCATGTACTTGATCAACTTGTCTTCGATGAATGCTCGACCGAATTCACGCGGCTCACCCACCCCGGGGCCCTCGTAGTAGTTCGTATCCCAGCAAAACGTGATCGGGAGTGCCGCCTGGCCACTCTCTGCGATACCCCTGGATACCTGCACATTGATGATGTCGGATCGATCGAATTCATCAAGAAACACGTTCTGCTGGACAAACCAGTTCGCAGAACAGTTGTCGAAGTAGAGGTGCGCGACCGCATTGCTGTTCGGGAGCCGCCCGTTCGGCGCCACGTCGTCTACGTAGTTCTCGGCGACCCATGCTCGCTTCGGGCTGGTGCATGAGCCGAAAGGCCCGTCGCAGTCACACAATGGAGAGATCCGAGCGGCACTGGGGTAGCAAGTCTGCCCCGGGGATCCTCGCAAGTAGATCGCCGCGCCGTCCGTCATCACGCCCATCGTGTTCAGCACGCGGTTCCCGAGAACGATAAAGTCCCCACGAAGTGAGGTGTATCGGTCAGCATCCTTGTCAACGCCCGTCGCAGGTCTGCCGCAAGTTTCCGTGATGTCGATCACGCCACAAATGTCCTGTACTATGGTCGTTTCAACCATCTGGTTGCTGACGCCGCCATAGATCCCCGAGTCCATCGACCCGTCGATCTCGTTAAAATAGATCTCGACGTCCTGCGTCCCTCGGCACCAGATGGCGGCCGAGGAGTAGTACCGAACACCGATGTCGTGAAAGTAGTTGGCGGACACAATGACATTCGCTGGGCTGTGGATGCTGAATTCGGCCTCGGGGCCCGAAGGGACCGCATCGAACTGGACCCCGGCGAAGACGAATTCATCGAACTTGGAAAGCGCGAGCGCGGTGCCACCAATGTCAAAGAACTCGGTCTGCTGGACGAGGATCCCATCGATATCTGGATCTCCACAGAAGTAGCTTGGGCGAACGGGGGTGAAGGCATTGATCGCGTTGCCACCGGTATGCGCGAATCGGCAACCGACGACGTACAGGCCTTCGACGTACTTCGCTTCAAATGCGGCCGGGAGCACGTTCTGGCCGACACCCTGCTTGATCTTTGGAGTCCATGGATTGTCGATGTGCTGGATCCCGCGAGAACTAATCGACTGAGGGGTGTACTCCGTCTCGTCATGCAGGCCGGGCCGGACGTAGTTGGTGAACCCAAACATGAGGTCCAGAAATATCACGCCCTTCACCGGCGCCTCTTGGGAGCCCGTCAATCGAACCAGGGTCTGTTGCTTCGGCAAAATCGTCGTCGCCGTGTTTGGATCGATGATGTCAACCCCAGCAGCGTGGGGAAGACGGATGTTGACCTGCTGGCACACGCTGGTTTGCGCCTGGTACCATTCGTACTGCTGGTCCATGAATCGCTTGTCGCCTTCCACGAACAGGCGATCGTCCTTGGTAGTATTCAGCTCGCAAGCCCCACCATTGGGGGCATGAGGCTCAAACCCCGTTGGCCAAGTGGTCTTCATTGTGACATCCGGCCACATCTGGCTGTGGGAATCTAGACCTCGTCCTCGAATGGTAAAGAAGGCAGGGTAATAGCTCACTGCACCTTCTGTGCAACCAGGCGCGCCGCCAATCTTTCCCAGTGGCGCATCGGGCGAAAAAATAAGCGTGGCGTTGCCAGATATCGTGCCTCCGGGGCCCGCGAACGTTGATGTCCCGAGTGGCATGCTCCTGTGCACGTTCCACTCATGGATCGCGACCGCTTCGATGTACCCGGTATTGCCGCCACCACACGCCGCTGAGCCTCGCATGCGAAGCCCATCATCGATCTCGTACGACCGTTCAAACGTATCAGTGGGACCCAGATCATCGTGGACCTTGGATTTGAGGATGTATGCAAATCCGGTCCCAAGCTCTCCGGCACCCAGGTCGGGCTCTCGCGCCAGCGTCATGCGTTCGTTGTCGATGTAAATGTCAGAAGTTGGCCAGTCAATATTGAGAGTCCCCCACCACCGGCTCATCGTGCCACCCGCGTCGTCCGACTGAACACCCCCCGCCGTCCAGCCGTCCACTTCTACTCCACCGGTCAGCAAGACGTCCTCGGGGTTGAACTGTGGGGACGATTGATAGGCACGGTACGTGATGTAGTAGCCCGCGATGGGGTTGCCCGAGTCCTGCGCCTCTAACTCGAATGTGTCTTCGCCGGTAACGCCTTGCGGCGTTGTGGTCTCGAACATCTCGTACACGCCGCCTCGGATCCAGACCGTGATGTCTCGATCCAACTCTGCGCCCATGAGGCATTGCGTCTTGTAGCTGCGGATGGCATCTCGCGCCTCCGCGAGCGTCCGGTATGGGGCGTTGATGTTGTTGATGCGTTGGCACCAGGTCAGGTTCGCCGGGGTTGCGGCGGCATCGACGTAGAAATTGAACTCCCCGGCAGGGAGCGTACCACAGTTGCAGTTCTGGCTCGCCGCCTCTGCGGCCACGCAGAAAAAGAACATTCCGACAACAATTATTTGTATCCGTGCGAGCATTGGATCGGCTCCTTGAACGCCTACGCCACCGAAATAGTGGAGATGTGGATGTTGTACTCGAAAAAACGGATGGAGCGGTAACTTTTTCTTCGTTGTTGAATTTCACCAAGCATGTCCAACTACGTAACCACTTGCATCGCAAATATTTAGGACCAATACAGGGAACTTCCCTAGCTTAGTACAAGTACCACCGCCGTCAGAACGAGCATGGGAACATGCGAATGAAATTCCCAGTTGCCAGTCGAATCCCGGCCTGCGTGCTTGTGATATGGACGAAATGCGCGGGGTAGTGGGTAGCCGGGCCATTGGGGAGCGGCTCGCGTCAACGCACAAGTCGATCGCCCCAGCCCACCGACGTTCCATGTCAGCGAGCACTCCACTCGCATCAGCGCGCAAGCCGTTTTACACGGCGCACAAGCTGACCGTCTCCGCGCGCCAGCCGCTCCACCCAGCGCCCAAGCGTGTTGTGTGCCGCCCTTCTCGGGCCCTCACCCCATTTTGCGCGGGCGCCCAAGCGGATGTTCCAAACATAAACCGATCAAAATTGCTCCGGAGGTTAAAAAAATGAGGAGACCGAGAATTCCAACTGGAGTCGCCCTCTCGCATGCTCGATACCCGGAGAAACCCGGCCGTTGTGGTCCGGGAAGTTTCCTTGTTCGCCGCGGGCCCACGCCGTTCCGGGTTGCCGCAGGAGACGGATCGATGCTCCATGATTCTGTTCTGCCGTTGCCGGCCCCCAGCGCAGGGGCCGGGCCGCACATCCGCACCAGCACCGGCGTGGCGCGCGCCGCCATCGAAGGAGCCGAGCAATGAGCACCGTCCCACGCAAGGGCACCGACGCCATCCCCTGGTGCCTGGCCCACATCACCCCATGGAACGACAACGCCGTCGCGCTCAAGCTCGACTCGGCCGACGTGGCCGAGCTGGCCTCGCTCACGGCCGTCGCCCAGCAGAGCCGCACGGACCTGGACGCCGCCGAGGACGCGTACCGCAGCGCGGTGGCGGGCTACAACCAGGCGGTGAAGGACATGCGCACCCTGGCCAGCGGGCAGGTGGCGATCATCCGGGCGACGGCTCGCAACAGCGACGACCCCACCAGCATCTACACGCTGGGCGCCATCCCCGCGCCCGCCGACCCGCAGCCCGCGCCCGCCCCGGGCACGGCGACCAGCTTCAAGGTCGAGCTGCTCCAGGGCGGGGCCATCACCCTGCGCTTCAAGTGCCCCAACCCGCCGCGCACCGGGCCGGTGACCTACCGCGTCGAGCGGCAGGTGGCCAGCCAATCTCCCTTCACCTTCTTCGCGAACGCGAAGGAGCGCACCTTCACCGACGCGACCATCCCGCCGGGCACGGCCCAGGTGGTGTACCGCATCACCGCCCAGACCTCGACCAAGGACGGCAACCCGGCCGTCTTCGGCGTGCAGTTCGGCGCGGGCAACCAGGCGACGGTGTTCGAGATGCCCTCGGACGCCAAGACGGCGGCCTGAGCCGCGGGTCGTGAATTCGTATACCTCGAACCGCCGCGGGCGCCCCATGGGTGCCCGCGGCGGTTTTGTGGTGATGGGGTCGGGTGGTTCTGGCTCTTGTATTGTGCCGATGGCGCGTTCTTGGCGCTCGGCCGCTGCGGCGGGGCGGAAGACCGCCGCGCCTCCGCTGCGCTCCGTTTGGTTGTTCTTGAGCGCTCGCGTTGCTCGCTTGCGGGCTACCGCCCGGGCCACAGGAGCGGCCGCGCCTCTCGCATGCGCTGTCGCTCGAAGACTCGCTCGGCGGATGCTTCGGCGTCAAGAGCCCTTGGCGCACGTCTACACAAGGCACCCGGGCGACGGGACATCCGCACCAGCCCGTCTTCGGGCGCAGGGCGCATGTCCCGGCGCGGCGGCCCCGGCCGCCCGGCCGTTAGGCCGCAAGCGAGCGAAGCGAGCGCCCAAAACAAGCAACGATGGGGCAGCTCTGGCGCAGCCGTCTTCGGCTCCGCCAGAGCGTCGAACGTGCAAGCACGGCCGTCAGCACAAGCCGAACACCACGAACCGCCCGGGCGCAGCCGTCTTCCGCTCCGCCAGAGCGTCGAACGTGCAAGCCCAGTCCAACAACACAACTCGAGCAACCAGGACCGCCCCACCACTCCTGCCCCCCTAACCTCCCCCATGTTCGCCCTCACCGGCATCCGCAAGGCCTTCGGCGAAGCTGTCGTCCTCGACGGCATCGACCTGACCATCGAGCCGCGCACGACGGTGGCGCTCATCGGGCCCAGCGGGTGCGGCAAGTCGACGCTGCTGCGGCTGATGAACGGGCTCTTGGCACCCGATGCGGGCGTGGTCCGCTTCGATGGTGCCGAGATGGTTGGTGCCGCGCTGACGCCGGCACGGCGGCGCATCGGCTACGTCGTGCAGGAGGGGGGCCTGTTCGCGCACCTGACGGCGCGGCAGAACGTGACGCTGCTGGGGCGGCGGCTGGGGTGGAGCAAGCCGCAGGCCCGCGACCGCGCGGCCGAGCTGGCCGAGATGGCCCGGCTCGATCTGTCGCTGCTCGATCGATACCCGCACGAGCTTTCGGGCGGCCAGCGGCAGCGCGTGGCGCTTATGCGGGCGCTCGCGAACGAGCCCGAGGCGCTGCTGCTCGACGAGCCGCTGGGGGCCCTCGACCCGATGGTGCGGGCCGATTTGCAGGACGAGCTCAAGGCGCTCTTCGAGCGGCTGGACAAGACCGTGGTGCTGGTGACCCACGACCTGGCCGAGGCCCAGCACCTGGCCGGCCGGGTGGTGCTGCTGCACGATGGCAGCATCGCGCAGGACGGTCCGCACGAAGCGATGCTGCGCGAGCCGGCCAGCGACTTCGTCCGCCGGTTCGTGAACGCCCAGCGGCGGCTGCACGGCATGGAAGGGGCGGCGTCGTGAGGTGGGTTGCCGTCATGCGGCTTGCGGTCCTGGTCGTGCTGTGCCTCGCGTGCGCCGTTGTCGCCCAGGAAGAAGAAGCCCCCGCCGGGCGGCTGACCATCGGCTCGAAGAGTTTTACCGAATCGGTGCTGCTGGGCGAACTGCTCGCCGAAAGGGCCCGGCGCGAGGGGCTCAGGGTCGAGTACAAGGACTCGCTGCGCGGCACGCGGCTGGTGTTCGAGTCGGTCAAGAGCGGCGCCATCGACGTGTATCCCGAGTACACCGGCACGCTGCTGCGCGAGATCTTCGCCGATCAGGGAATGGAAACCGAGGCCGAGTTGCGTGCGGCTCTGGCCGAACTGGGCCTGGCGATGAGCGAGCCCATCGGCTTCAACAACACCTACGCCATCGGCGTGCTGCCCGCGACGGCCGAGGAGTACGGGCTCGAGACCATCGCCGACTTGCGCGACGCCCCGGACCTCAGGATGGGCTTCACCAACGAGTTCATCGAGCGGGACGATGGCTGGCGGCCGCTGAAGGCCGCCTACGACCTGCCGCAGGCCGACATCCGCGGCATCGACCACGACCTGGGCTACCAGGCCCTGGGCAGCGGGGCCATCGACGCCAAGGAGATCTACACCACCGACGCGAAGATCCAGAGCATGGGCCTGGCCGTGCTGCGCGACACGATCGACCACTTCCCGCGCTACGACGCGGTGTGGATCTACCGGGCCGACCTCGCGCAGCGCAATCCTGCGGCGATGCGCGCGATCGAGTCGCTCACCGGCGTGCTCGACGAGGCGGCCATGTCGGCGCTCAACGCCCAGGTCGAGGTCGACGGGCGCACCGAGGCCGAGGTCGCGAAGAACTACTTCGACGCCGGCGGTGCCGCGGTGGGCACGCTGACGCTCGGCGACCGCGTGCGGCGCGCGGCCGCCGACATCCCACGCACGACCGTCGAGCACGCCGTGCTCGTCGGCGCGTCGATGCTGCTGGCCATCGCCATCGCCATCCCGCTAGGCGTGCTGGCCGCGCACTCGAAGAGATTCGAGCAGGTCGTGCTGAACACCAGCGGCATTTTGCAGACCATCCCCAGCCTCGCGTTGCTCGCGCTGCTGGTCAGCCTGCTGGCGATCACCGGGCAGATCCCCACGATCATCGCGCTGTTCGTGTACTCGCTGTTACCCATCGTGCGCACGACGCACGCGGGGCTCACGCAGATCCCGCAATCGGTGCGCGACTCTGCACGCTCGCTGGGGTTGCCGACCGGACGCACGCTGCTGTTCGTCGAGCTGCCGCTGGCGCTGCCGAGCATCTTCGCGGGCATCAAGACGGCGGTGGTCATCAACGTGGGCACGGCGACGCTCGGCGGGTTCATCGCCGCGGGCGGGTACGGCGACCCGATCCTGGCGGGCATCCGGCGTGTCGACACCGTGCTCATCCTGGCGGGGCTCATCCCCGCGGCCCTGATGGCCATCGTGCTGACGCTACTGCTCGACACGGCCGAGCGTGCGATCTCCCCGGCCGGCGTGCGGGGCGAAAAGCGTTAGAAATCCCTCATGTACCGCTGAGTTTCCGCTATGTCCGTCCCGCGGGATGACCCCCCACCCGACCGGCGCTAACCTCCTGCGAACGGAACTGCCCAGCACGAAGGGACGGGCGCCATGGGATTCAGCATCAGCAGCGCGCCGCTCGTCGGTGCTTCCCTGGCCGACCGGTACGAGGCGGTCCGTTCGACAACCGACGCGTTGCGTGCGCCGTTGTCTCCCGAGGACTGCGTTGTCCAATCCATGACCGACGCGAGCCCGGCCAAGTGGCACCTGGCGCACACGACGTGGTTCTTCGAGCAATTCGTGCTCTCGCGCGTCGATCCCGGGTGCCGATTCGACGAGCGATTCGCCTACCTGTTCAACAGCTACTACACGCAGATCGGCGATCGCCAGCCGCGGCACTCGCGTGGCATGATGACCCGCCCTTCGCTCGATTCGATCCTGGCGTATCGCGCACATGTCGATGAACGCATGATGGAGCTGCTCTCGGGCGATCGCCTGAGCGAAGAAGCGGCACGCGTGACCGAGATCGGCCTGAACCACGAGCAGCAGCACCAGGAGCTCTTGCTCACCGACATCCGCCACGCGCTGTGGTGCGGGGCGGCGTGCGAGGCGTACGACCCGCGCCCGCATGACACGTCTGAATCGAACCCCTGCCTACCCACGGAGTGGGTCGAGTTCGAGGCCGGGTTGCTCTGGGTGGGCTGCGACGGGCAGGAGTTCTCGTATGACAACGAGCAGCCGAGCCACAAGGTGTACTTGCGTCCGTTCGCCGTCGCCAGCCGGCCGGTGACCTGCGGGCAGTACATCGAGTTCATCGAGGACAACGGCTACGCCCGTGAGCATTTATGGCTCGACGAGGGTGCCGCGGCGGTGAAGGCTGAGGGCTGGGTAGCGCCCATGTACTGGACGCGACGCGACGGTACCTGGCGCGTCGCAACTATGCATGGTGAGCGCACCGTCGATCCCAACGAACCCGTCACAAACATCAGCTTCTTCGAGGCCGAAGCGTTCGCGCGGTGGGCGGGCGCACGCTTGCCGACCGAATCCGAATGGGAGGCCGCGTGCCTGCGCGATCTCGAGCGTGCCGGCGTCCATTGGCGCGATGCGCTCCAGCACGCCCATTTGCTTGAGCGCGCCGTCTTCCACCCGAGCGCACCGTCGAGCGGATCCGGGCACCTCGACGGCATGTTCGGCGGCGTATGGGAGTGGACCCGCAGCGGCTACGACCCCTATCCGGGGTACACCGCCGAAACCGGAGCGCTCGGTGAGTACAATGGCAAGTTCATGAGCAGCCAGTACGTGCTGCGTGGCGGGTCGTGCGCAACACCCGCGGACCACATCCGCCCGACGTACCGCAATTTCTTCCACCCCACCAAGCGCTGGCAGTTCTCCGGCGTGCGACTCGCGAAAGACACAGCCTGATGCCAACCACTGGAACCGACACCGACCCAAGCGTCGAGCGCCGCGCCGTGGTGCTCGACTTCTCCGAATCGCATAGTCGGCCTGATGCCGACGAATCCCAGGGACGCGATGCCGAAGATGCCTCGTTCCGTGCCGACGCCCTGGCTGGGCTTGCGCAGGACCAAAAATCGATCCCCAGCAAGTACCTGTACGACACCATCGGCGCGGGGCTCTTCGAGCGCATCACCGAGCAGCCCGAGTACTACCCGACGAAGACCGAGATCGCCCTGCTCCGCCAGTACGCCGGCGAGATCGCCCGTGAGATCGGCCCGAACGCCACCATCGTCGAGCCGGGCAGCGGCGCGGGCGAGAAGGTCGAGATCCTCCTGGAAGCCCTGCAGCACCCGCGCGCGATGGTGCCGGTCGATATCGCGCGCGAGCAGCTCCGCAGCGTGGCCCGCACGCTCGCGTCGCGGCACCCATCGCTGAGCATCGTGCCGCTTTGGGCCGACTTCACCCATCCCATCGATCTGCCCGATGCCATCGCCCGCCTGCACCCGCGATTGGTCTTCTTCCCCGGCTCCACGATTGGTAACTTCATGCCTGGCGTGCAGCGCGAGCTCTTGAGCACCCTTGCCAAGCTGGCAGGAGGCGACGGAGCGTTGCTCATCGGCTTCGATCGGATCAAAGACGAATCGGTGCTCATCCCCGCCTACGACGATCCCGCGCGCGTGACGCGCGAGTTCGAGCTGAACATTCTCACCCGCATGAACCGCGAGCTGGACGCTGATTTTAGTCTTGAGAATTTCCACTACGACGCACGATGGAACGCCGACGATGCGCGGATCGAGATGCACCTGGAGGCCACCAAGGCCCATGCGGTCACCGTCGCCGGCGAGCGGTTCGAGTTCGCCCGGGGCGAAACGCTCTGGAACGAGAGCAGCCACAAGTACGACATGGGCCGCATCGAGTCGCTGGCCGCCAGCGCGGGGCTGGGGGTCGACCGGGCCTGGAGTGACGAGCGCGAGTGGTTCACGATCGCGTTGCTGCGTCCTGCGAATTGACCGGGATCAAGCTCGCCCGAGCCAATGCCGCCGGCCTCGGCCTACTCGAACCTGGTGGCCGCGAGTGAGCCCGCCAGTGCAACCTCATCGGCTGCCATTCGCGGAATTCTGATTGCCAATCCTCACACCGCCGGGATCGACGCCACGACGCTCGCCTCGCCGTTCTCCACCCGCGCCACCCGGATCCGCCCACCCCGATCGCTGATCTCGCTGATATGCACGCGGCCGCTCGGCCCTATAGCTACCCCCACCGGCGCCCAATCGTCGTCGCTGGTGTGCAGCGTCGTGAGCGTGCCATCGGGCGCGATGCGCAGGACGCGGCGACCGGCGTTGTAGGCGACCAGGGCGTTGCCCTCCGCGTCGACCGCCAGCCCGTACAAGCGGTTCCACGTGGTCTCGGGCCCGCCGCGCGTGGGCGGGTCGGCGGGCTTGGCGTCGATGAGGCTGGGGCCCTGAGTCGTCACAGTGAAGGAGCCATCCTCTGTCGGCGTCATCCGGCGCACGCGGTCGCGGTCGAGCAGCACGATGGTGCCGTCGGCCAGCAGCCGCATGTCGACGATCATTCGGAAGGTCGCCTCCATCGCCGGGCCGTCGAGGTACAACCCACCCTCTGTCGCCCCGGCAACGGTGCGCACGCGCGAGCCGTCGTGGTCGTCGGCATCGCGCTGGCGAATGATCGCCCGCCACTTGCCATCCTCGCCGCGGACGGTGTGGGCGAAGGTGACCACGCCGTTGGGCCCGCGGCAGAAGGCGTTGGAGCCGAAGCGGCCGCGATCGGGCGGCGGTTGGATGAGCACCGCCCTCTGGCCATCGGGCGCGATCGTGCGGAGCGATTGGGGGGCCTGCTCATACCCGGTGTGCTCGCGTTCGTACAACAGCGTGCCGTCGGCCAGCAACTGCATCTCGTGCGTCCAGCTGTTGGTGACCAGCGGCGACACCGAGCCATCGGGTGCGACCCGCCAGATCGTCTCGCTACCCACGTCGGCAACGTACATCGTGCCGTCGGCGGCGACCTCGAGCCCCGAGCCGGGGTGGGCCGTGAGCGTAAGCGGGAGCAGGCGAAGGACGGTCAGGACGAGTGCGGCGGACATGATGCACCTCCGCACACGCGGATGCGCGGCACGGGCGGCCCAGTCACCGGATGATCGTGATCAGCTGAGGACGAGCACCACCGGCAAAGCCACCAGCACCAGCACAGCCGCGACGGGCAGCGACCAATCCGCATACCCCCAGAACCGCGCCAGAGAACCGGGCTTCTCGACATGCTCGCCCGCCGCCGGCTTGCGCGCGGCCAGGTACACCTCTTGCCCCAGGCTCGGGAAGAGCACGCCCCAGAGCTGGTTCAGGCGGATCCACCAGCCAAAGTTCTCCAGCGGGCTCTTGGTCTGGCGGATGGCGTGCGAGCCGGTCATCATCTCGATGTCCAGCCCCGCGTGCCGGCACAGCGTGCGCCAACTGGCCGGGCAGAACTTGCGGATGTGCCCCCAGTGGCGGTTACGCCCCTGGCGGTCGCGCTCGACGAGCTGCTTCGTGCGCATGATCGCCAGCGGCGTCGGGCCAACCGGCGTGCCCGCCAGGAACACGCCGCCGGGCTTGAGCATCCGGGCGACTTCCTTCGCGGGGCCCTCGACGTCCTTGAGGTGCTCGAACACGTGCAGGCACACGACCGCGTCGGCGGTGTCGTCCGGCACGGGCAGCGCCGCAAGGAAGTCGCACGCGTGCGTCTCGTCGTAATGCGAGGCCTCGAGCGAGGGATGGTCGAGGTTGCCATCCAGGCCGATCCAACGGATGTTGGTCGGGGCGTCCTCTTCACCCTCAGTAAACCGCTTCATCCACCCACGCTCGCAGCCAAGATCGACCACGACATACTCGCGGCCCTCCTTCGCGGCCTGCCGAGCACCGTCCTGGATGGCCCGGGCCGCCCACCAGTAGCGTTGCAGCCGCAGGCTGTACTTCGCGTTGCCGATGTGCCCGGTGAGCCCCTCGTTGGGCTCGGCGAGGTCGACCGCGTTGCGGTAGTCCATGAGGGGCCAGCGGAGGAAGGCCATGCGGCCGATACGGGGCGTCCGTGCGGGAGTTGTTGGGGTGGTGGTTGAGACCGTGGTCGCTGTGGCCATGGGGTTCCCCTGCCGCCCCGCCGCCGTGCGGGGTGGATGAAAAACATTTTAGGCCCGCGCCTCACGGTACCGAACCAGCCGCTCGTGCTCGCGGTCCCACAGGTTCAGCCGTAGGCAGGCCACGATGTCGCGCGGGCGCAACGACGTCGCCACGGCGTCCTGCAACTCGGGGATGGCCGCCATCGCCTCGGGCAGGCGGTAGAAGGGGATCAGGGGGTTCAGGTGGTGGATGTGGTGGTAGCCAATGTTGCCGGTAAACCACTGCATCACCTTGCCCAACCGCATGTAGCTGGACGACTCGGTGGCGCCGAGGTAGTACGACCAGTGGTCGGGCAGCAGGATGCGCATGCCCTCGTAGTTGTGCTGGGCGTAGAAGAGGTACGCGCCCATGGCCGAGGCGATGGCAAAGGGCAGCATGAGCCCGAAGAACATCGCCCAGAATCCGCCCAGCAGCCACAGCCCCGCGAGCACGCCCAAGTGCAGCACGATGGCGATGGCCCCATCCCAGTATCGACGCGGGTTGCGCAGCGTGGGCAGCAGGCTCAGGCTAAAGAAGAAGACCGTGACATACGCCAGCGCGATGGTCGCCCAGTGCCGCTTGACGCGGTAGCGAAGACGCTGGGGAAACGTCGCACGCTGCCACGCTTCGGTGGACATCAGCGGGAACGAGCCTAGGTCGGAAATCAGCAACAACTCGGCGCCCCTCGCCTCGGCGTGGCCCTCTGGCTCGTCGGTGCCCATGCCCGCCCCAGCCATCGTGGCGCCCACGATGCCCGCGTCGATGGCCGTCTTGGGCTCCAGGGGCTTGCCAACGTTGCCGTGATGGAAGTTGTGGCTGTGCCGCCAGTATGTTGGCGGCGTGAGCATCAGCATCCCCACGGGGTAGAACATGACCTTGCCCCAGCGCGAGTTGCGCAGCAGGGCCTTGTGGATGAAATCGTGGTACAGGATGAACCCGCGGACCAGTAGCAGCCCGCCCAGCACCGATGCCGTCAGCCGCACGGGCACCCAGGGCGATATCACGGCCATCGCGAGCGCCACCACGATGGCCGCGAGCGTCGACAGCACGTACCACCACGTGCGACCGGGCGACTCGACGCCAAAGGGTTTGGTGGCTTGGAACAGGGCCTTGCCGCTGCGTCCCGATCCACCGATGCGTGCTGTTTGATCTCGGTCGTTGGACATGCGTGCGTAAATCTTGATGCCTGCGAAGCCATCGTATGTTACGCCGTGTCCCCCGCTCCCGGGACTCGCGATCGCCATGCCGCCCAGGACGCTCTCACGCCCCGAACAGTCTCTCTTCCTCTCTTCAGTCACCCGGTCGATGGGCCCTTGGGATCAGGCCCACCCGCTTGCGCTACGGCTTGGTGGTCGCGGGCTTCTGACCTTGCTGCTGGTTAGGCTGCTTGTCGCCGCCGACGCCCTGGCCGGGCTTGCTATCGCCGGGCTTGTTCTCACCGGTCTTGTTCTCGGCGGGCTTGGGTGCCGACGCGTCGGGCTTCATGGTCTGCTCGTTCTTGTTCTCGATGGTCATGCGAAGACTCCTTTGTTGATCGCCGCGCGTGCGGCGGTGATGTATCGCCGCGGGTGCGGCGTCGTGAATTCGCCGCGCGTGCGGCGGAGTTGGTTGGTACAAAGAACGTCGGCCCATCGCCACGTGCGCATCCCAGAACGATCCCCCGCACACTTCAGAGAAGGGCGCGGGCGTCGGCGTGGTCGGAGCAATCCAATCGATGCGGCGCGGATAATGCCGGCTTTCCGCGAGCGTGATTCGACGCGTGCCCGAGGGCCGCAAGTCGTGAAGCTCGCATAAGAGCATAGCTGGTAGGCTGATCGCCAAGGGCTCGACGGCCCAATGCACGGGGAAACACATTCACCGTAGTGGCGTCAGAGCACGCACGGGCCACAAATATAAAAAGGAAGCCTGCGTGGCTTCCTCTCGTCGTGCGTTCACGGGTTCGACTTGTTAAAGCGTGAAGAAAACTTACAGATTCCCCCGCTTCTCCTGCTCCAACTCCAACGCCTCGAACAGCGCCTTGAAGTTGCCCTTACCGAAGCTCTGTGAACCCCGGCGGCTGATGATCTCGAAGAACAGGGTCGGGCGGTCCTGCAGCGGCTTGGTGAACAACTGGAGCAGGTACCCCTCGTCGTCGGCGTCGACCAGGATGCCAAGGTCCTTGACCTTCGTGTGGTCTTCCTTGACCGCCTCGTGGCCGTTCTCGGTGAGCATCTTGTTCACGCGGTCCCAGACCAGCTCGTAGTAGGTGTCCGGCAGGCTCAGGAAATCGACGCCGCGGCGGCGCAGCTCGGCCACGCTCTTGAGCTCGTCGTCGGTGCGCAGGGCCAGGTGCTGGATGCCCGGCACCATGCTGTGCCACTCGAGGTATTCGAGGATCTGGCTCTTCTTCTTGCCCGGGGCGGGCTCGTTGATGGGCATCTTGATGAGGTTGTTGCCGCTGGCCATCACCTTGCTCATCAGCGCGCTGAACTCGGTGGAGATGTCCGCGTCATCAAAGTGCTTGAACATCGCGAAGCCCATGACCTTCTCGTACCAGTCCACCCAGTAGTTCATCTTGCCCTCTTCGACGTTGCCCACGCAGTGGTCGACGAACTTGAGGCCGCAGGGGTGCTGCTTGTTGTAGTCGTTTAGCGAGAACGCGCCGAACTGGCGGAAGCCCGGGGCGAACGCGTCGCCGCTCTTGACCTTGTCCAGCGCGTACGCGCCCTCGCGGCTGACGAAGCTGTGCACGGCCCGGCCATAGGCCTTCACGCCGGCCATGGTCACCGAACCGTTCTCGTCGCTCTGGGTGTACGGCTCGTACGCGCTCTCGCCGCCGTTGCGCAGCACCTGCTCGTACGCGGCCGTCGCGTCGGCCACCGTCAGGGCCACGTCCTTCACGCCGTCGCCGAACTTGACCAACTCCTCGTTGATCGCGTGATCGGGCGTGAGCGGCGTGGTCAGCAGCAGGCGGATGTTGCCCTGCGTGAGCAGGTACTGGGCCGTCTCGCGGCTGCCGGTGGTCAGGTCGGCGACCTGGGAGACCTGGAAGCCGAAGAGCTGGGCGTAGAACACGGCCGCCTGCTTGGCGTTGCCGACGTAGAAGCGGACGTGGTCGATGTCGATCAGGTCGAGCGGATCGACGACCTTGCTCGTGCTGGTGTTCGTAGCGGTGGAGGTCATGATATGGTCTCCGAAACGGATCACCCGCTCCCGATGGGCCGCCCCCGCTCGCCGGATCGATTGCCCGGGTCTACGCGAAAGGCTGGCCAGCACGAATGTCCGTGTCTTGATTACATCCTATGCGTTCGGGGGGCGGGAGGTTCCCGATCGGCTGCCCCGGAAACCGCCAATAAACGAGTCCCAGAGGGGATTATGCTTGGCGGAGATGACCGGTGACTATCCCAACTCGGGCCCAAAACGCGGCATCATGAGAGTGGCCCGGGCCCTGGCCCGCCAATGGCGGCCCATCGTCGCCGAGCGCGTGGGCGAGCGGACCGGCCTGCGATCCCCCGCCGAGCCCATGGCCCCCGCCGGTTCGCTCCCCGACCGCGACGCCTGGGACTCGGCCCAATTCGGGGCCTTCTGGTTCGGCCAGGCCACCAGCATGCTCCGCGTCGGCGGCCAGACAATATTGACCGACCCCCACTTCGCCGAGCACGCCGGAGTTGGATTGCGAGGCAAGCCCACCGGACGCCGCCGCTCGATCGCCCTGCCCGCGACCGTCGACGACCTGCCGCCCATCGACGTGCTCGTACTCACCCACGCCCACATGGACCACTGGCACAAGCCGACGCTGGAGCGGCTCGTGAGCCCCACCACCACCGTCGTCGTGCCCAAGCACACTCGGAAACTCCTGCCCGATCGCGGCCGCGGCTTCAAGAACGTGATCGAGCTCCGCTGGCAGGAGACCGAGGACCTGAACGGCTTCGGCGTGACGGCCTGGCCCTGCAAGCACTGGGGCGCCCGCTACCTCATCGACCGCTTCCGCGGCTACAACGCCTACGTGATCGAGGACGACCAACGAAAGCTCCTCTTCGCCGGCGACACCGCCGACACCGACGCGTTCGATTCGCTCGCCGACGACACGAACCCCATCGACACCGCCATCCTTGGCATCGGCAACAGCTACGAGCCCTGGGACCGCGTCCACGCCACCCCCGAGCAGGCCGCCGGCATGGCCAGCCGTATGGGGGCGAACCGCCTCATGCCCATCCACCACAGCACCTTCCACGACGCCGCCGAGCCGGTGGGCCAGCCGCTCGAACGCCTCCGCGCCGTCTGGGCCCCGCGCGAGATGATCTGCGAGGACGTGGGGCAAGCGCACCTGGAGTGAGGGGGGCCGGGAGCCCCCGCGCTCTCGGACGTTGGGCCGCGACGCGCCCGGGGCCGCGTCGTGACCCGGCCCCGGCGTTTCTCGGACCGGCCCCGCGCGGGGGGGGGGGCGGCCCGGATCGCCACCACCCTCGCCCGGAGCGCCGGCCCTCCCGTGAATCCTGCCGCCACCATCGCGCGGGCCGGCAGGAGGTTCGCGCCGATCGCCAGCGCTCGCGCGAGGGCCGGCGCTTCCCGCCCGCGGCCCGCCAGTTCCCTCGCGCGGACCGCCGAAACTCGCGCGAGGGCCGCCAATACCCTCGCGCCGATCGCCAGCGCTCGCGCGAGGGCCGGCGCTTCCCGCCCGCGGCCCGCCAGTTCCCTCGCGCGGACCGCCGAAACTCGCGCGAGGGCCGCCAATACCCTCGCGCCGATTGCCAGCCCTCGCGCGAGTCCTGGCAATCCGAGGCGCACGTCCTGCGCTCGGGGCCTCCTGACGCTCCCTCCAGGGCGGCTAACGCGAACATTGACCAGAAAAAATCTTCGTTCTCTGTTTGGAGCGGGGTTATCCTGGGATTGCGGCTGGTATCGGACGGGATGCGGGAGGCTTCTCGGGTCTCTGGCTCAACGAATCCCCGTCGTGAGGTGGGGTCACGAGCCGCCGGCAGGGGCCCTGGGCACAAGGTGTCTGGTTAACAGCTCGAACCCATAACATGCCTTACGGGGTTATCCTCTAGCAATGGCATGGTTTGGCAAGAATAAAAAATCGAATGAATGGTCACCCGTACAGGAGGGGCAAGACGATCCATCGCCTGCTGAAGCTACCGGGTCGGGACCGCCACCTTTGCCCGACAAGATTCGAAACGGGGAACAAGCAGAGGCGGCTCCGAATCCGACAACCGACGTAAGGCAGCGAGTCCTCGGGCTCTTGCGATTCCTTCGTGAGATTACCGAACTGAGCATCAAGTCCGTCCGGGATACGCAGTCCTACGAGCATTGTGTGTGGCTCCAGGACATCGCTGGCGCACCGGGTTGTGTGTGCAGGGTGCCGGGGGAGCTCTGGACGCACGGCGATGAATTCTGGGCGGAAGTTGTCAACCAGCGCAAGCCCCCAGCGCCGCTCCCTCCCGAGGTCTGCGAGCGGTGGATTAAAGGGGTGTGGGACGACTACGAGCAAGAGCCCACTCTTCGCGATCGCGTGTTGGTACCCGCCGAGGCTCAACCTGAAACAGACGCCATCCGCGAGGACGCGGCCGAGATCACGCAATGGGAGGAGCCGACGAAGCTGTTCGCCAGCCCGGCGGTTTCAAAAGATGGCGCAAGCGACGCAAATGCGCACGAGCTTGCGCTCGCCGACCATCCTGACGTCGCAGAGGCATGGCAAGCATATCTTGAGCAACAGTGGCGCCCATGGGTCGATCGGATCCAGACCTGGCTGCACAACCGCCGCATCTACCGCAAGTTCTTTGAGATCCATCAGGCCCAGGAACGACTGGGCGAGGCCTACGAGTTGGTCATGGGCTTCGGCCTGCTCGCGTGGGCACCTGAATCGGGTGAGCCGGTGCGACGGCATCTGTTGTGCGCCAACGTGGAACTTGAGCTTGATCCCAACAAGGGCGTGTTCACCCTGCGGCCCGCGTCCGAGGGGGTGAAGCTTCGTGTGGAACTCGACATGGTCCCCGTCGACCAGCGGCCGACCGACCTGCAAGAGCGCATGAGCGGCGCTGCACTGATCGCCGACGATGATCCCTGGGAACTGGGCCCGATTGAGAACGCGCTGCGGTCGGCCGCCCGGGCCCTGCACCAGGATGGCGAGTACGAGCGGGCAATGGAGCGTCCGGGGCAGGCCAATGCCGCTCCGCGCGTCCACATCGCGCCGGCGCTAATCTTGCGCAAGCGATCGACGCGCGACCTGCTCAAGGTGCTCGATGCCATCTCGCTCGATGTGGAAGAAGCCGGAGCACTCACGCCCCTGCTCCAGTTAGCCGTCGAAGCAACGGTCGATGCTCCAGAAAATGACGACCATGAGCGATCGCCGGTGGTCGACCTTCCCGAGCCGGTCTACATGCCGCTGCCGACCAACGACGACCAGGAGGCCATCGTCCACAAGGCGCGCCACGCCCACGGCGTGCTCGTTCAGGGACCGCCCGGAACAGGCAAGAGCCACACGATCGCCAACCTCATCTGCCACTTGCTGGCCACCGGCCAGCGCGTCCTCGTCACCGCTCAGACGCCTCGCGCCCTTCAGGTGCTCGTCGGTGATGGGGAGAAGGGTGGCAAGCTGCCCGAAGCCATCCGCCCGTTGTGCGTCGGCCTCATGGGACGCGGGCGTGACGAGATGCGTTCGCTCGGCGAGTGTGTCGGCCGGATCCTGGGAAAGCGCGAGGAATGGACCGAAGCGCACAGCGCGAAGACGATCGCGAAGCTGAAGCAGACGCTCGACGGGCTTCGTGCCCAGCAGGCGGGGCTTGCCTCGGACCTCCGCCAACTCCGCGAGCGCGAGACCTACCAGCACAGCTTCGGCGATGGTGCCTACAAGGGCACGCTGGCCCGGATCACGCGGGATATTGAGGCCGATGCGGCGCGGCTTGGCTGGTTCGAGGACGAGCCCGAAGAGGATGCGAGCTTTGATCCGATCGTGCGCGATGACCTTGGAGAATTTCTCGGCCTGTTGCGCAGCATTTCGGCGGACGATGAGCGAGAGCTGGCCCAGTCGTATCCTCGCCGCCATGACCTTCCCTCGCCCCAGGACTTCGCAAGCCTTGCCGGACGCGAGCGGGACGCAAAGTCTGAGGCTGCGCACTGGAGCGAGCCCGGGCGATGGGGTGAGGCCCTCAGACGCACCCCGCGAGACTCGGTCGAGATCGTCGCGACCACCAGCCAGGCCCTGCGGGCCAAGATCGAGCAGGCGACCGCGCGGCAGCTCCCGTGGAGCGACCGGGCGGTGCGCGAGGTCCTGGGCGAGCATGAGACGCCATGGCGCGAGCTGCTCGACGGCTCGGCGAGGTTGATCGATGGCCTACGAGCACGGGCACGCGATGCGGATGAGAAGCAGGTCCACGGTGCTCCCGAGAGCCTCGACGCCGAGGCCATGCGATTCGAGGCAACCCGCCTGGTGGAGCACCTGGAGGCCGGCGGGCGGTTGGGATGGAGCCCCTTCAAGCGCAGACCGAAAGCCGTTCGGAACGCGGCCAAGCTGATCCGGCCGGTTCGCATCGCGGGGCGTCCGTGCGAGGATGCGGCGGGGCTCCGGTTGCTGATCGAGCGAACCGAGACCGAATTGGCCGTGCGGCGGCTCTGCCGGCTATGGGCGGGCAAGGCTCACGCCGAGCACCCCCTGCTGGCCGATCGGGTCGCCGAGATCGAGGAACACAATGAGGTGCTCGCGGCCATCCTGGAAGCCTTCGAGCTGCTCGGCCCGTCGCAACAAGGCGCCCTTGCCGCTGGCGTATCGCCGATGCCGGCGTGGAGCGATCCGCAGACGGCCGCCGAGCTCGCGGCCTCGGCGCAGTACGCGTTGAGCCGGCTGGACCTGTCCAGTCTCGAAGAACAGTGGCGGGCCACTGCCCGCGCGCTGCCGCGTGAGGGCGATGCCAACGCGCATCCCATCAACACGGAGCTGCGACGCATCATCGAGCAGCGTGATGCGCACGGGTTTGCCGCGATGTGTCCAAGTCTCGAAGATCTGTGGAAGAGATCGGCCGATCTGGCCCGGCGCAAGAGTCTGGAACGCGGACTATCTGAGGTGCTGCCAAGGCTCGTCGATACTGCCCACGCGCAGCCAGACGATGACCGATGGCCCGAGCGCTTGGCGGATTTGGACAAGGCCTGGGCTTGGGCGTGCAGCCGCCAAGCGGTGCGCGCCCTGCTTGAGCAGGATGACTCGGAGGAACTGGAGCGTCGGTACAAGGACACGGGCCGGCGGATCGAGCAGGCCGTGGAGAATCTGGCGGCGGAGAAGGCGTGGCTGTCGTGCTTCACGACGATGAATGATGCGCACGCCAGCCACCTGAAGGGGTGGAAGCACGCGGTTCAGAAGGTTGGCAAAGGCACCGGCAAGCACGCCGAGAAGTATCGCCGGGACGCTCAGCGTCATCTCGAAGCATGCCGGGAGGCCATCCCGGCATGGGTCATGCCGTTGCACCGGCTTTACGAGTCCATCCAGCCCAAGGCGGGCATGTTCGACGTGGCCATCGTGGATGAGGCCTCGCAGTGTGCGCAGGACGCCCTCGTACTCGCGTACCTGGCCAAGCGCGTCATCGTGGTCGGGGACGACCAGCAGATCTCGCCTTCCGCTGGATTCATGGATGGCGACGTGGTTGAGATGCTTATCCGCAAGCACCTGGACTTCCTGGTTCACAAGGACCTGTTCCGCAAGGGCAATAGCCTTTACGACGCGGCAAACCGATGGTTTGGCAACAGCATCGTGCTCAAAGAGCACTTCCGGTGCGTGCCCGAGATTATCCGATTCAGCAACGACCTGTGTTATTCGGCGAGCCCGCTGATCCCGCTTCGTCAGGACCGCCCGAGTTTGGAGCCCCTCGTGTGCCGGCGCGTGCCCGAAGGCCATCGGGAGGGCAGGGGGCAGCGCGTGGTTAATAAGCCCGAAGCCGTCGCTTTGGCCGATGCCATTGCGGAGTGTTGCAACGATCCCCGGTACCGCGGCAAGACCATGGGCGTCATCACGCTCCAGGGTTCCGGCCAAGCCCCGATGATCGAGAACCTGCTGCTCGATCGGCTGGGTCCAGAAGAGATCGAGAAGCGCCGGATCCTGTGCGGCGACGCCTACGCCTTCCAGGGCGACGAACGTCACGTTATGTTCCTGAGCATGGTGGCGGCCCCGAACGAACGCATTGGTGCGTTGACCAAGGAGGACGACAAACGCCGCTTCAATGTGGCCGCGAGTCGTGCTCAAGACCAGATGTGGTTGTTCCACACCGCCACACCCAACGACCTCAATCCCAACTGCGTGCGGCGGCGGCTTCTCGATTTCTTCCAAGACCCCCGAGGAACCTTCGAAAGGTCGACCGGTGTGAGTGTCGAGCAGCTTGATCGCGCCGCGGTGAAGGGCGACCGGTACCCGGGTTCGCAACCTCACCCCTTCGATAGTTGGTTCGAGGTCGATGTCGCACTGCGGATCGCCAACACCGGCTACAGCGTGACGCCGCAGTACGAGCTCGCACGGTACCAGATCGATCTCGTGATCGAAGGGGAAGTCGACGGCAAACTCAGGCGTCTCGCGGTCGAGTGCGATGGCGACCATTGGCACGGACCCGAGCAGTACGCCCAAGATGTACACCGGCAGCGACAACTCGAGCGGGCGGGGATGCGATTCTGCCGAATCCGGGAGAGCGCCTTCTACGCCAACCAGGAAAAGGCGATGGAGCAAGTCTGGCAAGCTGTCTCGGATCTTGGGATTGGTAAGTCTCTGTAAAGCCGCCAGACCCCCTCAGTCTCGGAAGACCTCGACAGCTCCCCCGCTGGGAGCGGAGGAGCGGGTAAGAGCCCCTAGGGCGGGCGTACGGAGGGGAGCACGGCTTGCCGAAGACGGGCAAGCCGTGGCACCCATTACCCCCCCATGGAGTGGGCGTGCTCACGCAGCGCGGCTCGGAAGGACGGGGCCGCCACTCCCGCATTCCAGCCGTGCCGCCACCTGGCCGATATACTCCCACATGCCACGCCCCACCACCACAACCACGACCACTACGGAAACCCGCCCCCGCGGCTAGTCTCGGCGTGCCCACACACGATCCCCGAGCCCGGCCGCATGGCCGGGTTTTTGTTTGGCCAGCAATCCTGAACGACCCCCTACCCTTGACCCTTATTCGAAGAGCCCCCAGCCCACGGAAGCAATCCCATGAGCCACCCAGTCAAGATCACCCTCCCCGACGGCTCCACCCGCGACTTCGACGGGCCGGTCACCCCCCTCCAGGTCGCCCAGGACATCGGCGCCCGGCTGGCCAAGGCCGCCGTGGGGGCCCGCATCAACGGCGAACTGGCCGATCTGGACGCCCCAATCGTCGCCAACTGCAACCTGGCACTGCTCACCGAGAAGACCCGCGATGGCAAGCCGGACGAGGGGGCCATGTACCTGCTGCGGCACTCGACTGCTCACGTGATGGCCGAGGCCATCCAGCGTGTCGTGCCCGGGGCCATGCTCGTGTACGGCCCGCCGCTGGACACCGGCTTCTACTACGACATCGCCTTCCCCGAGGACCGTCCATTGAGGGAAGGCGACTTCGAGGCCATCGAGGCCGAGATGGCCAAGATCGTGAAGGAAGACCGGCCCTTCACTCGCTACGACATGGAATACAGCGATGGGCTAGAGAAGCTCAAGGGCGAGGGCAGCAAGTACAAGCTCGACAACGCCCATCGCGCGCACGAGGCTGGCTCGCTCAAGCTCTCGTTCTACGCCACCGGCGAGCCCGGCAAGGACTGGGAGGACCTGTGCCGGGGCCCGCACGTGCCCAGCACCGGCCGCATCGGCGCGTTCAAGGTCATGAGCCTCGCCAGCAGCTACTGGCACGGCGACGAGAACAGCGACCGCCTCACCCGCGTCTACGGCACCAGCTTCTTCAGCAAGAAGGACCTGGCCGAGTACCTCGATCGCCTCGAACAAGCCAAGGCCCGCGACCACCGCGTGCTGGGCAAGAAGCTGGGGCTATTCCACATCGACGAGACCGTGGGCCAGGGCCTCGTGCTCTGGACCCCAGCCGGCGCGGTCATCCGGCACGAGCTCCAGCAATTCATCGGCACCGAGCTCACCCGCCAGGGCTACCACGAGGTCTTCACCCCGCACATCGGCAAGCTCGACCTCTACCGCACCAGCGGCCACTTTCCGTACTACGCCGACAGCCAGTTCCCGCCGCTGGTCGACCGCGAGCACATGCACCAGCTGAGCGAGGAGGGCTGCACCTGCGCGCAGCTCAGCAACAACCTCAAGGTCGGCCAGATCGAGGGCTTCATGCTCAAGCCCATGAACTGCCCGCACCACATCAAGATCTACGACAGCCAGCCGCACAGCTACCGCGACCTGCCCCTGCGCCTGGCCGAGTTCGGCACCGTCTACCGCTGGGAGCAATCGGGCGAACTCAACGGCATGACCCGCGTGCGCGGCTTCACCCAGGACGATGCGCACCTGTTCTGCACCCCCGAGCAGGTGGGCGAGGAGGTCCAGGGCTGCCTCGAGCTGGTCAAGATCATCTTCGGCGCCCTGGGCATGGAGGACTACCGCGTCCGCGTGGGCCTGCGCGACCCCGATAGCGGCAAGTACACCGGCGACGCGGCCAACTGGGACAAGGCCGAGGAGGCCTGTCGTGAGGCGGCCAAGTCGCTGGGTGTGCCCTTTACCGAGGAGCCCGGCGAGGCGGCCTTCTACGGCCCCAAGATCGACTTCGTCGTCCGCGACGTCATCGGCCGCGAGTGGCAGCTCGGCACCGTCCAAGTGGACTACAACCTGCCCGAGCGCTTCGAGCTGACCTACATCGGCAAGGACAACAAGCCCCACCGCCCGGTGATGATCCACCGCGCCCCCTTCGGCAGCATGGAGCGCTTCATCGGCGTGCTCATCGAGCACTTCGGCGGCGCGTTCCCCCTGTGGCTCAGCCCCGAGCAGGTGCGCGTGCTGCCCATCAGCGAGAAGACCAACGACTACGCGCTCGGGGTCGTCGCCGCCCTCAAGGCCGCGGGCATCCGCGCCACCATGGACGACTCGGACGGCCGCATCCAGGCGAAGATCAAGAACGCCGCCGAGCTGCGCATCCCCTACCTGGCCGTCGTCGGCCCGCGAGACCAGGAGAACAACGCCGTCTCGATCCGTGCGCGAGGCGTGCAGAAGGATCTCGGGGCGCTGCCGGTTGGTGAGTTTGTTGAGGCGTTGGTGAGTGAGCGGGAGAGCAAGGGGACGGAGTCGGTGCGGGATCGGTTTGCGGAGGCGGCGAGCGTGTAAGCATTTGCTTCACCGGGTTGCGGTGACTACTACGGCCGGTTGTGACGAACCGCCGTCCAATCCCGCATCGTCGCTGAGTGCTCGTACGAGCGTCCGCATTCCGGGCAACGACCTGCCTCGGGCAGATCTCGCAAATCATACAGACAGGCGGTGCAAAGCAGGTTGTGCGCCCTCGCTGCACGCCGAAGGCGACCGGCAATTGTGGGCAGGCACACCGACAACACGCCCACGAGGACTACAAGTGGCGCAAACGCGAACATCCACCACGGGTCGGGTAGTTGGAACCAGAACAGGCACAGCAACCCGGTCGCCGGCAAGAGGATGCACAGAGAGAGCAACATCGCGGCGTGCAAGCGTGACAGCGCGGGCACGACCCGTCCCTTGCTGAACTCGCGGTCGTGGATGGTCATGGCAAGCGAGGCGAGCAGGTGGATCGCTGCCAGGGCCGCCATCAGGAGTATCGCGATGTACACAATGTTCCACATGCGGGCGTGGCGATCGACGATGACGGCCGTGAGTTGGCCACGCGAGAGCAGGTCCAGGGCCACAGGCCTGGGGTCGAGTTTGTCTCCGGGCCAACCGTGCGTGGTGTCACCCGATGCAAAGTCGGCACGGATCTGTGCCTGTGCCCATGTCAGCATCGCTGGGTCGGGTCTGGCGACATGGGCATCGTTCGTGGTGAGGTGAAATTGCCATTCGGTCGTATCGAGCAGTGGACCGACACCAGAACGACGCAATGCAAAGTGCAGGAGTTCGGACCGCGAACCGTTGCCCGGGCCGCCACGCGGGTGCCACCAGCCGGCCACCGTACCCCCACGCCCGGTGGTGCCGCCCAGGTCAAACGCCATCTCGAAGGCGACTAAACTAGCAAACGCCACGGCCACGACGCCTATCGAGAGCAGCGCCATCGGCCACCGGCGCCAACGGGGCCTGGGTTTTGATCGCAAGTTCGATGCGCGTCTGCCCGCCAATGACATCTCCAAGACTCGGATGATCTTACAGTATTATTGAACCATACCGCTATTTCACAAAAAAGCCCGGGCTCGCGCCCGGGCCTCGTCAACAGGATCAGCGATGCTCAGCCCTCGCCACCCTCAACCGGCTCCCCACCCGTCGGCGGCAGCGGCGTCGGCTCGCCCTCGGGCGTCTCAAGACGCGGGTACTCGGGCTTGTCACGCTCGAACCAGTCGATGCGGCGGACGCCCTCGGGCGGGCAGGGCATCTCGCCCTCGTAGATGATGTCGCCGCTCTGGCCCGACTTAACCTCCCAACGCATCTCGTCGGGCATGATGATGTTGTCCTTGTCCCCCGACAGGAAGCGGATCTTCATCGAGTTGCCCACGCCCAGGTCGTACCGCCAGAGTTCTTCGCCCGTGCGGGTGTCGATCAGCAGAACGGTCTTGGGGCTGTAGGTCCGGCTGACGTAGGGGTAGCTATCGCTCGACGTGTAGCACCCGGCAAGTGGCAGCGCCAGCGCGGCACCAGCCAGCGCCAGGGCGGCCATGCGGACAGGACGGGAGTGGCGAGGGCTTGTCTTCATCGAAGGCTCCGCGGATGTGGGCAAGGGGGCGGCGGTTGCGTCTGCGACCCGATCGACGTACGACGGGCGGCGTGATGGGTTCAATCCGGGTCCAACAGGACCCCGTTGGTCCCCAACCCTATCTCCCCTCTATCGTCAGGACAGCCCGCCGGCCCCACACCAACCGGCACCCAACCCGCCAAGGCCCCATTATGACCCAAACAATACCCGGCCGATCATCGGATGACCCACCCCTGCGCATCGGCCACGGCTACGACCTGCACCGCTTGGAGCCCCAAGCACCCCACGGATCGGGCAAGCCGCTGGTCGTTGGCGGCGTGAAGATACCCCAGGACACGGACCGTCCGATCGGCCCGGTCGCCCACTCCGACGGCGATGCCCTCCTCCACGCGCTCACCGACGCCATCCTGGGAGCGGCCGCTTTGCCCGACATCGGGCAGCTCTTCCCCAACGACGACCCGGCGAATGAGAACGGCGATTCGGCACGATTTCTGGCCGAGGCGGTCCGGCTCATGCGGAATGCCAGCTGGCGGCTGGCCAATGTCGATCTGACCGTGCTGCTCCAGGCCCCAAAGCTCGGCCCGCACAAGGCCGCCATCCGCGAGCGCATTGCCGAAATGCTCGACCTTCCGCCGGATCGCGTGAACGTGAAGGGCAAGACCGGCGAGCACGTCGGCCCGGTGGGCCAGGGCAAGGCCATCGAGGCCCACGCCGTCGTGCTGCTCGTTCGAGAGGGGTGATCGGCGTTAGCGCGCGGCGTCCTGGTGGGCCGTGGGCTTGCTCTCGACCTGCCCCGGTGGCCGAGCGCTCTCGGTCAGCCGTTCGCGTAACGCCGGGGCGGCCTTGAAGCCGCAGGTCTCGCTGGCCGGGATGCGGATGGGCTCGCCCGTTGTCGGTTTCGTGCCATTGCGCTCGGCCCGATGCCGGCGGGTAAAACCGCCAAAGGCGGTGATCTTGACCCGCCCGTCCTCTATCAAGCCCCGAGTGATGCCCTCGAGGACGGCATCGAGATATTGGGCGGCCTCTCCACGAGTGGCCCCAAGGCTCGAGGCGACACGATCAACTAAATCACTCTTATTCATTGGCGCAGGCTCCGCTTCCGCGCTGCCTGGAGAACGCACAGGCCATCGCCCCATGAAGACTTGTTCACATTGCGAGGGTTATCGGCGCAACAAGCCAAACGCATCAAGAACTTTCGCCCGCACACGACATCTTGCCAGACCGCTACGATCACGAACACCATGGCACACGCACCAGCGAAACCCAACACCAGCCCCTCTCCGACGACCGATTCCCAGCCGCTCAGGCCCTGGAACGTCGTGCTGCTGGACGATCAGGACCACTCGTACGACTACGTCATCGACCTGCTCGGCCGGCTTTTTGGCCACGACCGGACGCGGGCCTTCGAGCTCGCCCGCAAGGTCGATACCGAGGGCCGGGCCGTGGTCGCGACCACCCACCGCGAGCTGGGCGAGCTCCGCGTCCAGCAGATCAGAGCATTTGGTGCCGATCCGCTGATGTCTCGCAGCAGGGGACCGATGAGGGCGATCCTCGAGCCGGCCGAGAGCGGCGAGTAGGACAAAAACCGTGAGCCGGGATAAGCCGCTGGTCATCCAGACCGAGACGCTCGACCCCACCGCTCAGGCCTGGCTGCGTGAGCGCGTCGACCTGCGAGTCTGCCCCTACGACGACCCCGGCTTCATGGATCTGCTGCCCCAAGCCGATGGGCTCGTCGTGCGGACCTATACACGAATAAACCGGGCCCTGCTCGATCGGGCACCCAACCTCAAGGTCGTCGGCCGCGCGGGCGTCGCGCTCGAGAACATCGACATCCCCGCCTGCCGGGCCCGCGGCATCGAGGTCGTGCACACGCCGGCGGCCAACACGCAGGCCGTCGTCGAGTTCGTGCTCTGCCTGCTGCTCGACGCGCTGCGGCCTCGCGTGTTTCTCGACGCCCCGCTCGAAGGCCGAGACTGGCACGATGCGCGCAACGAACTCCAGGGCGACTGCCACCTGAGCGATCTCGACGTTGGCATCCTGGGTTTTGGCCGCATCGGGAGCCGCGTGGGCAAGGTGCTCACGGCCCTGGGCTGCACCGTGCGATACCACGACATCCAGGACATCCCAGCCGACCAGCGTCATAGCTGCGAGCCCGTCTCGCTCGAAGAACTCCAGCAGACTTCGAAAGCCCTGACCATCCACATCGACTGGCGCGACGGCAACCACCACTTCGTCAACGCCGGGTTCCTGGGCACGCTCCGCCCCGACGCCATCGTCGTCAACACCAGCCGGGGTTTGGCAATCGATCCGAACGCCCTGGCCGATTGGCTCAAGGCCAACCCCAAGGCCCGCGCCCTGCTCGACGTCCACGATCCCCACGAGCCCCTCGACCCCGGCTACCCGCTTCTGGGCCTGCCCAACGCCCACCTGGCCCCCCACATCGCCGCCGCCACCGCGCCGGCACGGTTGAATATGAGTTGGGTGGTGCGAGATGTGGTAGCGGTGCTAAAAGGCGAGACGCCCAAATGGCCAGCACCATAGGTATTCGTGCCAACGATTACAGTAGCAAAACGACTACTCCGCGCTCCACACCACGTTGCCCGTCTCGTCGTAGAACTTCGCCACCGGCTGACCCGAGCGCATGACCCCAAAAAATGCCCGACTATTGCCGTCCTCGTCGGCAAAACCGATACGCAAGGCCTCCTTGGTGAACCCGAGCCAGGCGCGGGTATGGCCGTTCTCGTCGGCCAGAGTCATACCAGGGCCCGAGGACGTCAGCGATAGCTTCAGACGCACAGTGCCAGTATCGTCATGGAAAACAACAGTGGGACCAGTGCGGTCGGCCACGAGCACGGCGCGTTCGATGCCACTCTCGTCTACAAGCCGCAAAGACTGGGTAGACACGCTCACGGCCGCCTCGTTACGCAAGGCCGACAACTCAGCCTCGAGTTGCTCGATGCGGTACTCCAGCGAGTGCGTTGTGTTGTTGCTACCGTCGGGCATCGGTTTCTCCTATCTGCCACTGGCTCGGTCGACACAGAACCATATACGCTCGAAAGGGGCTGTCACCATGCGTTCTCGCCCACGATACACCCGCCCAGGACTAGCCCTCCACGAAGTCATAGCTTCCATCTGTTCCTTCACTCTCGCCGCTGCCGTGGCCGCCCCCATGCTGGGTTTCAGCCAGACCAACTCAGCCTCGCAGTTAGCCATCGCCAACGCTCGCACCGTCGCCCACGGCATCGAATCCCTCGCCACCGACACCGGCCTCTACCCCCCGGCCTACCGCACCGCGCCCGACGGCACCATCACCCACCACTCTGCCGTGCTCATCGCCGGCGGCTACCTGGCCGAAACCGACTTCACCAGCCCCCTCGCCCCCGACGGCGGCGCGCCCAAGGCCGGCGATCACGTCGACCAAGCCGAGCGCACCGCCTTCACCGTCAACGGCGCGATCATGCCGCCCGAGCCACTGGCCTACTCGGGCACCGATCGGCACTATCGGCTCGTCTCGAACGCGGGCACGGTTCCGCAGGCCGGCTCATGGCTCACGCGGCAGAGCGAGCCGATCTCCCCCGCCACCACGCTGCTGCTCACCGAGTGGTACGCCGGCGACGACTGGGGCGCCCTCGCCCAAGGCCCCACCATCATGAGCCACCGGCCCATCGTGCCGTTCGTGGGTGCGTCGTCTGGTCGCAGCCCCGAGCGCGAGCCCGTCGCCGGTTCGACCGATGCTCCGTTCGCCTACCCGAGTGCCGGCGACATCTTCGGCAACAACGGACACTTTCGCGAGGCCCTCACCAGCCACGGCCCCACCGAGATCAACGCCATGGGCCGCAGCCACGCGGGAGGCAGGGCCGCCCTCATCATGCTCGACGGCTCGGCCCGCCTGGCCACGCCACGCGAGAGCGTCGAGCAGCGGCTCTGGGGCGAGGCGTTCCACAGCATCACCGGCGGCCGTGGCGTGCGTTAACGCCCTATCTGGCTCAGGATCGTGCGGTCCTTGATTTTGTCATCGTCGGCCAGCATGAACGCCTTGCTCAGGATGATCGCTAGCGTGCGGTCGCCCTCGAAGGGCAGGAACACGCCCCGGCCGGCCGTGCCGTCGTCGGCCCGCCCCTGCACGATGCACAGGTACTGGTCGTTTGGCTCCATCAGGATGTTGCCGCTACCCAGGTGGATCTTGTACGTCCGCTTCGTGCCACGAATGACCAGGTAGCGATCGTCCAGCGTACACACATCGGCGATGGCCAGCCGCGGGATCAGGCGGGACAGGATGTCGCGGCGGGTCTGGGCACTCTCGCCCAAAGTGCCGAAGCTGAACTCCTGCCAATAGGTCTGGAACCGCCCCTCGGGCCCGCCGTCGGCCCACTCGGGGTTATTGCCCACGCTGGCCACGCCGACGAACAGGTCCGCGTCCCGCAGGCACTCGCTCAGCACGATGGGCGGCAACTGGTCCATCGCGACGGCGTCGTCGTCTTGGATGCGCTGCTCGGCACGGTAGAAGCGGACCTGGTCGGTGGCCAGATAGCGGAACGCCCCAGAATCCAGCACGAACTGGTCGTTGTAGTCGTCGCCCACGCCCGAGATCCAGAACTCCACACGCAGGTCCCACGCTGGAAGTTGGCGATGTGCGGGGCCATACTCCGCATCGACCATCAGCCGCGTTTGCGTTTTCCAGTACCGCTCACGCATCAAGGCGTTGAACTGGTGCTGCCGCACGATGTGGGCGGCAAAGCGGTTCGAGTATGTCTCGGTCGCTCGCTCGGCATCGGTCAGCAGGTACACCTCGCGGTGGGCCTGCTTGAAGGGCTGGCGGATGCGATGGTCCTCGTAGAACGCACGCCACACCGCCACGTCCCCGCGGAGCGCGTCCTCGCCCGGCTTCGCATCCCCGTCGATCGGGTGCCACAGCGTGACGGCGCATCCGGGCTCGGGCTCGAACGCCTTGCCATCCGCACGCACCAGGCGGCCATCGGCGTGCGGCGGGCCATCGGCATCGTCGCGCAGCCATGCGGCGGCGGTCGCTCTTGTCCCATCATCGAACACCCAGACCAACCGCCGCGCCACCGCGCCCACCAGCGGGTGGTCCAGGTACCGCTCACGCCACGTCTCCAAGGGCCACCGGTTGCGCTCCAGGAACAGCCCGTCAATCCGATCCCGCTGGGCCGGCAGCATCGCCTGCACGTCCTTGAGCGCGCCTTTCAGATCCTTCAAATCGTCGGCGTGGTCGCGCTTGACCGCCGCGGGCGGTGCTTTCACCGCCTTGCCCTTGTCGTTGGTCCAGCGCAGCGACGCCGCCAGCGTCTCGCCCACGCGGATCTCCGCCGCGCACTCGCCGAGCTGCTCGCGTAGAAAGCCGACCCCTTCGAGCCCGTACGCGGGCACGGCCATCTCCTCGATCTCGCTCCGCGGCAGCCCCTCGCGCTCGGCGGCCCGGTCCAGCGCCTTGGCGATCATCGCCTGGGCCGTGCCGAACTTCACCTTGATGCGCAGCCGCGAGAGCTGGCCGAGCGCCGCCGTCCCCGGCATGGCCCCAAGCGCATAGACCGCCGCGTTGCCAACCTTCACCGCCCGAGCGCCCACGCCGGGCAGCTTGCGATAGCACGAGATCGCCAGCGCCCCGAGCGTGCGGGCCATCTCGTCGGACTCCTCGGTTGCCGCCATCCAACAGAGCCCCTTGAGGATGGTGGCGTGGTGGTCGAGGATGAGGTGTCCGTCGAAATCGTGGTTGTACCACCGCTGCTGCAACGGCTGCGTGCGAGGCTTGTCCACCAGTGGTAGCCACCTGAGCAACGCGGTGTTCACCTTCGCCCGCCCGATCTCTTTCGCCATCCGCTGGGCCTCGGCCACCCACTTCTTGCTCGGCGACCCGGCCGACGCGCTCAGGCAGTGCCCAAGCAACGCGTTCCACGCGGCGATCTTGTTGGGCTTGAGCTTGCCGATATCCGCCAGCGCAGCATCAGTCCACGCCTCACCATTCTGCATAGGTAAGTTGAGGTCGCCAAGCACCATCTTGCGCACGCGCGCAGCAAGATTCCGCCAGTCGTAGGCCTCATTCTCAAGCTTCTCGACAAGGAGGCGCAGCGACCCCTGCAAAGCGACATCATCAAGTACGTCCTGGTTCCAGCGGTCAAGTTGCTGGATGATCGGGTACAAGTGCGGCTGGTACACCCCCGATCGATTCGTCCGGCTCACCGATCCATCGATGATCCGGCTGAAGTCGGCAGCCGAAAGCGGCAGCTTGTGCGACAACGCCACGGCCATCAGTTTCATGAGTTGCTGGACCTTGGATTCCAACTTGCCACGCTCGACCTTGTCCTGCTGGGTCGTGCCCTTGCCACGAACCTTGTCCCACGCGTCGCAGAGCTCGTCAAAGACGCGCATCAGTAGCCACGCCCGATCGGGCCGCGAGAGTGCCCGCACGTCGTCTTCGAGCGCCCGAAACATCGAGTTCACATCCGGTGGAGCGAATTGGTCTGCCATCGAGTAGCTATTGATGAGCGACAAGCACGCCGTCAGCACACCCTTCGCGTCCTCACTGGGCTCGGAACGGGGTTCAGCGTTCTCAACTGTTTTTGTTTGCGGCACCTTGGGTGTCTCCAGCAGTCGGTCGATGCGCATGACCAGCTTGCGTTGCGGCGCATTCTCGATCGAGCGGCCCATGTCCGCAAGTTTCGCCATCTGATCTCGCACGCGATCATCCGAGCCCCACTCGCCCCAACGCTGCTCGCACAGCTTCACCACCGGCGTGATGAGTTGCATCGCCTCGTCGGAGTAGACCTCGAGCTTGATCGCGCATGCCATCATCGTGAGCGCGTGGTCGATCGTCAGTGGTAGCTTCCGACGCATAATGGCGGAGGCAAATTCTGGGACTACCATCGCGTGCGCTACGTCGTGGCGATAGTTCATCAATGCCCAGAATCGCTTCTCACCCTCGTATGGGCACGCCTCCGACATCCGCCCGGCCTGATCGAAAAGATCCAACAACACATCGACGGCTTGATCCGCTGGCAGCTTTCGGCACTGGGCCAGGAGCACCGCAATCCTCGGGCTATTCGACGATCGAGCAAACAACTGGCACGACTGCACCAACCGCTGCACAAACTCTGTCCGAGGCTTGCCATACTTCCACACGCCGGAGGCCTGAGGCGTACTCACCCCCCCACCAACGGCACCAACCGCAGGAACGTCACCTCGCACCCCTTGCCGATCGTGATCGTCTCGTCGAGTTCGGTCGCCTGCGCCTCGCCCACCAGCACCAGCACGCGGCGGGCCTCGAAGGCTTGGGTCGCCAGCTCGAACTGGGCCTTCCAGTCGATCTCGCGCGGGCCCTGCTTCGGCGCGTTCGGCGAGGCTTCCTCGGGGGAGGGTTGCACCAGCCCCCTGAAACGGCCGGCGGTGCCCGACCGCCGCCTCAGGTTCTCGTCGGCCACCTCCTGGTACACCCGCTCGCGGATCAGCTCGCGCACGGTGATGGTCTCGCTGGGGAAGGTCAGCTCGAAGCTGTGCCCCTCCCGCTCGCCCTGGGCGTCCCGGCTCGAGAGCCCCTCGTCTCGGATCGTCAGCGTGGCGGTCATGATTGCCCTCCCATGGGGCCATTCTTTCCGCCCGGCACGGCCCGCGGTTGCACACACCAAGGCGCACCCGTCCGGGCAAACCCGCCAACCACTACAAAGTGCCTATCCTGCCCCGTGATCAAGGTCCAACGCATCACGCCACAGAGCCCGCTGTACCCCAGCTCGGTCGCCCTGCGCGAGTCGGTGCTGCTCAACTCCATCGGCTACGACCACCAGCGGTTCACCGCCGAGTACCCCGGCGTCGACGAGCGGGCCGAGCACTTCGTGGCCGTCCTGGACCACCCCACCGGCCCCCGCGTCGTCGGCTGCCTCCTGCTGCTGACCGACGAGGAGCCCGCCGAGGACGGCAAGACCCGGGCCAAGGTCATGCAGATGGCCATTGACCCCCAGCGCCAAGGTGAAGGCCTGGGCCGTCGATTGGTGGTCGCCGCCGAGGCTCGCGCCTTCGGCGAGCTGGGCATCAACCGCCTCTACTGCCACTCGCAGGACCCCGCCGTGGGCTTCTACGCCAAGCTCGGCTGGCACCCCGAGGGCGCCCCCTTCGAGGAGGCCGGCATCGGCCACCGCAAGATGGTCGTCGACGCCCCACCCCAACCCACCGGCGACGAGGCCGCGGCCGCGCTGAAGGGGGATCCGTTGTACGAGGATGGGGTGTAAGCAGAAGGCATCGGGCACTGGGCATCAGGCATTGGGTACCGCGTCGAGCCCGCACTCGGGGCACACACGAACACCCTCGCCGAGCTCATACCCGCACGCCACGCACCGGCCGCGAACGCGGCGCCGGCGCGTGCGCAGCCAGCGCCACCCCGCCATCAGCGAGAGCGTGAGGGCGGCGTAGAAGAGGGTGTTGGCCAGCAGGCCGGGCCAGATCGGGCGCAGCGGCAGCTTGAACGCAACCGGGCCGATCGCCACCGTCGGGATCCCCTCGCGCCAGACCCGCGAGGGCGTGCCGTCCATGACCCCCCGCCCCTGGGCGGCCAGCCACGGCCAGCCCGCCGACGTCGACACGATCGACTGCACGTGCCCGGTGAACGCCCGCCGCGCGTACATCGGGCGCGGGTCGGACGCGGGCCGCTCGAACTCGGGCCCAGGCGCATCCGCCATGCCCGCCGGCACGATGCTCGACTCCCAATGCGCTCGGAACGGATCGCGACGGTGATAGACAAAGATCTGGTGGTCGCCCTCATTGAGCCAGAACCGACCCTGCCATGCCTGCGCATTGGGGGTGCGCAGCACGCGATCGGAGACGATCTTCCCCACCGGCACGCTCCCCACCGCCAGCACCATCCCCACCACGACGCTCACCAGCACCATGCGAACGGTCACGACGCAGTGCTTCGCCCCGGCCATCGCTCAGGCCCCCTTCGCCAACGGACGCTTCGCCAGCCCGCACTCGGGGCACACGCCCACGCCCACGCCCTCACCGAGCTCGTACCCGCACGCCACGCACCGGCCGCGAGCGCGACGGCGTCGCGTGCGGACGAGGCGCAGGCCGACCAGCAATACAAGCGTGATGGCGGCATACAAGATGGTGTTGCCGAGCAGCCCGCGCCAGATCGGGCCAACGGGCACCGTCCAGTCCCTCCCGAACAGCCTGGGCTCGGGCAGGAACTCTTCGTTATTGCTGGTCGCCGTCGACCACGTCCTGCCCTGCGCGGCGTGCAGCGGCCAGCCGGCACGGATGCACATGATGGAAAAGTCGGGATCATCGCTCTGGATAGCCACATACTCGGGTCGCGGATCGTGGCTGGTCATGTTGAAGTGTGGTGGAAACTGCCTGTTCGGCCTGAAGCGCAGGTTCGCCGCGTTCCAGATGTGGTAGCCGAAGCTGTCGTGCCGGTGGATCCACACCCCGTAGTCGCCCCGATCAAGCACGACGTCGATCACCGCGGCGGGGAAGGGAGGCTTCTGCTGAGCCTGCGCGATCAGCACCCCCACCGGCACACTCGCCACCGCCAGCACCACCCCCACGAGGGCGCTCGCCAGCACCATGCGAACGGTCACGACGCAGTGCTTCGCCCCGGCCATCGCTCAGGCCCCCTTCGCCAACGGACGCTTCGCCAGCCCGCACTCGGGGCACACGCCCACGCCCACGCCCTCACCGAGCTCGTACCCGCACGCCACGCACCGGCCGCGTTTGCGTCGGCGTCGCGTGCGCCACGAGCGAAGGCCCGCGAGCGGGACGAGCGTGAGCGTCGCGTAAAAAAGCGTGTTGGCCACCAGGCCAGGCCAGACAGGCGCGAGCGGGACGAGATGGCGACCGGGGCCGATGTTCCAGTACGTCATGCGCACGAGGGAGGAGAGTTGGCCGGGGGGGTAGACCTGGCGCCCCTCGGCCGCGCGCCACGGCCAGCCGTGGCGAACGTGCAAGTAGGAAGCGTTTGCCGGCGTGCCGCCCCACGCGGGGCGCGCATAGCCGGGGCGTGGATCGGTCGCCGCCACTGGGACCTCGGACACGTCCCTCAGATCCTTGAGTGCCAACGCGCCGTTGGCCGACACGAACCAGAATTCCGCGCCAAATCCGACAGTGCGGAAGGCCTCCACACTGGCGGCACCGTCCTCGAACTGGGCGTGGGAGACGACGGTCGTCCACAGCACGCCGTACATGATCGCCGCCGACACCGGCACGCTGGCCACCGCCAGCACCACCCCCACGAGGGCGCTCGCCACCACCATGCGAGCCGTCACGACGCGGTGCCGCTTCTGGTTGGTCGTCCCATCGGCCATCACGCGGACGATACGGCCGCGCCCCCACCCCCGGTGGACGCGCCACTGCTCCGGTTGCGCGATCAATCGGGCCGGTGGCGCGGCCAGCGGGTCCCCCGGCGCACCCACACGGCCCGGTCGCGCGGGCACCCGGCCCCCGGGCGCGGCCATTGGCCCCGCGTGCTCGCCCATCGGCTCCCGTAGATTCCGCTCAAGTGGCCCCGGCAACCCGCCGAAGACCATCCCCATGGGACGCAACCTGCCATACAACCGCACCGACGCCCTCGAGCGGACCCTCTCGCACCTGGACCGCTGGGAGGACGTCGCCGGCGAGATCGGGCTCGACGAGCAAGGCGTGCAATCGATAGTGCAGGCCGCCCAGGCGGCCCGCGAGGCGATGATCCAGGCCGAGATCGCGCGGGCCCGGGCCAAGGCGGCCACCGCCACCTGGCACCGCCTGGCCGACGCCATGAAGGCCGAGGTGTCGACCGCCATCGTCACCATCAAGGCCACCGCGGCCCAGGCCGGCCAGGCCCAGGGCGACCCCGCCGCCGAGCGGGCCGTGTACGGCACGGCCTGGCTGAGCTACGCCAACAAGCCGGGCGTGGCCCCGGCCCCCGACGAGCCGGGCCAGCCGACGACCGGCCTGGACAACAACGGCGCCGCCGTGCTCGCCTGGACGGGCAAGGGCCCCGCCGGCACGCGCTACGCGGTGCGCCGCCAACTCGAGGGCGAAACGGGCTGGACGGCCATCGGCGACACGCACGAGAAGGCCTTCGTCGATCGCACCCTGCCCGCCGGCACGCCCAGCGTGGCCTACCAGGTGGTGGCCAAGTACGGGCCGCACGCCGTCGCGGGGGTGCCCACCGTGATGCGGCTGGGCTCGGCGCCGGCGCAGACGCGCGCCGCCATGGCCGGTGGGTTGGCGCTGCAGCGCGCGGCGGGGTAGGGACGGCTTGGCCCGGATGTTTCGGGTTGTTCGGTTGTGTCGATCGCGCGTTCTTGGGTGTTCGTGTTGTGCTGTTGGAGCGGGCTTGGACGCTCGAGTTGTCGTATTGGAGCGTTCTCGTACGCTCGACGCTCTGGCGGAGCCGAAGACGGCTGCGCCAGAGCTGCGCTCCGTTTGGTTGTTCTTGGGCGCTCGCTTCGCTCGCTTGCGGCCTCACGGCCGGGCCGCTCAGCGGCCGCGCCTCTCGCATGCGCTTTCGCTCGAAGACTCGCTCGGCGGATGCTTCGGCGTCAAGAGCCCACGGCGCACACCGGCACAAGGCGCCCGGGCGACGGGGCATCCGCACCAGCCGGTCTTCCGGCGCAGGGCGCATGTCCCGGCGCGGCGGCTTCTGCCGCCCGGCCGTGAGGCCGCAAGCGAGCAACGCGAGCGCTCAAAAGCACCCCCGTTGGGCGAGCGCTGGCTCAGCCGCCCTTGTCTTCAAGGGGGGCTCCGCCGAGCGGCGAAGAACCAAGAACGCACGATCGACACAACTCAACAGCCCGAAGCGAATTTACCCGTGGCTGTTGGAATTGCTCCGACGCCGGCCACCCGACCGGCCACCGGGGCCAGCGGAGCGACCGCCGCCATATCCACCCCCACCGCTCTTGCCACGATGCCCACCGGGCTTACCGCCGCGATAGCCGCCACCGGAGCGCTGGCCGCGATAGTTCCCACCGCCGCCGCCACCCGAAGGCCGCGAGCCGCGCTCTGGCTTCACGTAGCCCTTGGCTAGGTCGGCCCCGCACTCGCCCGCCTCGATGACCGCCTTGGTGCGGTGCTCGATGGTCGCCATGTCGCGCACCTCGGCAGGCTCGCAGAACGTGATGGCCACGCCCGAAGCGCCGGCGCGGGCCGTGCGGCCCACGCGGTGCACGTACGTCTCCGAGTCGGCGGGCATGTCGTAGTTCACCACGTGGGTGATGCCGCTCACGTCGATGCCGCGGCTGGCCACGTCGGTCGCGACGAGCACGCCCTGGGGGTCGCGTTTGAAGGCATCGAGCGCGCGGGTGCGGGCGTTCTGCGTCTTGTTGCCGTGGATGGCGCTCGCGCCCACGCCGTCGCGGTTGAGCTGCTTCACCAGGCGATCGGCCCCGTGCTTGGTCTTGGTGAAGACCAGCGTGCGGCCGATGCCCTCGCCGCCGCTGGCCGCCGCCATCATGACGGTGTTGAGCAGGGCGGTCTTGTTCTCCTTGGGCACGATGTAGGCCTGCTGACGCACCCGCTCGACCGTGGTCGACTCGGGCGCGGTCTGGACGTGCGCGGGATCCTTAAGCAGGCCGTTGGCCAGCGCCTTGATAGCCTTGCTGGCCGTCGCGCTGAACAGCAGCGTCTGCCGCGTGTCGGGCGTGAGGGCCGCGATCTTGCGCATGTCGGGCAAAAAGCCCATGTCGAGCATCCGGTCGGCCTCGTCGAGCACCAGAACCTCAATGGAACCAAGGTCGATCAGGCCCTGCTCGTGCAGATCCATCAAGCGGCCGGGCGTGGCAACGAGCACGTCCACGCCGCCGCGCAGGGACTTCTCTTGCCGGTACTGGCTGACACCGCCGTAGACGGCCGTGTGCCGAAGCGGCAGGTTGCGGCCGTACGCGACGAACGAGTCGAAGATCTGCACCGCCAGCTCGCGCGTGGGGCACAAGACCAGGGCGCGGGGCGCCCGGCCGTGCTTGCCGCGGCCCTTCTTGTCGGCGTGGCCGGCCTCGAAGAGATCGTGCAAGATGGGCAGCGCGAACGCCGCCGTCTTGCCGGTGCCCGTCTGGGCCGTGCCGAAGACGTCGCGACCAGCCAGCACCTCGGGGATGGCCAGGGCCTGGATTGGGCTGGGCGTGGTGTACCCACGCTTGGCCAGCACCCGGGCGATGGGATCGGCCAGGCCCAGGTCGTCGAAGCTGGGGGTGTCTGTCTTGGTGTTGGCAGGCGCGGTGGAATCGATCACGGAACTGTTGGACAAGTGCTCTGCTTTCGGCCCATACGGGCAACGCGGCTGGCGTGCATGCCAGCCTGGGGAGGTCGATTGATCAATGGCCCCGCCGCGGGTGCGACGCACAGAAAAGGCCAACTGACTCGTACCGAAGATGGGGCCGGGCAGTCAAACCAGGTCCAGAGCTTCGGGTGCGGTCGTCGGTCCGTTGCGTCGGAAGCGTCCGCTGAGGCATGAGTATAGGCCAACCGACAGGCCAGCCCCGGCATTCCAATCCACTTGGATGGCCGATAGCATCGCCCACCATGGCTGCCAAGAACCTCAAGACCCTCTACCTCATCGACGGCTACGCCCAGTTCTTCCGGGCCTACCACGCCATCCGCACGCCCATGACCAGCCCGGTCACCAAGGAGCCCACCAACCTGACCTTTGGGTTCGTGGGCATGCTGCTCAAGCTGCTGGCCGGCAAGAAGGGTGGGGCCGGGCTGGTGGGCGACGGGCCCGACTACCTGGCCGTGGCCATCGACGTCTCGGGCGACACGCAGACCATCCGCAGCGACATCGCCAGCGACTACAAGGCCCAGCGGCCCCCGCCGCCCGAAGACCTGCCCGAGCAAGTGCAGCGCTGCCTGAGCATCCTCGAAGCCATCGGCGTGCCCGTGCTGGGCAAGGAGCGGTACGAGGCCGACGACGTCATCGCCGCCCTCGCGCGCACGCAGGCGGACAAGGCCAACATCCGCGTCGTCAGCAAGGACAAGGACCTCAAGCAGCTCCTGCACCCTGCGGGAGACGGCACGCGCGGCGCGTTCGAGCTCTACGACGTGCACAAGGACGAGCTGATCACCGCCGAGTCGCTCAAGGAGGAGTTCGCCGTCACGCCCGCGCAGTGGCGCGACGTGCTCGCGCTCGCGGGCGACACCGTCGACAACATCAAGGGCGTCGAGGGCGTGGGCCCCAAGACCGCCGCCAAGCTCATCGCCGAGTACGGCAGCCTCGAAGCCCTGCTCGCCAACGCCGACAAGGTCAAAGGCAAGCGCGGCGAGAAGCTGCGCGAGGCCGGCGACGTGCTCAAGACCAGCCTCAAATTGGTCACGCTCATCGACGACATCGACGTGCCCTTCGATCTCGACACAGCCCGCGTGGGCGGCCTAAAGCTCGAAGCCCTCATGCCCATCCTCAAGGAACTCGGCTTCAACCGCTACCAGGACGAGCTCAAGAAGCTGATGGGAGATATCGAACCAGCCGAGGGTGAGGTGGAGGCCAAGCCAACAAAGACCGAGAAGAAGGCCAAGAACGACGGCCAGGGCGGGCTCTTCGACGCACCGTCCGAGGTGCAACAAGCCAACGGCGACTACACCATCGTTCGCACGAAGAAGGACCTGACCGCGCTTGTGAAAGCCCTCAAGGGCTCGAAGATCTTCGCCGTCGACACCGAGACCACCAACATCCGCGCCATGCGGGCCGAGCTCGCGGGCCTGAGCTTCTCGGTCAAGGCGGGCGAGGCCTGGTACGTCCCCGTCCGCTCGCCCAAGCAAGGCACCCACCTCCACGAAGCCACCGTGCTCGACGCGCTCAAGCCCATCCTCGAAGCCGACACACCCGCCAAGACCGGGCACAACCTCAAGTACGACATCCTCGTTCTTCGCAACGCCGGCGTCGAACTGGCGGGCATCGCCTTCGACACCATGGTCGCCAGCTACCTCATCGACGCCTCACGATCGTCGCACAGCATGGACGCCCTTTCGCTCGCCCTGCTGAATCGCGAGAACATCTCCATCAAGACGCTCATCGGCACCGGCAACAAGCAGAAGCGCTTCGACGAGGTGCCCCTCGACCAGGCCGGCCCCTACGCCGCCGAGGACGCCGACGTCTCGCTCCAGCTCCACGGCATCATGGCCACGCAGATCAAGGACATGGGCCTGACCGCTCTGAACGACGACGTGGAAGTCCCGCTCATCGACGTGCTGGCCGAGCTGGAATACAACGGCATCCTCGTCGACCCCAAGGAGTTGGAAAAGCAGGAACAACGCCTCAACACCCGCATCGAGAAGCTCAAGGAAGAGATCCAGGACGAGGCCATGGCCACCTGCGGGCGCACGTTCGAGCCCGACTCGCCCAAGCAGCTCGCGACCATCCTGTTCAACAAGCCCGACGCGGCCGACCCGGGCCTGGGCATCAAGCCGCTCAAGCGCGGCAAGACCGGCCCCTCGACCGACGCCGAGGTGCTCGACAAGCTCGCGCAGGATACAACCATCGAGAGCCCGCTGCCGCAGCTCATCCTCGAGTATCGCCAGCTCACCAAGCTGGTGAACACCTACCTCGTGAGCCTGCGCGAGGAGATCAATCCCGGCACCAAGCGCATCCATGCGAGCTTCAACCAGACCGTCGCCGCCACGGGCCGGCTCAGCTCGAGCGACCCCAACCTCCAGAACATCCCCATCCGCAGCGAGGTCGGCCGCGAGATCCGCCGCGCGTTCGTCGCGCCCAAGGGCCGCGTGCTGATCGCGGGCGACTACTCGCAGATCGAGCTGCGCATCCTGGCGCACTTGTCCAAAGACCCGGCATTGATCGCCGCCTTCGAGGCCGGCGAAGACATCCACCGCGCCGTCGCCGCCCAGATCCACGGCGTTGCCCCCAAGGATGTCTCCCGCGAGCAGCGCGACGGTGCCAAGATGGTCAACTTCGGCATCATCTACGGCGTCACCGCTTATGGGCTGGGCCGCCGCCTGGGCATCGGCAACACCGAGGCCGGCGAGATCATCGAGGGCTACAAAAAGAAGTTCGCCGGCATCACCACCTTCCTCGAAGAGTGCATCCAGCAAGCGAGAAGCAACGGCTACGTCGAGACCATGCTCAAACGCCGCCGCCCAATCACCGAGATCGACGCGAAGAACCCCCACCGCAAGTCGCTGGCCGAACGCATGGCCATCAACTCGGTCGTCCAGGGCTCGGCCGCCGACCTCATCAAGCTGGCGATGGTCGACCTGCACGCCCGCCTGAGCCCCCACGCCGCCCACCTGCGCCGCGGCAAAAAGCCCGAGATCGAGGGTGTGCTCATGCTCCTCCAGATCCACGACGAGCTCGTCTTCGAGGCCGACAAGAAGGACGCCGAGAAGGCCAAGACGCTCATCGTTGACCGGATGCAGAGCGCCATGGACCTGCGTGTGCCGCTGGTGGTCGAGGCCAGCGTGGCGAGTAACTGGTACGAGGGGAAGTGATGGATGCGCCGAAGCCCTGGACCAAGCCGGCAACGTGGCCCCTGCCCATCGAAACCGAACGGCTCATACTCCGCCCGCTCTCGCACAACGACGTACAAGCCGTCTTCGAAGCGATTGAGGCCAGCCGCCCGTCGCTCGTGCCGTGGATGCCGTGGCCCAACACCGAGAACCTCTCGATCGGCCAGACCCACTTCACCATCGAACGCTTCCTGCGCGACCTCGAATCCGATGTGCCCGAGAACATGCACACGTCCATCTTCGATCGCTCGACCGGCCAGTACCTCGGCGGCACCGGTCTGCACACGTTCGTGCCGAATTCGCACCAGGCCGAGACCGGCTACTGGGTCATCGAGGAGCGCCGCGGCGCGGGCATCTGCACCGAGGCGGTTGTCGGCCTGACCGAGGTCGCGCTCCGCACACAGGCGGCCGGCGGCATGGGCATGCGACGCTTAGAGATCGCCTGCTCAGCCGACAATGAGCCCTCCGCGCGCGTCGCGCTCAAGGCGGGCTACCAGCTCGAAGCAACGCTCCGCCAGCACCGCTGGGTCGACACCATCGGATGGAGCGATACCCTCATCTTCGCCGCCCTGGCCGACTCCTGGAGCGCCCCATGACCACAGCCGCAGAGGCCTGGACCACACGCCGCCTGCTCGACTGGCTCCGCGGTGCCCTCAAAGACAAGGGCATCGACGACGCCCGCCTGTGCGCCGAGTTACTGATAGCCCACGTCATCGGCTGCCAGCGCCTTCGTTTGTATATGGAGGCGGACCGCCCCGCTTCGCCCGATGAGCTCAATGCCCTACGCGCCCTCGCCAAGCGGGCCCTGAGTCACGAGCCCGTGCAGTACCTCGTGGGCGAAGCCAGCTTCTACGGCATCGCGCTCAAAGCCGACAAGCGGGCCCTGATCCCACGCCCAGAAACCCAGACCCTCGTCGACGAAGTTGTTGCCGCGATCAAGACCGTCACCGATCACCCACCACTCGTCGCCGACGCCTGCACCGGCAGCGGCTGCGTCGCCATCGCGATCACGAGCCAGGCCCCCACCGTCATCGCCCACGCCTGTGACATCGACACCGACGCGTTGGCACTCGCCGCCGAGAACATCGAGCGAACCAGCCTTGCCGACCGCATCTCGACCTTCGAGGGCGACCTGCTCGCTGCCCTGCCCGAAGGCGAACGCTACGACGCCATCGTCGCCAATCCGCCCTACATCCCCGACGACGAGTGGGAAGCGGTCGCGCCCAACGTGAAGGACCACGAACCAACGCACGCCCTGCGGGGCGGGAGAGATGGACTCGATCTTGTCCGACCGCTGATCGAACAAGCGGCCGATCGTTTGCGCCCGGGCGGGCTGCTCGCGATCGAGGTCGCCACCGCGCGCGCCGGCGAGGCACTGCGGGGGCTCACCGCCGACGATCGATACCGTGATGCGCAGATCGTGCGAGACTTCGCCGGGCGTCCCCGCGTGATCACCGCCGTGCGCGCATAAAAAGGCCCGCGGGTTCGCGGGCCTCAAGTCATCTAAACTCTCAGGTCGATCAGCGGCGACGGCGAAGGCCAACGAACGCCAAGCCGGCGGCAGCCAGAGCGCCAGCCCCTGGCAAGGGTACCACAACCTCGAAGCCGCCACCGGGCACCTTGTCCGAGCCGCCACCCGTCAGGCCGCGGAAGCGGACGAGGAAGCCGGGCTCGTTGAGCGAGCCGAGGAAGTCGGCCGCCGAGATGGTCGAGGCGGTGGCCGACGTGATGCTGAACATGAACATGCCGCTCTCGCCGACGGCGAGACCATCGGACGGGTTGCCCCCGCCCAGGAAGCTGCCGTTCAGGGCCGCCCCGCCGTCGAACGTCCCGAAGGGCGCGCCCGACTCGGAACCAGTATGCAAGAACTCGGACGGATTCGCGGAACTGAGGCCCGTTCCGGTGACCGCGTCGGCCCGGAACAGGAACCCGGTCAGGAACCCGCCTACCGAAGCCGGCGTGTCGTTGGTCAGCGAGACCTTGAGCTCGCCCGTCGAGCCACCAATGAAGTTGTACTCGAGCGAGCCGGAGTAGGTCGCACCGGTTTGTTCGGTACTGCTTCCGACGACACCTTGGATGTCGACGCTGTCGGCTAGGGCAGCTCCCGTGCTCAGGCCGAGCACGGCAAGACTGGCAATCATGGCACGAGGCATGGGACTCTCCCTCTCTACAAATATGTTGATCCGCTCCTATGACAACTGTACCACGGCCTGGGATGCGGGAATACCGGTAAACAAAGAAAAATTGAAATTTGCCATAGGATTGCCTGGCCCAACCAGCAAGTTATCACAACCCGAGATTGCCCAATTCCACACCTTACCTGCCAATAAACGACAAGCCCGCGAGAACGAACTCACGGGCTTGAGATTGTGAGATCAACTGTTCGTATTCAGCGGCGGCGACGCAGCGCTACGAACGCCAGACCGCCAGCGGCCAATGCACCGGCACCGGGCAGTGGCACGACGACTTGGAAGCCGCCAGGATCGGTTTCTTCGGCTTGGCCGGACCCGGGACGGGTCACCACACCGGGTTGCTCATCGGGCTGGAGGCTGCCGATCAGGTCGGGGGTGGTCGGCGTGGCCTTCGAGAGAACACCCGGCGTGGCAGGGCCATCGCCGAAGCCACCGGCAGACAGATCGAAGATTACCGGCGACCCCGTCGCGATGTTGCCCGGACCAGCCAACGTGAGGAACAACATGCTGCTCATGCCCTCATCAGCGAAAGCGGGCCCATCGACGCTCTGCGCGACGTTGGAGGGGCCGGCGTAGCTACCGATGTATGTGAGCCACGCGGCCCCCGTGTTGCTTGGTTGGATTTCAGGGCCGACCAAGTCCGAAACGTCCGCCGGACCGGCGAGCGCCACGGACGCCGACAGACCAACGGTGGTCAGGATGGCGAGTGTCTCTTGTTGTCGCATCGATAATCTCCCTCTTGGATGGGATGCATTCCAATTGGGCAACATACCACAAATCCGGACGGGTGATGTCCGGATGAATGGGTATTCACACAAATTGGGGAAGATCACGACGGCGGCAACGTCGCATAAGCGACAAGTTACCTAGATTACCCTAATTATCGACCCTGGAACCGCGGCTTATCGCCCTTCGAGAGTCAGGGTGAGGGTGACCTCCTCGTCGCCACGCTTCACGCCGACGTTCACGGCATCGCCGGCGGTGTGGCGGGCCAGCAACTGCCGCCACCCGTCGGCGTCGGTCAGCTTCTGCCCATCCCACCGCACGAGGCGGTCGCCCAGCCGCAACCCGGCCTTGGCGGCGGGCGAGTCTTCGGTGATCTCGGCGAGCACGACACCATCGCCCTCCGAGTCGCTGTCGACCACTACGCCCACGCGAACGCTCACCTGCGGCCTCGCGGCCTCGGCGGCTGCGGCCTGCTGGCGGCGCGACTCTTCGGGGCTCACGTAGGCGAACCGCTCGGGACGCACCGACGCGTCGGCCACGATGCTCTCGTACAAGTGCACCGTCTTGACCGCGCCCACACGATTGATCTTCCACACCTGGTCGTCGGGCGTGTGGTAGTCGGCGTGGAAATCGGCGATGATCGAGAACAGCACGGGCACCCCGGCGCGATAGAACGGCGTGTGGTCGCTGGCACCGCTCATGGTCTCGGGCACGACGATCTCGAGCCCGCTCTTGGCGAAGTAGGGCTCGATAAAGTCGGCCATGCCCTCGCCCGTAAACCCGCCGGCAAGCAGCAGCCGCTCGTTGGCGACGCGGCCGATCATGTCCCAGTTGCACATCAGGGTGTGATCCTCGATGGGCGCGATGGGGTTGCGGGTGTAATAGGCCGACCCGTTCAGCCCGCTCTCCTCGGCGTCGAAGCCCATGATGAGGATCGACCGACGGGCCGTGCCGTCATCGGCCAGGCGAGCCCCCAGGCGCTCGGCCAGCAGCAGCAGGCCGGCCGTGCCCGAGGCGTTGTCGTCGGCGCCGGGATGCAACTCGCCCGGGCCCGAGCGCGAGCCGAAGTAGCCCATGCCCAGGTGGTCCAGGTGGGCGCCCACGACGATCCACTCGTCGGCCAGGTCGCCCACGCCCTTGATGACGCCACCGACGTTCTCGGCCATCAGGCTCTTGCGCTCGGCCATTCCATCGAGTTCCATCTCGAAGCCGAGTTCCATCGGCGATGCGTCCTCGTCGGCGTGCCGACGCAACGCGAGCATGGTGGTATCGCTACCCATGGCTTCCAACAGTCGGTCGCCCGCATCGGACGACAACATCATCACGGGCACGCTCGATTGGGCCATGCCCTGGAACCGATTGAGCCGGCCGGCACGCGGATCGGAAGAACCGGGCGGGTTGATGATGACGATGCCCGCGGGATCGCGCTTGGCAACCGCACCAACCTTGTTCGCAAACCCAGCCCTTCCACTCCAACCCCGGCGGCCATCGTTCCACTGGCTCTCACCCTGTTCGGTCATCGGCTCGAACCGGAAGATCACGGCGATCTTGCCCTCGAGCGACTCAACCCCATCGAAGTTGTTGTAACCATCTGGCCCGTTCTCGATGCCGTAGCCTACGAACACGGCTTCGCCAGACGTGGTGCCATTCTGGCCCATGCCCGTAAGCATGAAGTCTTCTTCGGCCTCGAACTCGATGCGCTTGCCGCCAGAGCTCGCCGACATCGCCTCGCGCTCTACGGTCCACGTGCCCGAGAGCGGGAACGGCTGGCGAAAGCTCGAGAACTCGTTGCCATCCTCGTCTGTGAATGCCGGCGTCAGGCCGGCGTCGCGGAAGTAGTGCTCGATGTAGTCCTTCGCCCGCTCGGCACCCTCCGATCCCGGCACGCGGCCCTGCATGTACGGGCTGGCCAGCGTCGAGATGTGGATGTCGAACGTCCGCACGTCGTCGGGCATCTGGGCCAGCGCGTCGGCGATGGGCGAGCCCTCAACGCTCTGGACGCTGCTGTCGCTCTGGGCGGAGGCTGTGCCAGCGGTCGCGAATGCGGCGGCCAGGGCAAGAAGAACGGCGGGACGGCGGAGGCTGGTCTGGTCCATGGATCGGGTTCCTTTCGCCCAAGGGGGATGCGCGGGGGTTCCCGCCACGTCAGGGCTGTCTGTGTGCAATATAGATGCGCCGGAGTACTATCGTTGCGTGCGGACTTCCCCGAGTCACCCAATTCTCCTCCTTCTGGCAGCCCTGTTGCTTGCCCCCTTTGCCATGGCCCACCCCCAGGACGGCCCCCATGCCGACCTGCGGCTGGCCATCGACGCCGAGGGTGTCACGTTCCAAGTTGGGCTGAATCTCGCCTTCATCGACGAGGCCATCGCCCTGCCGCGCGAGGCCCTCGATCAGGTCGCCCAGGTCGAAGCCGAGGCCCTCGAGCGGGGCCTGCGAGAGTTCATGGCCTCCCGGGTTGTCGTCGAAGTCGATGGGCGGGTCATCGCGCCAGACATCCAGAAGTACGCGTTCTTTGCCGAGCCCGAACAGTGGATGATCGGCGTGTTCCCGAAGTTCGGTGCCCGGGCGCTCATCCGCTGCGCGATCACCGCGCGGTACCCAACCGACGATCCCCAGATCGTGAAGGTCACCTGGCCCACGTATCCAAGAGACCAGGTCGCCGCCGAGATGGAGGGCCTGACCGGCCCGGACGGCAAGGCACCATTCATGGTGCTCGAAGCACTGCTCCAGACCTCCGACGGCGGCGTGCAGATCGCGCCCTTCAGCAAGGCCAAGCCCACCATCGAGTGGCACGCCGACGAATCGGGCGACTCTCGCTACGCCGCCGTGCCACCCGTGCCCACGGCTCGCGCGTCCAACCACGTGTCGCTGCTGGGGCTTGCAATCGTGCTCTTTGGCCTGCCGGGGGCCATCATCGTGATGCGCAAGAACGGCGCGCTGCTGGGGGGCATCACGCTGGGCATTGCTGTCGGAGCGGGCGTGGCCGCGTCGCTGGTGATGCGCGTGGCCCTCGTGCCCATCCCTGGCACGGGCGGCGCTTTGGAATTGCCCACCGACGAGAGCGTCAAGGCCATCTTCGAGCCACTGCACGCCAATCTCTACAAGGCCTTCGACCATGGCAGCGAGGGCGAGATCTACGACGCCCTCGAACGCTCGGTGAGCGGCCCGCTGCTCAAGACGCTCTACACCCAGGTGTACAACTCGCTGGTGCAGGCCGAGCAGGGCGGCATGCTGGGCATCATCACCGGCGTGGAACCGCTGGAGTTCGAGGTGCAATCGATCACGCTCGACGAGGACGGCCGGGCACGAATCGACGTGCTCGACCGCTGGCGCGTCGAGGGCACGGTCTACCACTGGGGCCACAGCCACACGCGCGTGCACGAGTACGAGGCGGTCTACACCCTGGCCGGGCTCGAGCAGGGCTGGCGGATCGTGGACCAGCAGATGCGCGAGCAGCGGCGTGTGGACGAGGATGGGCTGGAGCCCGAGCCCGCGAGGGAGTCGTTCTAGGCACCCTGCGGATGGCTCGCCTATCACTACCTGTGCCAGATCTCCTGCTACGAGCCACCGACCTCCGCTTCTCTTTCGACATCACCGAAGGCCCACTATTCGACCTGCCCGAGTTCGTCGTACACCAAGGCGATCACACCGCCGTCGTCGGCCCCAGCGGCTGCGGCAAGACCACACTCTTGCGCCTGCTCACGGGCATCCTGACCCCGACTGCCGGCACGATCGAACTGGCCGGCCACCAGCTCGACCAACTGAGCGACGCCCGCCGCCGGGCGGTGCGGATCTCGGCGGTGGGCTTCGTGTTCCAGCGGTTCGCCCTGCTCGACTATTGCACCGCCTTGGAGAACATCCTGCTCCCGCTGCGGCTGCACGGGGCGGTCGCGCTCAACAGCGAGGCCCGCGATCGCGCGAACGAGTTGGCGAAGGCCACCGGCATCGCCCACACGCTCAAACGCCGGCCCGATCGGCTGAGCCAGGGCGAGCAGCAGCGCGTGGCCATCTGCCGGGCGCTCATCACGAATCCGAAGCTCATCGCCTGCGACGAGCCCACCGGCAACCTCGACCCCGCCCGGGCCGAGTCGATCATCGGGCTCATCCTCGAACAGGCCAACCGCACCGGCGCCACGGTGCTCCTCGTCACGCACGACCACGGGCTGCTGCCACACTTCAAGGAAGTCCTCGACATGGGCGCACTCGCGCGCGAGGCGGCGACGGTATGAAGCTGCTCCCGCTCATCTGGTGGCACGCGTGGCGGCATCGCGGTCGATCAATCCTGCTTATCGCTTGTGTCGCGGTCGCAATGCTGGTACCGCTGCTCAGCCGATCGCTGGCCAGCCGCTTCGAGAGCGCCCAACGCGAGCGCGCGGAGATGGCCCCGCTGGTCGTGGGTGCCAAGGGCGGGCGGTTCGACCTGGTGCTCGCCTCGCTCTACTTCCGTCCCGCGCCGCTCGACCCGCTGGCCTTCAAGCAATTCGAGACGCTCGCCCAAGATCCCCTGGCCACCGCGATCCCCATCCATTCCCGGTTCACCGCCGCGGGCGATCCCGTCGTCGCCACCGACATCGGCTACTTCCAGCGCGCCAGCGTGCCGCTGCCGCTCGTCGATGGCCGCTTGTACTCCCGCATGGGCGAGGCGGTCGCGGGTGCATCAGCCGCAGCGCGCCACGAACTCGATGCTGGGGCCTCTATCTTCAGCGACGTGACCGAGGCGTACAACATCACCAAGTCCCCATCGCTCAAGCTCAACATTGTCGGTGTGCTGGCCCCCACCGGCACCAGCGACGACGAGGCCATCTTCGTCGACCTCGAGACCGCCTGGCTGCTCGAAGGCTTCGCCCACGGCCACGACGACGCTCAGACCATCGAACGGCCGGACCTGGTCATCGCGAAGAAGGACGGCCAGGTCGCCCTGAGCGAGGCCCTGCGCACCTACGAAGAGGTCACCATCGACAACGCCGAGAGCTTCCACATCCACGGCTCGCGTGATGCCTTCCCGCTCACCGCCGTGCTGCTGTACCCCAACGACGATCGGGCCGCCACCATCCTCACCGCCCGGCTGAACGCCAGCGACGACGTGCAGGCGATCGAGCCCGCGGCGGTCGTCGACGAATTGATCGCCTTCGTCGTGCGCCTGCGGCTGGTCTTCGATGCCATCTCGATCGTGCTTGGCCTGAGCACGACCGCCCTCATCACGCTCATCGCCATGCTGGGGTATCGGCTGAGGGCCGAAGAACTGCGCACGCTGGCCGACATGGGCGGCTCGCGCTGGACGGCGGGCGTGCTCGTCGGAGGCGAGTTGGGCTCGCTCGTGCTACTCGGCGCCATGATCGCCATTGGGTTGGCATGGATCACCCTCGCCATCGCGAGCGGTGCATCGGCGTTCGTATGATCCGCGAATCCGAGCCGAGGAGGACTCCCCAATGCACGTCGCACGCGCCCTGACCGTCTCGATCTCGATCCTGATGTTCTCGCTGGCCGGCTGCAACGAATCGAGCCCGAACGCCCCGGCGGCCTCGCTCGACGACGCCGTACTCACGACCTTCTACCCCACACAATACTTCGCCGAGCGCATCGCCGGCGGCCTCGTGCCCGTGCGGAGCCCGCTGCCCGAGGGCGAGGACCCGATCTTCTGGCAGCCCGACGCCGACGCCATCTCCGAATACCAGAACGCCAGGCTCGTCATCACCAACGGTGCCGAATTCGAGAAGTGGGTCGCCGGCGCCGCCCTGCCGCGAGCGCGGACGGTCGAGAGCCTCGACACGGAAGCCCTCGACGCCACGGGCGGGTCCATCACGATGGAGTCCACCACCCACAGCCACGGCCCGGGCGGCGAGCACACGCACGCGGGCCTCGATGGCCACACCTGGGTGAGCCCCAACATCGCGATCTTGCAGGCGAAGAACATCGCCGAAGCCATGAAGGCCGCCTGGCCCGACCACGCCGACGCCTTCGACGCAAACCTCGCCTCGCTCATCGAAGACCTCGAGATGCTGCGCACCTCGCTGATGGACCTTGCCCCGCTAGTCGACGAGCACCAGTTGCTTGCCAGCCACCCCGCGTACAACTACCTCATCCGCGACATGGGCTGGAGCATCACCAACCTCGACCTCGATCCCGACAGCGAGGACATGGACGCGATCGTCGCCGGGGTCCGTGATGTGATCGAGGGCGACAAGCCGGTCATCCTGCTCTGGGAGGGCCAGCCCACCGACGCCATCGTCACCGCTCTGCGGGACGAGCTCGGCGTCACCAGCACCCTCTTCAGCCCCGCCGAGGGAACCCCCGACGGCGGCGACTACATGGACGTGATGCTGGCCAACATCGATCGCCTGCGCGAGGCCGTCGGCGGCTGATGCCCCGTACCATCACGCATGATCCGAACGACCCTGATCCCAACAGCACTACTCACGGTCCTCGCCCTCACGCTCCCCGCCTGCGGCCAGCGGGCCGAATTGCCAACATCGGGCCCCTCGCCCATCTACTCCGACAGCGAGGAGGACAGCCCCAAGGCCACGGGCTACCGCACCGAGACGGTCATCGAGGACCTCAACCGCCCCTGGGCCATGGCCTGGCTGCCCGACGGCTCGATGCTCATCACCGAGCGCGGCGGCCGCGTGCTGCTGGCCGAGCCGCCGGGGCGATCGGGCTCGATGGCGCAGTGGTCGCTCACGCCCATCGAAGACGCGCCCGAATCGAGCCGCCTGGGCCAGGGCGGCATGATGGACGTGTCGCTGCATCCCGATTACGAGACCAACAACCTCGTCTACTTCACCCACGCCACCGGCGACGCCCGCGCCAACCGCACCGTGCTCTCGCGCGGCAGACTGGTGATCGAGCGCACCGACCAGCCCGATGCGCCCGATGGCGCCACCCTCACCAGCGTGCGCATGGAAGATGTCGAAGAGCTCTTCCGCGTCACGCCCGACAAGCCCGGCGGCCAGCACTTCGGCAGCCGCCTGCTCTGGCTGCCCGACGGCACGCTCTTGATGTCCACCGGCGACGGCGGCAACCCGCCCACCCGCGCGGGCGGCCGCCTGACCCGCGAGAACCCCCAGTACCTCGACAACGCGCTCGGTAAGACCCTCCGCCTCAACGACGACGGCACCGCGCCCGCCGACAACCCCTTCGCCGACCGCGACGACATCGGCCACTTCATCTACAGCTACGGCCACCGCAACATCCAGGGCATGGCCATCGACCCGGCGACCGGCAACGTCTGGGCCACCGAACACGGGGCTCGAGGGGGAGATGAGCTCAACCGCATCACCCCCGGCACCAACTACGGCTGGCCCGAGGCCACCTACAGCATCCACTACAACGGCGACGAGATCAGCGACAAGGTCACATTGCCCGACATGGCCGACCCGGTGTGCGTGTGGACCCCCGTGCTCGCCGCGTGCGGCCTCGCCTTCTACACGGGCGACAAGTTTCCACAATGGCAGGGCGACCTCTTCGCCGGCGGGCTCATCAGCCGCCAGGTCCGGAGGGTCATGATCGACGAGACCAACGGCGAGAAACCCGTCCAAGGCAACGAGACCCTGCCTTTCAACGCCCGCGTCCGCGACGTGCGGCAGGGGCCCGATGGGTACCTCTACATCCTCACCGACAAGCGTGATGGGGAGTTGATCCGCATCGTGCCCGAGTAGGGACCCCGCTCACGGGCACCCCGCGTCGAAGGCGTTCTGGAACGCCAGGAAGTCGAAGATCGTGAATTCGCCGTCGCCGTCGAAGTCGGCGGCGGGGTCCATCAGGTCGAAGAGGTTCTGGAAGGCGAGGAAGTCAAAGATGGTCAGGCTGCCGTCGCCGTCGAGGTCGGCGGGGCAACCGCACTCGGTCGCGATGGGGTCGAACGCGACGGCGCCCTTGGTCGGGTCGTCGGCGGCGTCGTAGATGCGTTCGGCGATGGCCATGAGGTCGTCGGTGCCCCAGCAGTTGCCCGTGGCGTCGATGCCGACGCGGGCGTCGTTGTAGATGTCATCGCCGAGGTCCGCCGTGTTGCCCGTAAACCGGTTGCGTAGGTCGCCCTCGGCGGCGAGCGTCGCGGCCTGGAAGGTTCCCAGGGTTACGTTCACGGCGCCGCCCAGGCGCGCGACGTTGCCCTCGAAGGCGTTGCCGACGACCTCGATCCTGGCGTTGGGCACGACGCCCCCGATGGCCCCGCCGATGTCGGCCGCGTTGCCGCGGAAGGCATTGGACTCGATGCGCACCACGCCGCCGGGGGTGCTCCCCACGTCGATGCCGCCGCCACGGCCATCGGTCGTGTTGTCGAGAAATTCGTTGTCGCGTATGACCAGGTCGAGGGTATCGCTGCCCCGGAAGATCCGCACCGCGCCGCCGCTGCGGACGGCCGAGTTGCGCTCGAAGGTATTCCCCGCGACCACACCGCGGGCAATGGCCACGGCCAGGCCGCCGTTGCGGTCGCCATGATTGTCCTCGAACGTGCAGCCGAGGATCTCGACCTCGAACTGGCCGCCAGGCACCTCGGCCAGGAGCCCCGCTCCCGACGATTGCATGGACGTGTTGCCGATGAACCGGCACCGCTCGACGCGGACCGATCCGCTGGACGCGGCGATCCGCTGCCGCACGTCGGCCCCGCCGCCCGAGGCCCGGGCGGTGTTGGACAGGAAGTCGCAGTCGATGATCGTCGCGTCGACCGGATCGAGCGCGAGCCCGCCGCCGCCCACGCTCGAATCGTTCAGCACGTTCTGCTCGAAGAGGCACGCGCGGACGTCCCAGCTGCCCTTGAGGCGGGCGCCCCCGACGCCGTCGTCGCGCGTCGACGCCGAGGAGCCGTTGCCCCGGAAGACGCAACGGAGCAGCTCGCCGTTGCCCGGGCTGGTGAATCGGTCCATGACCAGCCCGCCGCTGGCGTTGTCCTCGAAGTGGCAGTCGTGCAGCACCAGGCGCGACGAGGAGCCCCCCCTGAAACGCATGCCCATGCCCGCATCACGGAAGACCAAGCCCTTCATCCACATGGGCTCTTCGAGCAGAAAGACGAAGTACACCCCCGATTCCTGGCACCGCTCGATCTCGACGCCCTCAAAGTAATTCGGCGTCGGGCCGACCTCCACCGCGCGCACCGCCTCGACGATGCGCACGTTCCGGAAGATCGGGCCGCTGACGTACTCGCCCCCGAGCGTGGTGACCGCCGGCACGTCGAGGCTCGAGACCACGCCCTGCCAATCGCCCACCTCGCCGCTGGCCGACCGCAGCACGATCGCGCTCCCGCCAAGCCCGTCGGCGATGAGGACGCCCAGGCCCGAGTCCAGGGCCGTGCCCGCCTCGAAGGCGACCTCGACCCCCGGCTCGATGGTCAGCACCGCGCCGCCGATGAGTTCGATGGTTTCTTCGACGGTGTACGGACTCCCGTCCAGCGTCCAGGTCGTGTCCGTGCTGATCACCCCGCCCACGGTGGTCTGCCCGAGGGCCCGGCCACCGAACGGGCCGGACAGGCCGCCCAGCACCGCCGCCAGCATCACCACATACGCCAGAAATCCGCTCCGCATCGCTCGCCCTCCCCGCGACGCTGGCCGCGAATGGCCCAGCGTACCCGAAGCGGGCCCCCGACGCAACACGGAATGGCCCGCGCCAGCCGCTTCTCGGACCATATCCGCCCCCGATAGTCGCGAACCGGCCCGCGGTCAGCCGTGACCGGCTCTCGGTCGGCGGGAACCGAGGCTCGGTCACAGGAGCGCAGCCTTCGGTCACAGCAGCACGAGGCTCGGTCACCGGAGCGCAGCCCTCGGTCACCGCAGCGCGAGGCTCGGTCACAGCAACCCGGAGCCCGGTCACCGCCGACCGAGCCCCGGGCTGGCCCGACGAGGCACGGCACGCCCGAGCCCATCCCCCCCTCTGCGACCTCTGCGACCTCCGCGACCTCCGCGACCTCCGCGTTGAAGATCTTGAACGCGGAGGTCGCGGAGGTCACGGAGGATTGGACGGCTGGCTCCGGGGTGGGGCCATCGCGCCCGCCGTACCATCCGCCGTGTTCGGGTGGCCGTCGAGCCTGGTCTACTTCATCTCGCCGGCGATCGTGCTCGCGGCGGCGGTGTCCATCCTCGCACGTCGAGAGCCGCGGCGCCCGCCGACGGGCACGATGGGCATGCTCGGCATGCCGGTGGTGTGGGCGTGCGTGGCCTCGCTCATCGGGCACGTGCCGGTGCTCGCGTGGGCGCTGCTAGGGCCAGCCGACGCCTTCGGATCGATCGCGTTGTTGATCATCGTGCTCGCGGCGGTGCTGATGGCCATCGTGGTCGCGTTGCCGATGGGCGTGGCCTCGCTCGCCGCCGCACGGCTCGGCGACGCGGCGATCTCCCGCATGATGTGGGCGATGGCCCTGGCCGCCGGTGTCTCCATGATTGTGGGGTACATCATCAGCGAAGCACTCTTCGCGCACGGCATGCTGCGGGACAACGGGATCGACCTGATCGCGCTCGCCGCGCTGTGCAGCGTCATCGGCGCGAGCGTGGGTGCTCTCGTCGCGGCACCAACGGCCCACCGGGCCCGGCCATTCACGGATCCGCCACTTGGCATCTGCCCCGACTGCGGCTACGACGCCTCGGGCTTGCTTCGCTGCCCCGAGTGCGGGGTCAAGATGCCCGAGTCATAGCGAGCCTCTACTCCAACAATTCGAACGGCGGCAACGCCCCCAGCAGCGGCGTGACGTACTGGATGAACTTCTCGCTCACGTCGTTGTGCCCCTTCATGTACGACTCGGGCATGTGCCGCGTCTTGGCGGCCACGGCCTCCAGCGGCTGGTGGTCGGCCACGCACTCGTAGGCCTCATTCGGACCGATGGTGCTCTTCCGAACGAGGTTCACCGAGACGCCGGCCTTGCCTTCGGCCGCGAGCTTCGCGGCATGGACGCCCACCATGCGGGCCTCGCGGGCGTCGACGGGACTGGCGTCGGGGTAGCAGCGCTGCAGGTAGCCCAGCGTGTCGGCCCGGACGCGCAGGGGCGTGCCGCCCTCGGGCGTCAGCTTGGCTTTGAGCAAACCCGAGAGCTGGTCGCCCAGCGCGCCAGACCCGCTCAGCTGCACGTTCCCGTGCGCATCCTTCTCTTCGCCCATCAGCAGCGCGCCGATCGACACGCCGTCCTTGTCTTGGATGCCCTCGCTCACGGCGATGTGGCAGCGCCCGAGCCGGTCGTAGACCTCGGCCACGTCCTGGATGAAGCGGTCGGTGATGAACGGCACTTCGGGAACGTAGACGAGATGCGGCCCCGCGTGCTCCTCGTGCCGAGCCGCAGCGGCGGCGGCGGTCAGAAAGCCCGCGTGCCGGCCCATGACAATATTAATCTTAATGCCCGGCAGGGCGGCGTTGTCCATGCCGTCGGCCATGTGCGCCAACGCAACGAAACGCGCGGCCGACGCGTAGCCGGGCGTGTGGTCGTTGCCCTCAAGATCGTTGTCCACCGTCTTGGGAACATGGATGCATCGCAGGTCGTAGCTGGCCGCCTTGGCCGCCTCGCTCACGATGCGGCAGGTGTCGCTGCTGTCGTTGCCGCCGATATAGAAGAAGTACCGTGCGTCGAGGGTCTTGCAGCTCTCGAAGATGCGGCCGCAGTACGACGCGTCGGGCTTGTCGCGCGTGCTGCCCAGGGCCGCGCTGGGGGTGTGCGAGACCCGGTCGAGCATGACCTGATCGATATCGGTCAGGTCGGTCACGCGGCCCTCGGTCAGCCCCCGCACGCCGTTGCGCATGCCCAGGATCTTCGTGGCATGGCCGGTCTTGTGCAGGCCGTGCCTGAGCCCCTCGACGACGCCCACCAGCGATTGGTTGATGACCGCCGTGGGCCCTCCAGACTGACCAATCACCGCCGTGCCCTTGGGAAGATCTGCCTGCGCCAACGCTCGCCTCCGCTCTCAATCTCGCTTGCCGTTCGGGTTCGATTCGTGATCAGAAGGGCATTGTTGGCCCGGCCCCGGGTTCACGCGTTCCTCTACAATGGCCGGTGCCGACAGAGATCCCAGCCCATGTCCTCGAATCCATCCCCCCCGCCGACGGCCGCAAGGCCCTCGTGGCGATGTCGGGCGGGGTCGATTCGTCCGTCGCCGCCGCAGCCATGGTGCAGGCCGGCTGGGATGTAGTCGGCTGCTTCATGCGCCTGGGCTCGCCCGACGAGGACCTCGACGCCGAGGGCACCCGCATCGGCCACCGCGGCTGCTGCTCGGTCGGCGACGCCCACGACGCGAGGTTGGTCGCCGCCGACCTGGGCATCCCGCTGTACGTGTGCAACTTCCGCGACGACTTCGGCCGCATCATCGATTACTTCGTCGACGCCTACGCCCAGGGTCGCACGCCCAACCCCTGCGTGCGTTGCAACGACTGGCTGAAGTTCGGCAAGCTCCATAGCTACGCAAAAAGCGTGGGCGCCTCGGTGGTCGTCAGCGGCCACTACGCCCGCGTCGACCGCTCGGGTCCCACGACCCGGTTCCTGCGCGGCCGCGACCACGCCAAGGACCAGTCGTACGTCCTCTTCGGCGCACCACAAGATCGCTTGGCCGAGATGGTGCTGCCCATCGGCGAGTTCGAGACCAAGGCCGAGGTGCGCGACGCCGCCCAGGCCCTTAGCATGAACGTCGCCAGCAAGCCAGACAGCCAAGAGATCTGCTTCGTGCCCGACGACGACTATGCGGGCCTGGTCGAACGCCGCCGGCCCGAGCTCGCCGCCGCGGGCTCGGTGCTGACCCTCGACGGCAAGCCCCTGGGCGACCACGCCGGCCAGCACCGCTACACCATCGGCCAGCGCCGCGGCCTGGGCATCGCCGCCGCCGACCCGCTGTACGTGGTCTCGAAGGATCCCGCAGCAAACACCGTCACCGTCGGCCCGGCCGACGCATTGCACTGCGCCGCCGTCGAGGTTGGCGAAGCCAATTGGCTCGGGCCCAAGCCGGAAGACGGCTCGACCGTGCTCGTGCGCTACCGCGCCCACGGATACGAGTGTTCCGCCCGTATCACGCACCTGCCCGACGGCGATCGCTCGACACCCTCCGGCCGGTCCGGCCGCTTCGCCCTGGAGTTCGAACAGCCCCAGCGGGCCATCGCCCCGGGCCAGGCGGCCGTGCTCTACGACACAAAAAACCCCGATCTCGTGCTCGGCGGCGGCTGGATCGAATCGGCCTGACCCGCCGGAGCGAATCGGCCCATACGACGCCCGGTTCGGCCGGATTTGGCCAAGGTGGGCCGACAAATCGTCCGAATATGTTGTACGGCTCCCCACGCTCGCATCCTTTTGTGTTGAGGTCCCATGCCCCCCGGCGGCACCATTGTCTACCACCTTGAGCGAGCCATGGCGCAGCACGCCCGGCGTGTCGCCATCGAGGAGTGGCCAACTGGCCGGACGCTGACGTACGCCCAGCTCGACGCGGCGAGCCGAACCCTGGCCGCTCGCCTCGCGCGCGAGGGCATCGGGCCCGGCTCTCTGGTGCCGCTGGTGATGCCGCGCTGCGCAGGCTACCTCGTCGCCGTCGTCGCCATCCTCCGCCGCGGCGCGGCGTACGCACCCATCGACCCTGCCGCACCCCGCCGCGAGGCCATGCTCGAACCGCTGGGTTCCCCGGTTGTCGTCGGGCAAGAACCCGGCATGCTCGACCCGGCCAGCGTGGCCGACTCGGGTGAACCAAGTGGCTCGCCCGAAGCCGACACCAACCCCGACGCTCCGGCGTACGTCATGTACACCAGCGGCACAACGGGCACGCCCAAGGGCGTTGTCGTCCCGCATCGGGCCGTCGTGCGCCTCGTCATCGATACCGACTTCGCGAGCTTCGGCCCCCACCACCGCTGGGGCGTCATGAGCGCGGTGGCCTTCGACGCGTCCACGCTCGAGATCTGGGGCGCCCTGCTGCACGGCGGCTGTTGTGTCGTCCAGACCATGCCGGTGCCGAGCCTCGAGGACCTTGCCGACTACCTCACCAAGGGCCGCGTGAGCGACACCTGGCTCACCGCCTCGCTCTTCAATGCGATGGTCGACGAGCACCCGACCGCGATGGCGGGCATGGGCCAGCTCCTCACCGGTGGCGAACGCGAGAGCGTCCCCCATATCAGGCGTTTCAAGGCCAGATGCCCGGACGTCAGGCTCATCCACGGCTACGGCCCGACCGAGAACACGACCTTCAGCCTGTGCCACACGATCTCCGACGAAGACGCCCGGGGCGATCGCATCCCCATCGGCACGCCGATCAGCGGGAGCACGATTCGGATCGTTGAACCCGGCGCTCCCGCCGATTCGCCAACGCAGCCGCTCAGCGAGGGCGAACTCATCGTCGGTGGCGCGGGGTTGGCGTTGGGCTACCTCAACGACGAAGCCCGAACCGCAGAGAAGTTCCCCATCGATTCCGACGGCCAGCGTTGGTACCGAACCGGTGACCTCGTCCGCATGCGCGAGGATGGTGCCGCAGTGTTCGTGGGCCGCGTCGATCGCCAGGCCAAGATCCGCGGCCACCGCGTTGAACCCGACGGTGTCGAGAGCGAATTGGCCGCGTGCCACGGCGTCGATCAGGCCGCCGTCGCGGTTACGGGCGACTCGGCGGAAACGCGGCGCATGATCGCGTTCTTCGTGCCATCTGCCAATGCCACCACGGCGATCGTGCGCGACCAGCTCGCCGAGCGCCTCCCACCCACGATGATACCCGAGCGGTTCATCGCCATCGACACCATGCCCATCGGCACCACGGGCAAGGCCGATCGCAACGCATTACTCGCCCAACTCAGGAGCCAAGCACCGCGGCATCCGCAACACGCATCGACCGACACCCAGGCACGATTGATCGACCTCTTCTCTCGGCGGCTGAACCACGCCGTCGCCGCACATGAACGCTTCCAGGACGCCGGCGGCCACTCGCTGCTGGCCATGCGTCTGGCTGCCGACGTGCGCCGCGAGTTCGGCGTGGCGCTGCCCGCCGCCGAGATCCTCCGCCGGCAGACGATCGCAAGCATCGCTGACTTGGTCGACGAGTTACCACCCGCCAGCGACGAACGCTCCGATAACGCAATCGATCCCGTTGGCGACATCCGACGCCGTGCCAGCCTCGAGCACGCCCGCGACGCCACGGCCGGTGCCATGCTCGTGCATCACGCGTGGCACCTGTCCACCGCCATGGACACCGATCGCCTCCGCGCGGCGTGGCTCGCGCTGCTCGACCGACACGACGCCCTACGCACCAGCGTCGCCTTCACCGACACCGGCCCGATGCTCGCCGAACACGATCCACACCGGGCCGATGTGTTCCACGCCGAACACGACCGCCTCGCCGCGCCAGACGGTGGCGATCCGTCCGTCCGCGCCGCCGCGCTCCGCACCATCGGCCCCGATGACCCACCAGCACGCATGCACGTCTGGGACGTGAGCGATGGCTCGCAACTCGTGCTCATGGTGTTCCACCACGCCGCCATCGACGAGTGGTCGCTCGACATCATCACCGATGAACTCGACAAGTTGCTTGCCGGTGCGCCATTGCCCGCTGCCCAGCCATACACCACCTTTGTGCGCGCCGAGAGCATGATGCGCAGCGATAACTTGGCCTCAGATCTCGCAGAGCGCATCGCCCGCGGCCACCCCCCCACCGCCGATCTGCCGCCCGCGGGCCCGCAGCCCGGCTTGAATCACCTGATTTCTGATCCGGCGTTGACGACCGAGGCGCTGGACACTCGTGCCGCACAACTTGGCGTGGGCCCGGCCGCTCTGGCCGCGGCCGCACTCGGCATCGCGCTCCGCGAGCGCTACGGCCCACCAGGACGGTGGATCATGTCGCCCTTCGCCCGCCGCCCCAGCGACACACTCCAGCGTGTTGTTGGCTGCTGCCTCGACATGCGGTTGATCGAAGCCGCCGGTGAGGACTTCGCCTCGGTAACGCACACCCTGCACCAGCAGATGCTCGCCGCCCAGGAGAGCAACACCCTGCCACTCGAGTCGCTGATCGATGTCGTCCGCGGGTCCGATTCGGCGCGCGCGGACGATGCGACGCGCTTCGGGCTCACCTATCGCCACATCGACGACGCGCCCCGCCCGTTGGGTGAGACCACGGCGGTGCCAATCGATATAGGCGTCTCTGCTGCTCGTTTCGGATTGTGCCTGCATGTGGAACGGCGATCGGCCGGGCTGCGCGTATGGCTCGAAGCATCGCAGTCCCACTTCACAACCGAATCGCTCGACCAGCTCTCATCGCGCATCGTTGATATCCTGCTCGATCGCTCGACAAGCCCAGACACCTCCACGCCGCGAGCATCAATCGCGACGAGCAACACCACCGAACCAATCGGTTCGATCCACGAACGGCACGAGCTCGCCCACCTCTGGCACGACCTTTTAGGTGTTCACCCGGACAAGAACAGCAACTTCTTCCATGGCGGCGGAACAAGCCTTCTCGCGATGCGGATGGCCGCGGCTATCCACAAGCGTCTTGGCCGGAAGTTGATGCTGAACCAGTTCCTCCGCCGCCCCACCTTTGATGGGTTGGTGCAGAGCATTCGCGACGACATCGAGCATCCGTTTGCCGAATTCTCCACAACCGATGCCGGCGAATGTCGATCGGACACACCATGGTGCGTCGCGATCCCGGGTTCTGCCGGTCGTGCGATCGATTTCTATCGGTTCTGGTCAGAGCTGGACAAGAACGGTACGCCCGCGATGGACATGCTCGCCTTTGACCTGGCCACGATCGCGCTGGGCGAAGCGACAACGTTCGACCCCAAGCGTTTTTTTGCTCGGTTCACCGCGCTCACGCACTCGTACGCCATCACGAACGAACGACGCGGCCCACTGACCATCATGGGTTATTCACTCGGCGGGTTGGTGGCGCTCGACATGGCCAACAAGCTCGCCCAGCTCGGCCACACGATCGACCGGGTCGTGCTGCTCGACGCGTACGCGCCGCCATATCTCAGTCGCACACCCGCGTGGTATCTGGGCAAGATCAACGCGCGAGTCCGGCAGTTTGGCAGACCCAGAATACCCACGCACAAGGCCAAGGCGCAACACGCCAGCGGCGACGCCCACGCCGCGGAAGCCAGCCGAGCAGCATGGCAGAGCATTCACGGCCAGCTTGTTCGGTGGTCGCCGCCAACATTGGATATCCCGACCACGCTCATACGATCCGGCCCGGCATGGAAGCACGTACGCCCGGTCCGTCGCGCGGCAACAAACGGACTCGGACGGGCCCTTCGTGGGCCCGTTGATATCCGTGTGCTCGACGTTGAACACCTAGCCATGCTGACATCTGGCGCGGACCGACTCGCCAATGAGTTGCAAGACCTGCTCACAACCCAAACCACTGCCCCTACACCCGGATTACGCGAGAACCAGCCGTCGCCCATCGCGCGTCTCCCGGACTGACCTTCACGATTGCCCCATCAACAAAGCTCGAGAATGCGGGCAGCACCAATGCTTGGAATTCCACGCTGTGCCAGAAGCAGGGCAGCTTCATCGATTCGGCACGGCCACGCATGCGCACCGCGGGATGGACATGGCCGCAGAGCGTGGCACTCGATGCCGCGACTGGAGGCTCATGGGACAGCTTCAGGCCACCGATATCGACGATGGGCGGGAGCGATACGATGCCCCACCGCTCGAGCAAGCCCGAGGCGCGAGGGCTGGTGACGACCCGATCGTGATTTCCGGGGACGAGGGCCAAATCACACGGCAACGATGGCCGCCACTTCTGGATCAGATCGTCCATGCCTCCGGCCAGAGACGAACGGTTGTGGACCAAGTCACCCAGAACCACCACGCGTTCGGCCTCGACCCGCCTCGCCACGGCGCACAAGCGATCAAGGTCGGCCTGCAATGGACCCACGGGCAACGCGCTGCCCGCGTCTCGGAACGCCTGGCACTTGCCCCAGTGCGTATCGGCCACGAACAACCATCGATGGCTTGGCCAATACACCGCACGCTCGGGCAACAGCCACAGCTCGTGGCCCGCCATCGTCACTGTGACGTCCCCGATCACCACGCTCATGATTCGGCCTGCATCTCCGCCTGCATGCGAGCCAGGCGGGCCTCGACGTCTTCGCTCGACATGGTGTGGCTGCCGATCCGCTCGATCATGAGCGGGAGCGCGAGCGGGCTGGGCTTCTCGATCGTGACAACTCGAAACCGGCTCGCCGCGATCCGATCGAGCGCGGCGGCCAAGCGGCCTTGCTCGAACTGGTTTTCGAGCACCTCACGCCTGGCTTGCGTGAGCAGCAGGTGATCCGGGTCGAACTCGCGGAGCACGTCGTAGATCAGCCCACTCGACGCCTGGAGGTGCTTGCCCGCGGCACGATTTCGGCTGCCGGGGTACCCCTGGAACACCAGCCCCGACACCCGCGCGACCTCGCGGAACTGGAGACGCGCCAGTTCGGCCGTGTTGACGCTCTCCAGGGCATCCTCGACCAGGTTCCCTCGCGAAAACAGCTCGGGCGTCAGATAGTCCTCGAACGCGAACGGTTCGGGGCATAGCAACTCGAAGCCGTAGTCGTTGAACGTCGTGGTGAACGTCGCCGGCGTGATTCGGCCAAGCCGGAGCGAAAGCAGCGCGCTGATACCGCTATGAACCAGCCGGCCCTCGAACGGATACGCGAACAGCCGGTGGCCGTCGCGGCCGGAGTACATCTCGAACAGCACCTCATCGGCCGCGGGAACAATCGATCGACGCGACTGCGACGCAACCACCGGCAGGAACGCTTCCAGTTCGTTTGGCAACCCGTCCGCGTCGCCCGTCTCGACGGCGTGCGCAGAATCCTCCAACGATTTGCGGACCGCCCGCGATAAACTCTCGCTGATCGGTAGCCTCGTGCCCCCCCAGATGGGCGTGAGGTTCGTCTTCTTCGAGCCGCGCCGCACCAGCGCAACATCGGCTTGCACGCCAACGAACCGAAGCACCTGGCCGGCGAACGTGAAGTGCTGGCCCTCTCGCAAGCGCCCAACGAAGCTGTCCTCGACGTGGCCCAGGCTGCGACCATTCACGAACCGCATCTCGATGGTGCTTGGCCCGGTAATCGTGCCGACATTCAGCCGATGCAACTGCGCGACACGCTTATTGGGCACGCGGTACACACCCTCCACCAATTCCACCTTGTGGAAGCGTTCGTAGGCGCTCAGCGTCGTGCCGCCCTGGGTGACCAGCAGCAATGTCCAATCGAACGCCTCGCGCGAAAGGTACCGGAACGACCACGCCGTGCGGACTTCATCGAACAGTTCATCGGCAACAAACCCGCCCCCGAGTGCCACCGTGACCATGTGCTGGGCCAGCACGTCGAGCGGCTGGTTTACCGGATCGCGCGGCTCGACGGCACCGGCATCGATAGCCTCGCGGACCGCGGCGATCTCGAGCAACTCGAGCGCATTGGTGGGCACGCACGTGATCTCGCACGGCTCGCCGGGCCGGTGCCGCGCGCGGCCGGCCCGTTGCATGATCCGCGCCACGCCCTTTGGTGAGCCGATCTGCACCACCCGCTCGACGGGCGCGAAGTCGACGCCCAGGTCGAGCGAGCTCGTACACACCACGATGCCGATGCCGCCGGCCTTGACGCCAAGCTCGACGCGCTCACGCTCTTCGCGATCGATCGAGCCGTGGTGCAGCGCGATGCGGCCCTCCCACTCCGGCCGCTTGATCGCGATCGCGTGGTACCACTTCTCGGCCTGCGAACGCGTGTTGGTGAACAGGAGCGTCGGCTTCGAAGGGTCGAGGTAGCTCAGCACCTCGTCGAGCATGGCCAGGCCCATGTGGCCGGCCCAGGGGAAGCGGCGGACATTGGTCGGGCGGAGTGACTCGACGATGACCGGGCGATCGATGGGGGCGCGGACGACGGCTGGCTCGGCTCCGGTGCCGACGAGCGCGGCCGCAGCCTCGGGCGCGTTGGAGATGGTCGCGCTCAGGCCCCAGGTTCGCACTCCGGGAGCGAACTTCCGCAGCCGCGCCAGGGCGAGCTCGACCTGGCTTCCGCGCTTGCTGCTGAGCAGCTCGTGCCACTCGTCAACAACGATCGATTGAAGGTCCGAGAACTTTTCGAGGGCCCCCTCCTGCGTCAGCAGCAGGCACAACGATTCGGGCGTGGTGACCAGCACGCTCGGCAGGCTTCGTCTCTGGCGGCTGCGGATCGTGCTCGACGTGTCGCCGGTGCGGCTCTCGACCGAATAGGGCAGGTCCAACGCCTCGATTGGGGCTCGTAGGGCCTGCTCGATATCCCGGGACAGAGCGCGAAGCGGGCTTATATATAAGATGGAGAGGCCGCGGGGCTTGGCACCGGCGTCGGCCAGCTCCGCAAGAGGGCCGAGATAGGCGGCATAGGTCTTCCCCGAACCCGTTGGGACGAGGATCAGGCCGCTCCGACCCTCGGCGAGGAGGGCCCACGATTCCTCCTGGAAGGCGTGGGGTTGCCAGCCGCGATCGGCGAACCAGCCGCGGAGGCGGTCGAGGGTCGACCCAGGTTTTGTTTGGGTTTTGGACATCGCTCGGTCTACACTATGCCTGCTCGCGGCCCGAGCGGCTGGGCCGAGTCCCACGGAAGGGGTGATCATGAAGACCCACCGGCTCGACCCCTCGATGACCCCAATGGGGGCCGCGGTCGAGTGGTTGCTTGGCCGGGCGGGCGAGGGTGCCCTGGATCTCTCCAAGACGCTGGTCGCCACGCCGGGTGCCCGGGCGGGGCGTGTGCTCATCACCCTGCTCGCGCGGGCCTGCCAGGATCGCGGGCTGGCGTTCTGGCCTCCGCAGACCGTGACCGCCGGCCGATTGGCCGAGACGCTGGCGCCTGCGGCATTGCCGGCTGGTGAGGTCCACCGCACGCTGGCGTGGCGGGTTGTGTTGAATGGCGCACCGCGGGAGGCCCTTCGGGCGGTGCTGCCCAACGCGAATGATCCGGCGAGGTGGGCCGAGGAACTCGCGCAGGCCGCCGAGGAACTCGCGCGAGGCGGCCTGCGATGCGCCGACGTGGCCGGGGCCGAACTGCCGCCGCTCGAGGAGCCCGAGCGGTGGCACGCGATGGCGGCGTTGCAGGCGGGCTACGAGGCTTTGCTCGCGCAATCGGGGCTGGCCGATCCGTCATTGCACGCGATCGACACAGAAGCCAGCCTCGGCATGGGGCTCGACGCCGTTGTCCTGTTGGGTTGCGTTGACATGACCAACCTCGCGCGTTCGCTGTTGCGACGCGCCACGTGCGAGGTCCACGCGCTGGTAGCGCTCGATTCGGGGTTGCACGACGACGGCGTTGTGGATGAGACGTACTGGCATAACGTGGAGATCGATGTCGACCCGCGAGATGTGTTCGTCACCGGCGGGCCCGAGGAACAGGGCGCGATGGCCGTGCGAGCGGCAGCAGACCTGGATACCAGCGCGATCGGTACTGCCGACGAGTCGCTCGCCGGTGCGGTTCGGCGGGCAGCCGGCGGGCATGGCCTGAGCGTGCATGTCGCCTGGGGTGTTCCGGCTGCGGCGTCTGGCCCCGGACAGTTGCTCGGCGATATTGGCTTGCTCCTGCGCGAACGGAGCTTCGCGGCGATGGCCCGCGTGCTGCGTTGCCCGATGGTGGTGGCCTCGCTCGCCGAACACGACCAGCGGTTCCTGCAACTGCCCCGCGCGCTGGACGACTATGAGGCGGCGGCGCTGCCAGCTTCGGCGTTCGGCACGCTCCCCGAGGGTCACGAACGGGCAAAGCGTGCGCGCCGCATCGTCATCCATGCGCGTCGGGCGCTGGCTGGGGCCATCAAACCGCTGCGTGGCAGGGCGCGGACGCTCCGAGAATGGGCCCCGGAGATCGAGTCGGCCCTCGTTGCGTTGCTCGAACCGGCACAGCAAGGGCTGGGCCCGGCTTCGATCGCCGCCGTCGAGGCCATCGGCCAACAACTCCGCACGCTCGCGGCACTCCCCGGACCGATTGATGCGAGCCGGGTGCCCGCACACGAGGCGATCTCGCTGGTCCTATCTCAACTCGCCCAACGCGGCACCCCCGGCGAGCCGGGCGGCGAGGACGTGGACGTCTTGGGCTGGCTCGAACTGCCGCTCGATCCATCACCCGCGCTGGTGGTGATGGGCGCACACCACTCGGCCCTGCCCGGCGCGAGCACGCCCGGGCCGCTGCTGACCGAGAGCCTCCGCAGATCGCTTGGGTTGCCCGGAGAATCACGCAAGCTCGCACGAGATGCGGCCAGCCTGGCGACACTCCTTCGAGGCACGCGCCGCGTGCGATTCGTGCTGGGCACGGTCGACACCTCGGCCGAACCGCTGCTGCCCAGCACGTTGCTGCTGCGGGGCTCGGGCGATGGGCCCGCGCGCGTGCTGGAGCGTGTGCGTTCGGCGTTCGAGACGCCGCCAGCCGAGCCCGAACTTGATGCGTGCCAGTATCGGGTGGGCGTGTTGCGCGAAGCACCGGTGATCGACAGCATGGCCGTGACGAGCTTCAGGACATACCTCGAAAGCCCGTACCTATTCTATCTGCGCCACGCCCTGAAGCTGCGCGAGGTCGAGCCCCCGTCGCTCATCGCCAGGCTCGAAGCCAATACCTTTGGCACGCTGCTCCACGAGGCGCTCCGCCGGTTCGCCCTCGAACCCGGCACGCGGAACATCACCGACCAGAGCAAGATCCGCCAACTCATGCACGCCGGGTTGTGGGAAGCAACCGAGCAACTCACCGGGCAGGAACGGAGCGCTACCACGCTCGCGCAGATCGACGCGGCCGAACGCCGGCTGGCGGCGTACGCCGCGGTGGAAGCCGATCGCAGGCTCGCGGGGTGGCGCACCATCGAGGTCGAGTGGAGCCCGGCCGAACACCCCTTGCTGGGTGATACGGGCGTGTCGCTCCGCGGCGCCATCGATCGGATCGATTGGCACGAACGGGATCGCAAGCTGGCGCTGCTCGACTACAAGACTGCCGACACGGGCAGGTCTCCGAAGCAGACCCACAGGCGGCGTGACGGATCGTGGATCGATCTGCAACTGCCCCTGTACGAGGTGCTCGCGCAGCCGGTAGCCCGGGTGTACGAGCTCGAGCACCCACCCACGCTTGGCTACATCACGCTCGCGGGCTCGGAGGCCAAGGTCCTGGAAGCCTGTTGGGAGCACGACGACGTTCTCGACGCCCAGCACTGCGCGGCGGACATCGCCCGTCGCGTACGCACGGGTGTCGGGGCGATGGCCGACATCGGCAAGCCCAGGTACGAGGGACCACACGCGCGACTGGCCGGTGTGGGCATGCTGCTGGATCCCGAGCACGTGGCGCCGCCGGCGGGAGGTGGCTCGTGAGCGATCACCCTGCGCTGCGAGATTCGTTCGAGGTCGTCATGGCCTCGGCGGGCACCGGCAAGACGTTCGCGCTCACCAACCGCATGGCCGGGCTGCTGGCTCGTGGCGTGCCGGTGGAACGCATCCTCGCGGCTACATTCACGCGCAAAGCGGCTGGCGAGATCCGCGAACGGCTGCTGTCGCGCATCGCGAAGGCAGCTGGCGAAGAGGGGGCTGCCGCCGAGCTCTCGGCGCACACCGGCACCACGCTCGACGCCGCGGGATGGCTGGACGTTCTGAAACGGCTGTCCCGTGGCATCCATCGCGTCCGCATCGGCACGCTGGATAGCCTCGCGCAGACCCTCGCCCGCTCGCTCGCACCCGAGCTTGGCCTGGCGGCGCCCTGGCGGCAGGCGTTCGATCACCTCGAGCGGCAGCTTCGCGCCGAGGTCGTCGAGCGCGTGCTCGCCGAACTCCCGACCGCCGAGGATCGCGAGCCGATTCGGACGCTCACGGGTAGCGACGGGAACGCGAGGGGCGATGCCAGGCTCGCCGATCTGCTCCGAGACTCGGGCCAGGAACTGCGGCGGGCGAGCGATGACGCGTGGCGGTGTCTGGATCCCGAGATCGGACACGGCCCGAGCCTCGAAGAAGTCCATGCCGCCGCAGAGCGGCTGCGATCACTCCCCGGCCCGACGACCAAGAAGGGCTTGCCCAACCAGAACTTCGCCAAGGCGGTGGATTCGATCTCGGCCTGCATCACGGGGAATCAGTTTGCGACCTTGTTGACAAAGAAGATGCTCGCCGATTCGGGGAGCACGTCTCCCACGTATTACAAGATCGATATCCCCGAGGCGTGGATCCCCGAACTCCAGACCATCCTGCACGGCGCAATCCGAGCCGAGCTCGAAGCCCTGCACACGCGGAACCTCGCCGCCGGCTCGTTGTTGAAGCGGGCGGTCGAGCTGGACGACCTCGTGCGCCAAGAACGCCGAGCGTATTCGCTGGGCGACCTCTGGCGGGCGTTGGCCGAGACCGATCTAGAGAGCCAGCAGGTCGCCTATCGGCTCGACGCCCAGTACGACCACGTGCTGCTCGACGAGTTCCAGGACACCTCGATCGACCAGTGGCGCGTGCTCGAGCCGCTCATCGACGAGGCCGTGGCCGGCGGTGAGCGGCCGCGCTCGGTGTTCGTGGTCGGCGACGTCAAGCAGTCGTTGTACAGCTGGCGCAATGCGCAGGCCGAGTTGCTGCCCCACGTCGCCGTTCGGTGGCCGCAGATGCGAAGCGACACGCTCTCGAAGACGTATCGATGTGCGCCGGCGATCGTGGAGGCGGTCAACACGCTGTTTGGTTCACTGGCCACGAACGAAGCACTCACCGACCACGCCGCCGCGGCGCAACGGTTCACCGATGAGTTCCGGGTCCACGAGTCGGCGGTGGAGTCGCCCTCCTTGGTGAACCTGGTCGACATCGACGCGGCGATCGAAGACCCCGAGAGCGAAACCGAAGCGATGGAATTCGTCGCCGACCGTGTGGCTCGGTTGCACACCCAGCGGCCCGGGGCGGACATCGCCGTGCTCGTGCGCCGGCAGAGGCCAATCGGCACCCTCGTCTCAGCACTCGCGTCGCGCAACGTTCCAGCGGTATCCGACGCTTCGGCTAGCCCGTGCGATCATCCGGCGGTCGAGGCCGTGCTCGCGGCCTTGCACCTGGCCGAGCACCCCGGTGATGGGCCGGCGCGATTCGCGGTGGCGACCGGCCCGCTGGGGGTCGAGCTGGGGTTCGAACGGTTGGATGATCGAGCCGGGGCGGGTGCGCTGTCCCACGCGTTGGGCGGCCGGCTGTTCGAGCATGGGCTGGCGCGTACGGTCGAGTGGCTGGCGATGAAGGCGAACGCCGGTGCCAATGCTCGGGGTCGAGCGCGGCTGTTGGACCTCGTCTCGCAAGCCGAGGCGTACGAAGCCGACGGGGCCGAGTGGGCCGGTGTCGATGACTTCATCGAATCTGCCAGGGCAAGCCGGGTGCAACCACGAAGAAGCGGCGTGGTGCGGGTGCTCACGCTGCACGGGGCCAAGGGCCTGCAATTCGACGCGGTGGTCCTTACCGATCTCGATCGACCGCTCGCGGCACGGAGCCCGTCGTTCCTGGCCGATGCGACAGGACAGGAAGCCCTCGACCCCGCAGCACCGCCAACACGGATGAGCCTGGCGGGGACCAAGGAACTCCGTGAGCACAGCTCGGTGCTGAGCCAGATGTACGAGCGTTGGCGCGAGCGGGCCGCGTACGAAGAGCTCTGCCTCCTATACGTAGGCATGACGCGAGCCAAGACGCATCTGGAACTGCTCGTACGCCCATCCAAGAGGGGGCTCGGGGCGGTGGCCTGGGCCGGGCTTGGGGCGAGCGGGACCGAGAACGAGTCGGGGCACGGCCAGCGGCTTGCTCAGGACCATCCAGCCGGGGACCATCAAGATAGAACCGAGCCAACCCGGCAACCCACACCCGCATGGGCCTCGCCTGACGCGGTGTCGCCGAAGTGGGCCCATGCCCGTGAGCCGTGGCGCGTGGCGATGGTCCAACCCTCGAGCTTGGGGGATCGGCAGGGCGTTGCCGGCCTGCTGGCAGCGGACAATCCCGCAGCAGATCTGGGTACCGAGGTCCATCGGCTGCTCGAGGCGGTCGAGTGGCTTGAAGACATGCCCGAAGATCCGATGGCCTGGGTCCGAGAGCATGGCCCCAATACGAAGGAAGCGGCGGCACGCATCAGCGCGGCACTCGCTTCGGGCCAGCTCGCCGGGGTGCTCTCAAGGGGTGGAATCGCCGAGCGATGGGCAGAAGGCCTGGACCTGAGCGTTGATCGAGAGCGTGCCCTAGCCGTTGCGGTCGAACTCGAGGGCAAGCCAGCGTTGATCCATGGACGGGTCGATCGGCTCGTGGTGGGCCGGCGGGCGGGAACGATCGAGCGGTGCCTGGTCGTCGACTTCAAGACCGGGGCCATTGATGAGGCAGGGCGAGGCCAGGTTGGCATCTATCAGCGAGCGGTTGCAACGATGCTGGGCACCCCGGTGGATCGAGTCGAAGGAGATTTGGTTTGTGTTTGAAATAATGGCCTGGCGCGTATCTGATAGGGGTAATCCGTATTTATAGGACGTATCAACTCGCGAGCTGGGACGAACAGTGGGTACTACGCAAAAAAATGCGTGCTGATTGCTGGCGTGATTTGGGATCGGTGGTAGGTTGTTGGTGAATAGGTCGCAAGCAGACGACTGATGAACCAAGGCTTTCGGGGCACACGGCCCCGGTCGCGTGAGGAGATGTAGATATGAAGAAGGCTTTTGCCCTCGTCGCCGTCGCCGGTGTTGCCGCTGCCGCCAGCGCCCAGTCCATTAACATCGATGTTGCCGATGCCACCCTGGCTCCCGGTGAGAGCACCACGGTCACCCTGACCGCCGGCTTCGATTCCGCCGACTTCGCCGTCGCCGGTATCGCCACCAACTTCATTAGCTCGGTTGGCTCGGACGGCTGGAGCGACATCGCTCTGGTCGCCCCCATGGACGGCCCCGGCACCAGCGCTGGCGCTGGCTCGGCCACCGGTGTGGACGGCGTGCTCGCCGGCCAGCTGAACTTCCCGCCCGCCGGCATCTACGCCGACTCGAGCAACCCCATCGCGTTCTGGAGCGCCACCTACACCGCTTCGGCCGAGGGTGTGATCGACCTGAGCACCGATACCAGCCGCTTCGATGTGTACATCGACATGATGAGCTCGACCAGCGAGAGCCGTCTGGGCGACCTGACCGAGGGTGCCGCCACGATCACCGTGGTTCCCGCCCCCGCCAGCTTGGCCCTGCTGGGCCTCGGCGGCCTGGCCGCCGCCCGTCGCCGCCGCTAAAACGGCACCTGCGACCAGTCTTTGACTAAATTAACGCGATCCCAACGAGAGTTGGGATCGCGTTTTTTATCGCGTGTGCTGTCGCTATCGCCCTTCGGTCTAAATCACGCATTTGCAGAGTCTTGTATTGCGTGCCGACGGCAATTTACCTAACACATTTCTTACATATTGGGGCAATCAAGATGATTATCGGTCTATTTATCGTCACGATCGGCACATTTGAGTGAACATAGCGTGCAAAATGGCTTGTCGGCACCGTTGACTTCGGTTACACTCTGGATGTCGATCCACGGGTCAGCAAGTCTTGGATCGACGAACTGTTGTTGTGTGAATCGAAACGAACCGAACAAGGTTTCTTGAGCTCAAGAGGAGAGACCAAGATGAAGACTGCTGCTATTCTCGCCGTTGCTGGTGTGGCCGCTGCTGCCGCCGCCCAGTCCATTAACATCGATGTTGCCAACCCCACCCTGAACCCGGGTGAGAGCACCATGGTTACCCTGAGCGCCGGCTACGGCGGTACCGACTACGCCGTCGCCGGCGTCGGTACTAACTTCATTAGCTCGGTCGGCTCGACCGGCTGGAGCGATATCGCTCTGATCGCCCCCATGAACGGCCCCGGCACCAGCGGTGGCGCTGGCTCGGCCACCGGCGTGGACGGCATCATCGCCGGCCAGCTGAACTTCCCCCCCGCCGGCATCTACGCCGACTCCAGCAACCCCATCGCGTTCTGGAGCGCCACCTACACCGCTTCGGCCACCGGCGATGAGGGTGTTGTCGACCTGAGCACGCAAACCAGCCGCTTCGACGTCTACGTCGATCGCGGTAGCTCGCTCAGCGAGAGCCGTCTGGCCGACATCCGCGAGGGCGCCGCCACGATCACCGTGGTTCCCGCCCCCGCCAGCCTGGCCCTGCTGGGCCTCGGCGGCCTGGCCGCCGCCCGTCGCCGCCGCTAATACGGCCTGACGGACGCAGATTGATTTGATTGGCACGACCCCGATGAGAATCGGGGTCGTGTTTTTTGTGTGCAGGTTCAACCTGAAGCTGCTTGTAGATGACAATCAAAATGCAAATTAGCAGGTTGCATGCAATTATTATAGGACTATTATCGTTCCAGTCTATCTGATTAGTGTGCAGAGCTGACCACTTTGGCTTGCACGCTGCTGGCGATTCGGTTAGAATTTCACTGAATCGATCCAACCGGTCAGCAAGCCATGGATCGAAGAATTGCTGTTTACACACACGAGACAAGGTTTCTTGAGCTCAAGAGGAGAGATCCAGATGAAGACTGCTGCTATTCTCGCCGTTGCTGGTGTGGCCGCTGCTGCCGCCGCCCAGTCCATTAACATCGATGTTGCCAACCCCACCCTGAACCCGGGTGAGAGCACCATGGTTACCCTGAGCGCCGGCTACGGCGGTACCGACTACGCCGTCGCCGGCGTCGGTACTAACTTCATTAGCTCGGTCGGCTCGACCGGCTGGAGCGATATCGCTCTGATCGCCCCCATGAACGGCCCCGGCACCAGCGGTGGCGCTGGCTCGGCCACCGGCGTGGACGGCATCATCGCCGGCCAGCTGAACTTCCCCCCCGCCGGCATCTACGCCGACTCCAGCAACCCCATCGCGTTCTGGAGCGCCACCTACACCGCTTCGGCCACCGGCGATGAGGGTGTTGTCGACCTGAGCACGCAAACCAGCCGCTTCGACGTCTACGTCGATCGCGGTAGCTCGCTCAGCGAGAGCCGTCTGGCCGACATCCGCGAGGGCGCCGCCACGATCACCGTGGTTCCCGCCCCCGCCAGCCTGGCCCTGCTGGGCCTCGGCGGCCTGGCCGCCGCCCGTCGCCGCCGCTAATACGGCCTGACGGACGCAGATTGATTTGATTGGCACGACCCCGATGAGAATCGGGGTCGTGTTTTTTGTGTGCAGCGCAATCGCTTGCCACTCAACTACTTGTCGATCGTGGGCTCAGAGCTTCAGGACCGCATGGAGCGGGTCAATAGAAGGTAGCTTGGCTCTGCCCGCCAAGGCGGCCAACTCGATGAGGACGGTCGCGCCGATAACCCGTGCCCCCGCCATCGCGGTCAACTCTGCCGACGCACGGAGCGTGCCGCCGGTCGCCAGGAGATCGTCGACAATCAGCACCCGGCTATCTGCGGGGACATCGCCCGCGTGGATCTCGAGACGATCAGATCCGTACTCGAGCTCGTATTCCACATGATGGACTGGGCGGGGCAGCTTGCCGGCCTTTCGGATCGGCACGAATCCAGCCGACAGGGCTTGCGCGATCGCGGTGCCAAAGATGAAGCCGCGAGACTCCGCCCCCAGGACCAGGTCAACACCCTGGCCTCGGAAGGGGTTGACCATGAGCTCGACGGCGAGCGCGAGCGCGGCGGGATCGGCCAGGAGCGGGGTGAAGTCCTTAAACACGATGCCGGGCTTTGGGAAGTCGGGCACGTCTCTGATGAAGGCCAGTAGTTGGTTGTGCATGTGGTCGATCTCTCGAGGGGCTGTCGGTGGGATGCACGGGCGGAGCTAGGATAGCGGTCGCAAGACTGGTCAACCTCACACGAACGTGCGGGCCGTAGGAGGCCTTGGTACTTGGAAGGAGCGGATTGGATGGCGCAGGCTCGTTCGGCCAAACGGATCGAGACGGTCGAACCGATCGGCGCTCGCGTGCTCATCCGCAAGGACGAGGACAAGAAGCAGACCAAGGCCGGCCTGCACCTGCCCGATAAGATGGAGATTCCCACGCTGACCGGTCGGGTCGTGGCGATCTCGAGCCAGGTGGCCGGCGACGAGGACTACCCGGTGCGGCAGTACCAACGGGTGCTGTTTCACCCCGGCAAGGCGATCCCGGTCGACTTCGAGGGCGATAACCGGCTGTTCGTGGTGCCGATTACGGACGTCGTGGCCGTATTTCGTACGGCTGGTGACGACACGGATGCCGACGGCGGGGCGTAATGCTCGCAGCGGAGACGAGGCGAGCCCACATGCCCGATCATGCCCAACAGATCACCGCGGAGCAACTGGCCGGACAGTTGGCATCGCCGCTCGACGCACTCGTTGATCCGTTGCCGGTGCCGACGCTGCGTTCGATCCGTGGCCAGAGCCCGTTCGATGTCACGCTCCGACCGCCGGGCAGCAAGAGCCTGACCAATCGGGCGTTGCTGCTGGCTTCCTTGGCGGGCGGGGGATGCGAACTGCGTGGCGCACTGACCGATGCGGTCGACACACGCGTGATGGCCGGGGCACTGGGCGCGCTCGGTGCCGGCGTTGAGGTGGATGGGACGACCATCCGCGTGCGCGGCGTCGGCGGTCGGTGGAAGCCCACGAGCGGTGGCGAGGTCACGCTCGATCTGGAGAACGCCGGGACGGCGGTACGGTTCCTTGCGGCGGCGTGCGTGTTGTCGCCCGTCCCGGTCGTCATCACTGGCAACGAGCGTATGTGCCAGCGGCCTATTGGCGAGCTTGCCAGCGCCCTGGGTGATCTCGGAGCCAAGATCGAGAGCCTTGGCGAGCCGGGCCGCCCGCCCATCCGTGTGACGCCGCCGGCCAGCTTGCCCGAGTGCGGCCAGGTGGTTTTTGATGAGTTGCCGTCGAGCCAGTTTGTGTCGGCGGTGCTGCTGCTTGGTGCCTTCCTGCCGGGCGGGCTGTCGGTCGAGATCTATGGCGAGGCGACGAGCGCATCGTATGTGCGCATGACGCTGGGGCTGCTGGACGTACTCGGCATCACCGTGCGGTCGTCGGCGGATTCGCGGGTGATGAGGGTGACCTCTCGGGGCGGGACGCTGTCGGCCGGTTTCGAGTTGGACATCGAGCCCGATGCGAGCGGGGCGTCGGTGTTCTGGGCGGCTGCGGCCTCGGTTCCTGGGGCGCGCGTGACAGTAGCTGGCGTTGATGAGTCGGGATTGCAGGGCGACCTGCTGTTCCCGTCGGTGCTCGCGCGGATGGGAGCGGAAGCCAGGTCGGTGTCGGCCGATGATGGTCCGCACGGGCCGAGCCTGGCGGTGCGGGGGGCATCGGCGTTATCGCCAGTGATGGCCGACATGGGTGACATGCCCGACGCGGCGATGGCCTTGGTTGTGCTTGCCTGCATGGCGAACGGGCCCTCGATGCTCCGCGGGCTGCACACGCTGCGGGTCAAGGAGACCGATCGATTGCATGCGCTCAAGACCGAGTTGGCCAAGGTTGGCGTGGAGGTCGAACTCGACGTGCACGGCGAGGCCGGCGCGGTGCGGATCGAGCCGCCCGCGAACGGGCTCGACCAGTCGGCTTCGGCCCCTTCTGTCGTCTTCGATACATACGACGATCACCGGATGGCGATGGCGTTGTCTTTGATCGCGCTGCATCGGCCCAATGTGAGTATCGCCGACCCTGGGTGTGTTCGGAAGACCTATCCGGGGTTCTGGTCAGAGTTGGCGAAGCTGTACGAGTGAACAAAACGGGTGTCGCGGGGTTCCTATGCTGGAGGATTCGACCGCCCTACAGACTCCGGAGACACGCCGATGCCCGCGACTGCCGAGCCCATCACGACCAGCGATGGTCGCTTGAATGTCCCGAACCACGTCATCATCCCGTTTATCGAGGGCGATGGCACCGGGCCGGACATCTGGGCGGCTTCCGTGCGGGTGTTCGATGCCGCGGTTGAGAAGGCGTACGGCGGGGAGCGGAAGATCCACTGGCACGAGGTGCTTGCCGGTGGCAAGGCTCACGACAAGACGGGTGACTGGCTGCCCGACGCGACGCTGGATGCGTTTCGCGAGTACCTGGTGGGCATCAAGGGCCCGCTGACCACCCCCACAGGTGGGGGGATTCGTTCCATTAATGTTGCGCTCAGGCAGCAGCTTGATTTGTACACGTGCCTGCGCCCCGTGCGCTGGTTTACGGGCGTGCCCAGCCCGCTGAAGAACCCCGGCGCGACGGACATGGTGATCTTCCGTGAGAACACCGAGGACATTTATGCGGGCATCGAGTTCGAGGCGGGCAGCGACGATCTCGCGAAGTTCAAGGAAGGCTTTACGAAGACCTTTCCCGATCGCTGGAAGAAGGTACGCTTCCCCGACTCGGTGGGCATCGGGCTCAAGCCCGTGTCTCAGGAGGGCACCGAGCGCCTTGTGCGGGCGGCGATCCAGTACGCGATCGACAACGACCGGCCCTCGGTGACGCTGGTCCACAAGGGCAACATCATGAAGTTTACCGAGGGCGCCTTCATGAAGTGGGGCTACGAAGTAGCGGCCGAGCACTTTGGGGCCAAGCCGCTGGATGGCGGGCCGTGGCACGAGTTCACCGCGCCCAACGGCGAGAAGATTGTCATCAAGGACGTGATCGCCGACGCGTTTTTGCAGCAGATCCTGTTGCGGCCGGCCGACTACGAGGTGATCGCGACGATGAACCTGAACGGCGATTACGTGAGCGACGCGCTGGCGGCGTGCGTGGGCGGCATCGGCATCGCGCCGGGGGCGAACATCAACTACGACACGGGGCACGCGATCTTCGAGGCCACGCACGGCACGGCCCCGAAGTACGCCGGCCAGGACAAGGTGAACCCGGGCAGCCTGATTCTGTCGGGCGAGCTGATGCTCCGCCACATGGGCTGGACGGAGGCGGCCGACCTGGTCATCAAGGGCGTCGAGGGAGCCATCGGCGCGAAGACGGTGACGTACGACTTCGAGCGGTTGATGGATGGAGCGACGCTGCTGAAGTGCAGTGAGTTTGGTGAGGCGGTTGTCGAGAAGATGGGATGAGAATGGGCCTCGCTCTGTCCGAGCCGCGTGCGTGAGCGCGTGGCCTTCTGATGGGTTCGTTTCAATCTAAGGCCTCGAGCTTACGCTCGCGGCTCGGTTGGAGAGACTGATGCGGCTGATGCTGTTCACCGACACGCTTGGCGATGTGAATGGCGTGAGCCGGTTCATTCGCAACATGGGGCACGAGTCGCTCAAGGCGGGATGCGAATTGCTGATCGCGACGTCGACACGGTTCGAGGTACCCGACGACCCATGCTTCTACAACGTCGCGCCCAAGTTCGCAATGAAGATGCCCAAGTACGCCGAGCTGGACATGGTGATCCCGCCCAAGGGCGCGATGGTGAGGCGCGCAGAGGAGTTTGCGCCCGACGTGGTTCATGTCTCGACGCCGGGGTCGGTGGGCAAGGTGGGGCGTGACTTTGCCAAAAAGCGCGGCATCCCGATCGCGGGCGTGTACCACACCGATTTCCCGGCGTATATGGACCACCTGTTTAACGACGAGATGTATGGGGCGGTGACGGCCCAGTACATGAAGTTCTTCTACAAGCCGTTCAAGCTGATCCTCTCTCGCAGCGAGCAGTACATGGAGTCGCTCGAGAAGCTGGGCTTCTCGCGGGATCGCATGGCCAAGCTCGAGCCGGGCATCCAGCTCGATGACTTCGATGCGAAGCACAAGGACGCGAGCGTGTGGGACGAGTATGGCCTGCCGCGAGATTCGGTGAAGGTGCTGTACGTGGGGCGGATCAGCACGGAGAAGAACCTGCCGATGCTGACGGGCATCTGGCCCCAGGTGCGCGAGCGTGCGAAGGCGGCGGGCGTGGATGCGCGGCTGGTGGTCGTGGGTGGCGGGCCATACCTCGATGATATGAAATCGACGCTCCACGGGCACGGCGTTGTGTTCCCGGGCTTCAAGCATGCGACGGAACTGGCAACGCTGTACGCGTCGTCGGACATGTTCGTGTTTCCATCGCTGACCGATACGCTGGGGCAGGTTGTGCTCGAGAGCCAGGCCAGCGGCATTCCGGTGATCGTGGCGGATCAGGGTGGGCCGAAGGAGGTCGTCGACGACGGCGTAACCGGCATGGTGCTGCCCGGCCACAAAACGCCTGCGTGGGTGGATGCGGTGGGCGACCTGGTGATCGACCACGACAAGCGCCAGGCGATGGGGGCGGCGGGAATCCCTTGGGCGCAGAAGTTCTCGATCTCGGCGAGCTTCGAGAAGTTCTGGGCGGCGCACGAGGCGCTCGTTCGTTCGCCCGCGGAGCAGCCCGCTTAGGGCCAGGGGTCGTAGGCGACGACGCGGTCGAGGGCGTTGCCTTCGCCCACAAGTGCCACCTGGGGGTGGTGGGCTTTGTACTCGGCCTCGTCCATGAAGGCGTAGTGCATGATGATCAGCTTGTCGCCGGGCTTGACCAGCAGGGCGGCGGCGCCGTTGACCTCGATGGCGCCGTCGTCGCCCAGGAAGACATAGGTCTCGAAGCGCTCGCCGTTGGTGGCGTTCGCGATCTCGACGGCGTCGCTGGCGCGGAGGCCGGTGGCCCGCAGCAGGCGGCGGTCGATGGTGATCGAGCCGACATAATCGGGCCGGGCAGCGGTGACGGCGGCCATATGGATCTTGCTGTGGAGGACTTTTCGGAGCATTGGAAGGGGATTGTACGAGGCGGGTTTGTCGGTTGCGAGCCGGCCGAACCTCGGCGGGCCAGCAATACTCTTATTGCCCCGTGCGTTAGGCCGCGAGGGCGCGGTGCGCCTGCACTACTGGAGATACCAACGATGACGAGCCTCATGAGTAGGATTTTGATCGGGTGTGCGAGCGTGGCGTCGGCCCTTGCCGTGGTCCAGCCCGCGTTTGGCCAGTTTGGCGGTGGTGGCGGATTCGGCGGTGCCGATGGGCCGCAGGTTAACCGCGAGCAACTCGAGGACTACGCCGACATCCTGGGGTTGGACGCCGACCAGCGCGAGATCGCCCAGATCATGCTTGAGGAGTACATCGACAGCGTGCAAACTTCGATGGACGAGGTCCGCGAGGCGATGCGGAACGCCAGGCAGGAATTCGAGGAGACGCGTGATGGCTCGGCCTTCCAGAACGCTCGAGAGTTGAGCCAAGCCTCCAATGAGCGTGCCGCGACCCTCGAAAGCCAGCTCATGGGCGACTTGCAGATGATGCTGACGCCCGAGCAGGCCGAGGCTTGGCCCAGGGTCGAGATGGCCCACCGCCGCGCGACGACGCTGCCCCGTGGGCTGATGAGCGGCGAGCGTGTGGACCTGTTCGAGATCGTGGACACGCTGGAACTCGACGGCGAGCCGGCTTCGGAAGCCTCGATGGTGCTGGCTGATTACGAGTTGGCTCTCGATCGCGTGCTGATCGCACGGAATGAGATGTTTGAGGAGGGCCTGCAGATGTTCCGCGACCGGGACTTTGAGTCGCTGCAGGACCATTTCGAGAAGGCTCGCGACGCGAGTGTACGGGTGCGTGACACCCACCGCAACTTTGCGCGTCGCTTGCAAGCCGTGATTCCCGAAGAAAAGCTGCCCGCGATGCAGACCGCGGTGCGTCGGGCGAGCTTCCCCACCGTGTACCGCCAGAACCGGGCCGACCGGGCGATTGAGGCTGCGCGCGGGCTCGATGACCTGAGCGACGACCAGCGATCGCAGATCAACGGCATCGCCGAGTCGACCGCGCGCCGGATGGACCAGGTGAACCGCAAGCTGGCCGACACCATCGAGAGCAACGAGGTCAACATGAACCTGCGTGACATGATGCGCGGGGGGCGACGCGGCAACGAGGACGGCACGCGAGAGCTCTTCCGCGAGAAGCGGGATGCGGTCAACAAGACCGTGGAGCAGCTGAAGGCCGTGCTCACCGAGGAGCAGGCCGCCAAGCTCGACGCGGCCGTTGGTACCGATGAGGACGGCGAGGGCCGTGGAGATCGGGCCCGCGGGCAGCGTGGCGGCGACCGGCAGCCCCAGCGGACTCGACAGCGCGAGTTCTGAATCGGGGGATTTCGGTAGACTGTGCGGGGTGACGGCATGGCCGGCGCGGCGCATCCGAACGGATGGAACGCCGCGCCGTTTTTGTGATCCGGCTGTGTGGGCCGGTTCGCCCTTGGCGTTGTGCAGGAGGCCTCGCGATGCGGACAACACTTGTTCTGGCGGCTGTTGGGCTGGGATTGTCGATGGGTGCCCCGGCTTTGGGGCAGCAGGTCGAGTCGGTCGTGGTCACCTCGTCAGCCTCGCCGGCCGGGCCGGGAAGCGGCCGTGCGTTGTCGCGAGATCGGGTGGAACGGATCGGCGAGGTTCTGGAACTCGACGAGCTCCAGCGCGAGGTCGCCATGGAACTCTTTAAGGAGGTCGCCGGCAAGCGGCAGGCGCTCGGTGACGCGATGCGGCAGAGCATCGAGAGCGCCCGCGAGCTGGCCGATGAGGGCGACTTCTCGGAGATGTTCACGCGCATCAAAGAAGTCACCGGCTCGTACCAGGATTCGGTCGACGCGCTGGAGAGCACCTTCCTGCAAGACGTTCGGGCCATGCTTACGGGCGACCAGGAAGCGCTCTGGCCCAAGGCCGAACGGCTGCACCGGCGCGGGCAGCACATGGGCTCGCTCACCCGCTCGCAGGCGCGCGTGGATCTGGACGAGTTGGTGCGGGCACAGTTCGAGTCCGTGTATGCCCGGCAGGACGTGGCCGAGGTGCTGGACCGCTGGGCCGTGCAGGTGGACGGGCTGCTGGTGGAACGTGCGAGGAAGGCGGAGGACATCGGCGGCGGTGCAGGATTCCAGGGCGGCATCGTCATGATCGGCGGCGGCGATGATCCGTACGAGGACCTTCGGGCCATCGACGCGCGGATCGTGTCGGCCAGCGAACAAGCCGTGCGCAACCTGAGCGGCGCGATCGAGGACAACTCGATCGAACAGGAGTGGATCCGCAAGTCGTTCGCGCGCGTGTACCGACAGACCGATGGCGAGCGGCGGCTGGAAGCGGCGAACGCGCTTGAGAGCCTCACCACCGAGCAGAAGGAACAGCTCGACGCCGTGACCGAGCAGCACGGCCGCGATGTCGGGACGGCCCGGGACCGGTGGGTGGCCGCCGAGAAGGAACGTGAGAAGGAAAACACGCTGCCGCCCGGGGTGATGGTGATGATCGACGGCCAGGAGCCCACGCCGAGCGACGAGGCCCGCAAGGCGGTCAAGGAACTCGACGAGCGGCTGGAAGCGAAGCTGGCCGCGATCCTGAGCGAGGACCAGTTGGCCGAGCTTCCTGCGGCCAGTGAGTCGTTCGACGAGGTGCGATTTAACCCAAGTGGGGGCACCCGTCGATCGATCCGGATCGGTGGATAGGCCGTAGAATGAACGAGAAGTGCGTCTGCTTCTGCCCGGGGGCGTGCAACTTCAGGGGCGAAGTCCCGAAATAAGTGCTAGTCTCGGAAGGGTTTCCGTGGGTTCCGATCACTCCATTCGTGGGTGGCACCCGGCCGGGCAACAGGGGAAGAGCATCATGCGAGCATTGGCGAGAAGCAGTCGCACGGGCGCGGGCTTTGTTTGGATTTTGATTTGTGCTTTATTGGGCACCCTGGCCTCTCCGGCGATGGCCCAGTTTGGCGGCATGGGGGGCATGGGTGACACCATGCAGTTCGCCATCAGCCGCGAATCAGTGGGCACGTACTCGGACATCCTGGGCTTCGACGAGTTGCAGCGTGAGACCGCCGAGATGCTGCATCGCGACTACATCGACAAGTTCAAGCGGGCCAGTGACACCATCGAGGACGCGATGCGGTCGCTCCAGGAAGATGCGAGTAAGACCGGTGACTGGCAGAAGATGATGAAGCCCATGGGCAAGATCATGCTGGGGTTCATCGATCGGTTGGAGGATCTGGAGGAGACGTTCTTTAACGATCTCGAGATGCTCGCGATCGAGCCCGCGCAGCAGGAGGCGTTTGTCCGGGTCGAGCGTGCCCGCCGTCGCGAGGAAGTGGAGATGGCCAGCCAGATGAGCGTGGTGAGCGGGGGGACGCTCGACCTGCACGAAATCGCCCGTGAGGTCGAGATTTCGGGCAATGAGGCGGCTCGTGAGGCGTTGCTCGCCTATGAGGCGGAGATCGACCCTATCTACGCACGCTTGATCGACCGATCGACCGAGTTCTCACGTGGCTGGCTGGAGCGCATGCGGGACATGGACGAAGACAGCGAGAACATGGGCTTCGATGCGGAAGCCATGACGCAGATGCAGGAAGCGATGGCCGACCTGCGTGAGTTGGGCACCCAGGGCAAGGCCGTCAACGCCCGGTACGCTCGCCAGATCATGCAGATCCTGCCCGCCGAGAATCAGGCCAGGTGGGATCGCGAGGTCAAGCGTCGTTCGTGGCCGACCGTATACCGCCAGAGCAAGGCCGAGCGCCAGATCGAGGCCGCCGGCAAGCTCGATGACTTGTCGGCATCGCAAAGCGAGAGCTTGGACGCCATCCGTTCGAGCTACCAGCGCGAGGTCGCGCCGGTGAACGAGCGGTGGGCCAAGGCGATCGACAGCCAGCAGGCCGAGGGCGAGCAGGGCTGGTGGGGCTTTGGGGGTGAAAACTCCGAGGCCGACGAAGCCGAGGAGGCCCGCAAGGAGATCGACGAGCGATTCATCGAGCGGGTGCGGTCGATCCTGACATCCGATCAGATCGAACGCATGCCCGAGGTGGGCGACTCGGGATTTGATGCCGACGAGGTCTTGCGGCAGTTTGGTGGGGGCTGATCCACATTGGATAGTGCAGCAGCGACAGATCGATCGTCGGATGTGGGCTCCAGCAACGGCCATGTTGCCGGGGCCGCTTCCGATTCCGCGAAGGTTCCCGCACCGATGCTGACCGAGGCCCCGACCGTGGAGCGTGCGATCGCGCGGCTGATGGGCGGCGATGATGTCGCGCGTCTGCACTGCGCCCCCATCGGGGAGAGTGAAGATCGGGTTGTTCTGGCGATGCTCGACCCGCAAGACTGGGCCTCGGCCGACGAGGCATCGCTGATCGTGGACAGGCCGGTGACGCCGGTCGCTATCGCCGAACCCGCGTTCCGGGCGCTCGTGCAGCGCGAGTATGGCACGACGGCGGCAGCGATGGCGGCGAGCCTGGGCGAGGGCGACGACGAGGTGCTGGCCAACCTCGAGTCGATCGAGGCCGAAGACCTGCACCGGATGGCCGAGCAGCCCTCGCTGATCAACCTGGTGAACCTGCTGATCCTCGAAGCGATCCGGCTTGGCGGCAGCGACGTACATGTTGAACCGTTCGAGCGGGATCTGAAGGTGAAGTACCGCATCGACGGCGTGCTGGTCGAACAGCAGCCGCCTCCCAAGCGGTTGCAGCCGGCAATCACCAGCCGAATCAAGATCATGGCGGGGATGAACATCGCCGAGCGGTACGCGCCGCAAGACGGGCACATCACGCTGCGGTTCGATGGTCGCAAGATCGACATCCGCGTTTCGACGGCACCGACGATCTACGGCGAATCGATCGTGATGCGCGTGCTAGACAAGCAGTCGTTGCAACTCGATCTGAAGACGCTGGGCATGCGCGAGACCGATCGCATCGAGATCGATCGGCTGATCGCCATCCCGCACGGCATGGTTCTGGTCACCGGGCCGACCGGCTCGGGTAAGACAACAACGTTGTATGCGGCGCTCAGCAAGCTGTACGACCCACGCAAGAAGATCATCACGATCGAAGACCCGGTGGAGTATGAGCTCGAGGGCGTGAACCAGATTCCGGTCAATCCCAAGCGTGGGCTGAGCTTCGCGTCGGGTTTGCGATCGATCTTGCGGCAGGACCCAGATGTGGTTATGGTCGGCGAGATCCGCGACGGCGAGACCGCCGAAATCTCGGTGCGCGCCGCCATGACGGGCCACTTGATCTTGTCGACGCTCCACACCAACGACGCGGCAAGCGCGGTGGGCCGCATGCTGGATATGGGCATCGAGCCCTTCCTGCTGGCCAGCGTGCTCGAAGCGGTCATCGCCCAGCGGCTTGGGCGGCGTTTGTCGAGCAAGTTCGCGTTCCCCCACCGGCCGACCGATGCCGAGATGCTGCGGCTAACCGCGCAGGAGCGGGCATTGTTCGCCGACGCACAGGGCGAGGCGATCGATTCGCACGACGCGGGCATGTCGTTCTTCAAGGGTCGCATCGGCTTCTACGAACTGATGACCGTGACCCGCGCGATGCGCACGGCCATCGGCGAGCGCGTGAACGCGCACAAGCTGCTCGAGACGGCCGGTCCCTCGCACCTGACCATGCGACGCGACGGCCTGCTCAAGGCCCAGCAAGGGCTGACCACCGTGGGCGAGGTGCTGCGGGCGACGCAGGATAGCGGCACCGACCTGCTGCTTGAGGATTCGGACTGATGCCGAGCTTTCGCGTGCAGTGCGCGGGCGGGGGCGACGCCCCGATCATCGACGCGCCGACGCGCGCGGCGGCGATCCGTGAGGTTTCGCGCCGTGGTATGACGCCGCTGCTGGTCGAGCCGATGGACGCGTTCACCGCGTCGAAGAGCGTGGCGGCGGAGCACAACGAGCAGGGTGCGACCGCTCGTGGCTTTTCGCTCAGCAGCGGCCGATACAGCGGCACGCAACGGGCCGCGGTGATGCGTGAGCTGGCAACGGGCCTGGACGCTGGCCTGCCGCTGGTGCAAGCGCTGCGGTTGATCGCGCGGCAGCGGGGCAGCAAGGCGCAGCGGGCGGTGATGGAGCGGGTGATCGAGAAGGTCGAGGCGGGCCGTGGGCTCGGTGACGCGTTTGAGGCGTCGCCCGAGCTCGCCAGCGATCTGAGCGTGAGCATGGTGCGCGCGGGCGAGGCGTCGGGCAAGCTGGGCGAGGTGCTCGGGCAACTTGCCGACTTGCTCGAGCGCGACGTCCGGCTGCGGCGGGCTCTGGTTGGCGCGACGACCTATCCCGGGCTGCTGATGGTGCTGTGCCTGGCGTCGATCGTGCTGGTCTCGACCGTGATCGCGCCGAAGATCCTCGAAGAGGCGGCCGGCGCGATCGACAAGCTGCCCTGGCCCACGCTCGTGGTTCAGGCGTTCGCGAACCTGGTGCTCGGCTGGTGGTGGCTGCTGCTGGCGTTGTTCGGGCTGCTGATCGCGGGCTTCGTGGCGATGCGGCGAAGCGACGAGGGCCGGCTGAGCATGGACAAGGCGCTACTGGCGACCCCGTTGATTGGACTGCTTGCACGCGACGTGGCCGTGAGCCGGTTCACGCGCACGCTGGGCACGCTGACGGGCTCGGGCATCAGCTTGTTGCAGGCGCTTCGCATCACGCGGGCGACGCTGAACAACCGGGCGCTCGAGAACGTGATCGACGATGTCGTGACTCAGGTATCGCATGGCAAAACGCTGGCCACACCCATGGAACAGAGCGGGTACTTCCCGCCGATGCTCGTGCAAATCGTGGCGATGGGCGAGCGGTCCGGACGACTCGAAGAATTGCTGGGCCACGCGGCCCGGGCGATGGAAGAACGCACCGAGGCGACGCTGAAGATGGTGACCACGCTGCTGCCGCCATTGCTGGTGGTGATGATGGCGGGAGTGGTTGGGTTCATCGTGCTGGCGATCCTGCTGCCGATGCTCGAATTGCAGGACGTGGCCGGGAACGCGATGTGAACAGTGGAATTGGATATGGAGCGCAGAGCATGAACCAGAACAAGCGTCGCCAGCGGCGTCGGGTCGGGCGAGCATTCACGATTATCGAGGTGCTGGTGATCATCACGATCATGGGCATCATCGCGGCCGTCGTCGTGCCGCGCCTGTTCAGCCGCATCGGGCAGAGCCGCCAGGCGACCGCGCAGAGCAACGCGTCGAGCATCGCGGGCCAGGTTCAGGTGTTCCTGATCGACATGGGCAAGCTGCCCGATTCGGGCACGCTCGAGTTCCTGCGCGTCGAGCCCAGCGGCATGAGCGGCACCTGGAACGGGCCATATCTGAGCAACGATGAGGCGCTAAACGACCCGTGGGGCAACCCGTTCATCATTCTGGCGCCGGGTGAGAAGAACACCGACTTCGACATCATCAGCTTCGGTGCCGACGGGCAGCCGGGCGGCGAGGGCGAGGACGCGGACATCGTCGCGCCGTGATCGGCGCGGCGGGCATTCCTGATCTGGAGCGATGATGGGCCGGGCGTTCACGCTGGTTGAGTTGATGGTGACGCTGGTGATCGTCGGGCTGATCCTGGGCCTGATGGTCCCGCGCGTGGCGACCATGGCCGGGCGCGGGGTGTCGGCCGAGGCGGACGCAGTGGCCGGCTTGCTCTCGAACGCGGCCGGGCGCGGGGCGATCGCGTCGGAACCGCTGCGTGTGCGGGCCGAGGCGAAGCGTGTGGAAGTCGAGCGGCGGGTCCTCGAGACATCGGGCCGCAACGAGGTGTGGGTTTGGCGGCGGGATCCGTTCATGCCGGCGGTGACGCTAAATCACGGGACGATCTCGGAGGTGTACCTGGACGGGCAACCGGTCTCGGGCACGCCGTGGATCGTTGAGTTGGGCGGCGGCAGGAGCGTGGAACTCGGGCTGGCCGGGAGCGATGCGCGTGTGAGCGTCGCGTTGATGGCCGGCGCGTTGCGTGCGGTGGTGGTCGAGGGCGAACGGCTCATCGAGCCCCCGGGCCGCGTGGACCTGGACGCGACCGGGATGGAGAGCACGCCGTGGTGAGGCGCTCCGCACGTCAACGTGGTTTTCTGCTGGTCGATGTGATCGTTGGCACGGTGTTGCTTGGCGTTGCGCTGGGCGGCATCCTGGCGGTCTCGACGCGGGCGCTGTCGATGCAGCGTGAGGCCGCCGACCTGCGGCAGGCGGGCATGGTGGCCGACGAGGTGATGTCGACCATCCACGCGTATGGCACCGACGAGTACACGCAGGTGATGCGTTCTCGCGGGAGGGCGAGCGAGCCGTTCGAGCGGTTCGAGTACGAGGTGGACATCGACACCGGACGCGCGGGCGAGGCCGACGAGGTGAATATTCGCGTGCGGTGGCAATCGGCAACGGGTCAGTCGCGTTCTTTCGAGTTGGATGCCCTGATCGCCCCGAGGCTGGGCGACGATCCCGACCCGAACCGCCAGCCGCCGGAGCCGATCGACCGATGATCCACACGACGCGGCACCAACACGGGTTCACACTCGTCGAGACGCTGGTGGCGGCGGGGATTGTCGTGATGATCTCGGCCTTGGTGGCCGGTTCGGTCGCGCGGCTTTCCTCGGCTCGGCAGGCCTCGCGCGCGCAGGCTCGCGCGTGGGCCAGCGCCGATCGGGCGGCACAGATGGTGCAACGGGCCGTGCTCCAGACCGTCCGGCGTCAGGACCTGACGCAGACACGGCTGGTCATCCGCGATGGCGGCCGGGGTGATTCGGCCCAGGATTCGATTTACATGCTGGCCCGCGGGTTGGAGCCGGTGCGGCCGGTGAGCAACGCCGCGCTCGAAAGCGAGGGCGGCGAGTTCGAGGTTGGGTTCAAGGTGCGCGGCGGTGCCGAGGGACCGGCGCTGTGGCGCCGGGCGGACATGGGCTTCGATGAGTACCAGGACGCGGGCGGCGTGGCGACCGAAGTGGCGCGTGACGTGGTCTCCTTTTCGGTGACGGCCGGTGATGCCGAGGGCGTGTGGGCCGCGTGGGATTCCGATCAGACCGGGTTGCCGCACATGGTCTTGATCGAGGTGCGCACGCGCACGCCCGATGGGCGCGGATCGGCTGTGGCTCGGCGGGTAGCGTCGATCCCGCGGGTGTTCGGGCAACCCACGCTTGCCGAGGTCGAAGCCGCCAGCGAGGCCGTTGGGGGTGGCGGATGAGGCACGCCCGGCGGAGCTTCGCGACGGTGCTGGCGCTGTGGGTCATCGGCCTGACGGCGGTGCTCGTGCTGGGCGTGCAGTCGGCGGGCATCGGGCAGGCGTTCGGCGCTCGTGACAGCCTAGCCGAGGTTCGCGCCCGCTGGGCGGCGATCTCGGGCATGGAGCGGATGATCGCCATCCTTGCCGACGACACCGAGGACCCGCACCCGACCGACGCGTACGACGTGTACGACCGGATGTCGGATGCGGCCCGTGGCACTGTCGGCGGCGGGTCGTACTCGATCGAGCACTGGGAGGGCGGCGAGCGGTTCGATGGGCCGGCCGATGCCGGCGCTCGCATCAACATCGCGCGCATGTCGAGCGAGGACTTGTTCTGGCTGCCCAACATGACCGAGGACCTGATCTCGCGGATCATCGATTGGACGGACCCCGATGACGAGGTGAGCCCGCTTGGGGCCGAGATCGGGTCGTACCTCTCTCAGGAACATTCGTACGAGCCGCGGAACGGGCCATTGCAAACCATCGAGGAGTTGGAACTGCTCCTGGGCATCCTGCCCATGGACGTGCGCGAGGAGGACTGGAACCTCAACGGCGTGCTCGACCCCAACGAGAACGATGGCGACGACGTCTGGCCGCGTGATAACGCCGACGGCGTGCTGGAAGCGGGCTGGTCGGGCATCCTGACGGTGGTGAGCGCCGAGAGCACATTCGGATTGTCGGGGCAGCCGCGTGTGCGGCTGGGGCTTGGCCTGGGCGGTGCGGAGCTTGTCGGCCGCGTGGGCATTACGGCCGAGCAGGCCGACGTGATCGCGCAGTATGCCGGCACGAACGCCGCTTCGCTCGAGGCGCTGATCAACACGCCGCTGCGGTCGCTGCCGGGGCTGACCGGACAAGCGATCGATCCGCGGGCCCAACCGCTGACCGATGAGCAGATCGGTCTCTTGCTCGAAGAAGCGGCCCTCGATTCGCCCTGGCTAGACGACACCGGGCCGACCTTGCCCGGGCGGATCAACCTGAACACGATCTCCGAGGACGCCCTGGCGTATGCGCCCGGCGTCACCAGTTCGGTCGCGGAGATCCTGATCCGCGAGCGAGCCGGGCGGGCGTTGGGGTTCAGGACCGTGGCGGACATGCTCGACGTGCCGGGCTTGACGCGAGGGCGCGTGCAGGAGCTGATCCAGGTGTTCGGGTTTCGAAGCTCTGTGTTCGTGATTCGCAGCGTGGGCGTGGACGAGGCGTCTGGCATGCGCGTAGAACTGATCGCAACGGTGGATCGGTCTCGGCTGCCCGTGGTCATCCGTGACGTGGTTATCCGATAGGCAAGGCTGGGTAAGGGGAGCATTTGGCCAAGAAACGCGAACAGACGGAATCCCGCGGGGTGGTCGCGTTCGATCGCGCGGGCGATCGTGGTGCCGAGGTTGTGCTCCAGGGCTCGGGCCAGCGCTTCCGGCTGTCGACTCGTGCGAGCTCGGTGTCCGGTTCGAGCGAGATGCCCCGTGTGGGCGTGACGCCCTGGGCGCGCACGCTGGTGCGCTGCCGGGGTGTGGACGCCCTGCCGAGCGATGAGATGGTTCGCGTGCTGGACGTGCTGGGCGACGGCGAGCTGCCCGAGCGCGTGCCGCCGTGGCGCCGCGCTTGCGGTGCGCTGCCGACCGAGGGGCAGGGCCATACGGCGCTGCTCACGGCCTGGATGGCCGGCGATGGGGACCCGGCGGACGAAGCGCACACCACCTATGCGACAGCGCCGGCGGCCCTTGGCCTAGCGGTCTCGCTGGCCCAGGGGTGTGCGTACGCCAGCGACGACGCCCAGGGCGTGCTGATCGTGGCGGCCAGCGGGCCCGAGGGGCTCTTGGTGCGGGCGCTGCGCGAGGTGCCAGGCGTGGTTGGCAGCGACGAGCACGTCGAACGCCGGCTGCGCGAGGCGGCCGGGGCGGTTGGGCTCCATGACGACGAGGTGAAGTCGGCGCTGGCAGGGTCGGCCTCGCCCTGGGATGGCCGGCGTGTGGGCTGGTCGCGGGGCGTGGGCGACGCGATCGCCAGTCGGGTGCAGGGGTGGCCTCAGGATGCCGGCGAGGCCGCGGGCGTGCTCTTGCCCACGTGTGCGGCGATGCTGGCGCTCTCCGATGACGCGGCGGTTCGGGCGCTCGCCGGGCTGCGCGCCGGCCAGCCCACGACGCGGGCAACGCTCGGCCAGCGTGTGGACGCATGGCTGGTTTCGCCCCGGCACGTGGCGCTGGCGTGCGCGGTGTTCGTGCTGGTGCTGCTGTTCTCGCCGTTGCTGGCCGCGAAGGTGCGCGAGGCGATGCTGGTGTCGAAGGAGCGGCGAGCCGAGGCCCTGCGAGAGCGGTATCAGGCCGACGCTCGCAAGGCGTCGATCTATGGGCAGCTCAACGAGCGCGTGTGGCCCATGACTAAGATGCTGGCCGAGGTGAGCGCGGCGGCTCCGGTCCACGTCGTGGTGCAGAGCGTGCGGATGGACAGCACCGCGCAGATCGATATCGAGGGCTTTGTCCAGGTCGCGCCGAGCGGGCCGACGCTCGAGGGGCCGCCCGAGACGCTGCTGACCCAGTTCGAGTCGGCACTGAACGACCTGGGGACGCTCGGAGCGGTCACGGTCGTGCGGCGCGAGGTAGTCGAAGACTCGGTCGAGTTCCAGATCAGTGCCCGGGTTCGAAACGCGGTGTCGCGGGGCAGCGTGCCGATGGACTATGCCGAGATGCCGCTGGCCGAGGTGCTGTATGGCGAGGGCGCGACCAACGACACGACGCCGATCATCGCGGCCGCGAGTTCGTCGGGTGGTCGGGCGAGGCCGTCCGCCGCCGCACGAGACGGTTCGAGCGATCGATCGGAGCGCGATGGCGCGATCGAATCTGGCCGGAGCGCGTCGGGCGATCGGCGGCCCTCGGGCGAGAGTGGGCCGGCATCGGTCGACGGCGTGCCGACGCCGATCACCGACGAGCAGATCGCCGGCATGGACCGGGCACAACTGATGAGCGAGTGGCGGGTGCGGCTGAGCGCATCGCGCGATACCAACAACGATGAGGGCACACGGGCAAGGCTGTCGGAAGAGGCGACCAAGCTCATCGAACGCTATCGTGAAGTGGGGAGCGGCGGATGACCGTACCAGCAAGCACAACGCGCTCGGGGCCGCTGGCCTGGTACGGCGGGCTGCCCAGGTCCGTCCGCTGGCTGGTGCTGGCCGGGCTTGGCATCGGGGCGTACTTCTTGGTGGTCGAGCCGGTGATCGACGCCACCGTCAAGGCGAACGGGAACGCCGACGCGATGGCGGCCCGCATCCGAGCGGTTAACGCGATGGGCCAGCGGGCGCAGGGCCACCAGCAGTTGATCGCCCTTGGCTCGCGCTTGCATGGCGAGGTTGAGCTGCCCGGACCGCGGAGCGAGCGGGCGACGGCGCTCAACCGGGCGGTCGACCGGGCGCTGCGCGACGCGGGTGTCTCCGGGGCCCGCACGCAAACCAGCGAGCAGAACCTGGCCGACGGCCCGGCAACGCAGTACTTCGGTGGGCGCGGCTCGCTGGTGAAGCTCGTGAGCACGCTGAGCTTCGACGCCTCGCCCGAGGCCTTCAGCACCGTGCTTGGGGCCCTTGAAGCGAGCCCGGACGTGGCGGCCGTAACACGTGTGATCGTGCTACGGGCGGATGATGGTTCGCGGCAGGTATCCGCCACGCTGACGGTCGAGGCCTGGGCGCTCGGGAGCAAGGCGCGTGAGACGGCGGGAGGCGCGTCATGATCGCTCCGAGATCGGCTTGGATTCTCGTTGGCGCTGCCGGCACGGCGGCGGGCGTGGCTCTGGTCGTCGGGCTGGGTGGCGTGGCGCAGTCGGCGATGTTGTCCCTGCCATCGGATGACCCGATCGCCAACGAGGCCACCGAACTCGGCGACGTGACGGCCGCGTATCGCGCACAATTGGACGGGCGTTCGCCGTTCTTTGTCCCCGGTGCGCCCCCCCCACCGCCGCCGCCGCCACCACCTCCCGCGTCGCCCCCACCGCCGCCGCCACCGCCTTCCCCGCCTCCCGCACCGAGTTCGTACGGCGGGCCGGATGTCGTGGCCGTGGTGAACGGCAGCGTGCTGTTCGACGACAAGCGCATGCTGTCGGTTGGCGATGGCGAGGACGATGGATTGCAGGTGCTCGAGGCATCGGCGCCGTGGTCGATCAAGGTATTGTGGAAAGGCATCGAGTTCGACGTGCCCTTGATGGATCGGGATCGGATTGTCATTCCCCGGGACGAGCGGGACTCGTCGTCGGCGGGCTAAGCGAGGTTTCCATGAAGTCTGACGTTCGATCCAGCCTCCTCACGCGATCTTCGGTGCTCGCGATGCTGTGCGCGGCCGGGCTCGCGGCCTCGGCCTCTCTTGCCCAGGATGAGCAGGAAGGCACGCCGCCCGAGCGCGGCCAGAACGGCCGCCGCGTGCTCGAAGGCCCGCCGACCACCTTGACGTTCCGGGAAGCCACGGTCGAGGATCTGGTGCCGTTCATCGTTGAGGCGACCGGCAAGGTCGTGATCGCCCCCGCGTTCAAGCTCACCGCGAAGGTCACCGTGATCAGCGACAATCCGGTGCCGAGGGAGAAGGCGCTCGACCTGGTCATCCTCGCGCTCCAGCAGAACGGTGTCGCGGTGGTTGAGACCCAGGACATCATCCTCATCCGCGATATCGCCGAGGTGATCCGCCAGGACGTTCCGGTGATCGGCCCGAGCGAGAGCGTGCTGGACCGGACCGACCTTGGCTCCATGGCCGAGAAGATCTATCGCATCAACAACTCCGAGGCTTCCGACCTCGCCGAAGCGCTGGGCGATGTCGTGCCCGACTACGCGAAGATCACGGTCGACGAGGCGAGCAACCACATCGCGGTGCTTGGCAACATCGGCCTGCTGCGGCGGATCGAGGGGCTCATCAACGGCATGGACCAGCCGGGCTCGCGGGCACTGGTGACCAAGACATTCCGGCTGCGCTACGCCGACGCGGAGCTGATCGCCGAGAACATCACCGAGCTCTTCGGCGAGAGCGGTGCGAGCACGCAGGGCCAGCAGAACCGCGGCCAGAACTTCAACCGCTTCTTCGGTCGCGGCGGCGGCGAAGACGAGGGGTCGGGTGGCGCGTCGACGGCCGAGCTGCGCGTGACGGCCAACACCCAGCAGAATGCCGTCACCGTGGCCGCCGAGCAGGGCGTGCTCGATCAGATCGGCGAGCTGATCGACCAGGAGTGGGACCAGCCGCTGCCCGAGGAGACGGTCACGCCGCGCATCTACACGCTGGAGAACAGCGACCCGATCGCCGTGCGCGACCTGCTGGTCGGGCTGTTCGGCGAGGCCGATGCCTCGGCCGGTGGCGGCGGCGGGCAGGGCAACCAGGGTGGCCAGGCCAACCAGGGCACCAGCGGCTCGTCGCAGGGCGTCGGCCGGCTGGCCGGGCAGTTCGCGTTCGAGGCGATCCCTTCGGCCGGGCAGATCGCGGTGATCGCCAAGAGCCCGGACAATCTGTCGGTGATCGATGACATCATCCGCGAGATCGACAAGCCCAAGAGCGTTGGCCTGCCGGCGATCGTGTCGCTCAAGCACGTGTCGGCCGAAGAGGTCGCCGAGCAGCTCAACGCGCTGCTGGCGCTCGACGGCACGCTGGCGAGTATTCCCCGGAGTGAGAGCGGGCTCTCGACCGGCTCGGGTGCGGGCGATAGCCCGTTCGCGGATGACGCGACCACCGATGCCGCGGCGGATACCGAGAACGACCCGGGCAGTATCACCTTCTGGTGGCAGACCGCCCGCGAGCAGACCGACAACGCGGGGCCGAGCAACCTGATCGGCAAGCTGCGCATCGTGCCGGTGTGGCGGCAGAACGCCATCATGGTGCTCAGCCCACCCGAGTATCGCGCGGCGATCATCGATCTGATCGAGCAGCTCGACCAGCCGGGCCGGCAGGTGCTCATCCAGGCCGTGATCGCCGAGGTCAGCCGCGACGATGCCGAGGCGCTGGGGCTGCGGTGGTCGAGTTCGAGCATCAATCCCAGCCGCACGGACAACTCGATCGGCTTCGTGTCGAGCACGACCGCGTCCGAGGGCGGCGTCTTCGGCAACCTCTTCGACACCAGCGTGCTGAACGTGGGCATCGACCTCAACGCCGTGCTGCAGGCGCTCGACGAGCGGACGAACGTGAGCATCCTGAGCCGGCCGATCATCTTTACCAGCGATAACCAGGAGGCCGAGTTCTTCGACGGCCAGGACATCCCGTTTATCACCAACGCGCAGACCACCGACACCGGCGGCACGACGCAGGGCTTCGAGTATCGCGCGGTGGGCATCCAGCTCCGCGTGCGGCCGCGCTTGACTCCGAACAAGGACGTCGACCTGCGCGTGAATATCGAGCTGAGCTCGGTCGCGCCCGGCCAGCAAAACGCCAGCGGGCAGGTCGTGGTCGACCGCCGCGAGACGACCACGCAGCTCATCGTTCGCAGCGGGCAGACGCTGGTGATCTCGGGCATCATGCGCAACGAGGACACCGAGGTCGTCCGCAAGATCCCGCTGCTGGGCGACATCCCGCTGCTGGGCTGGCTGTTCCGCTCGCGCGAGCAGAGCGCGAGCACGACCGAGCAGCTGATCTTCATCACGCCGGTGATCGTCGAGAACGGCGACGAGGCCGACCTCATGAACGAGGCCTACCGCCTGCGTCTGCGGATGCAGCGCGAGAACATGGGCATCGAGGAGCCGCTCGAGGGCGAGCTTCCGATCGGCTCTGTTGAGGGTGATGGTGCGCCGGACCAGGGCTAACCAGTGGGCCGCCGTGCTCGTGCTCGCGCTCGCCGCGGGCGGATGTGTGGTCGATGAGGGCCGCACGCAGGAGCTGCGTGACCAGCGAGACGAGCGGTCGCGCGCCGTGCCGGAGCTGCCCGAGGACCCGCTCGCGCGGCCGGTGCTCGGTGGCACCTCGGGCTCGCGCGTCACGGTCGCGGTCGACGCGATGGGCTCGGTGGCCTACGACGGCCTGAGCGTGCCGATGGTGAGCCCCGACGGCCGGTTCATCGCCGCCCAGGACAGCCCCGCCCCGCCGCGCGAGCAGCGGCTGGCGATCGACGTGCCCCGTCCCACGCCGACCGGTTCGTACGCCACGGTGTCGATCTCGCCATTGACCAGCGGCATCGGCGGCGTGCAGCCGCGCGTCGAGGTGTTCGACCTCAACGCCCCCATCCTGCTGGGCCGCGACGCCAGCCCCGAGGGGGTTTTGGTTGAGTCGCCGCGGCCCGACGGCTCGCGGTGGATCGGCATCGCGGGGTGGTCCGATGGCCGGAGCGAAGGAGCCGCGCAAATCCGCTGGCTCGTGCGGAGCGACGCCGTCGCCGCCCACGCCGTGTTCGCCGACGCGGGCGCGATCCTGTACGCCAAGCGCGTTCGTCTGGATTCGGGCCCGGGCTCACGCTCCACGCTCGTGCACCGCGAGCGCGATGGCACCGAACGCACCCTGGTGCTGCCCGACGCCGACCTGGTGTTCCCGCTGGTCGGCCCCGATCGCCGGCACGCGACGTGCCTGGCCGTCGGCGACGGCGGCGCGATCACGCTGCTGCTCATCGACCTGACCACTGGCGGCGGTACCACGCCCGGCAACGAGATCGGCGCCATCGTCCGCCGCTTCGACCTGGCGTCGAGCGGCGGCATCGACGGCGCCGCCCAGATCGTCGCGGCCTCGCAGTCGGCGGTGCACGGGCTGTCGGCGAGCGACGCGCTCGCCGGCGCCACAAACCCCCCGACGGAGTCGGCGCTCGGCCCGATCTTCTTCCACCCCGGCATGGACCGCTGCGCCGCCATCGACGCTTCGCGCCGCACGCTGGTCGCCCTCGCGCCCAAGAGCGTGGCGGCGGTCGACGCCGGCGATGGCCGCGCCCTGTGCTCGACGCCCGATGGCCTGGTCCTGTGGACGCCGGGGCCCCAGGCCGGCCGCGGCACCGAAACGCGCGTGCTGAGCGAGGATTACCTGCCCCGCCGCACGGCCAGCATCGACCGCCCCTTCATCCTGCTCGCCCCGATGCGCCGCACGGCGACGAGCCTGATGGTCTTCGGCATGGCGCCGACATCGACGCCGTGAACACTCCGGATCAATTGCCAACTGCCAAATCCCAATTGCCAGTGATGGCCTTGCACGGTGTATTGGCAATAGGCAATGGGGCCGGAGCGGAGGCACGTCCTCCGTCCGAGCCGCGGGCGTGAGCACGCGGACCAACGCCCGAGCGTCCGTTGATGGGGTGAACGCGAAGGCCGCGAAGGGCTCGAACACCAAGATCCGACGAGCCCCTTTCGTGAGAAAGGGGGCACCAACGCGCCGAAGCGCGATCGTCGCGCTCGACGCTCGGACCGGGCCCCAAACGGGGCGATCCGCCAGACGGCCGGGCCCGATCACCCGCCGCGTGGACCCACCCGCCGGACACATCGGCGGCGACGCGGAACGGATGGCCGCCGGGGCTCGACCCTTGGCCGGCCTCGCCCGACGACGTGCCGGCCGCGCGTGGCAAACGGGCGGCCGCGCTCGACGAATGGCCGGCCTCGTCCAGCGCGGCCGCCCGTTATCCGGGCGTCGGGCGGGCTGTGAGCGGCTAGGCCGGGGCGAAAAACCGTGGTCGGAGGCCGGGAATCGGCGATTGGTGGACGCCCACGGGTGCGCACGGTCCGGGCCACCGGGGAGCCCGCTCGATGATGCCCGCGCTGCTGGCACTGGCTCGTGGGCTACTCGTCCTTCTCGGCCTCGGTCTCGGGCTTGGTCTTGGTTTCGACCTGGATCATCCTGACGAGCACCTCGTGGGCCTCCTGGCCGGCCCGGATGCCGATGGGCACCGAGGCGATCGCCGAGACGCACAGCACCGAGGTCTCGAGGTGGTCCGCCAGGCGGCGGACGCGCAGGGCCAGCAGCATCTCGCTGTAGGTCTCCACCTCGCCCCGCTGGTGGGTCTGGATGGCGTACTCGACGAGCGAGCCGATGTCCTTGGGGTAGAGGTTGGTTTTCAGCTTGAGGTCGGGCGCCTTGCACGTGACCACGATGAGCCGCTTGCGGACCGGGCCCCGGGCGGCATGCTCGTGCAACTCGGCGATGCGCACAGGCCCGCCCCCCAGGTGGATGACGCGATCGGTGGGGCTCGCCCCGTGGGGCAGGGTCGAGTGGCCGGCGATGATGACCAGGTCGCCCGGGCTCGCGCTGTCGATCAGGTCGAACGCCGCCTGCGTGGCGTTGTCAGCCTGGAGTAGGTCCTGGCACTCCGCTGTGCTGGACTCGCGCAGGGCCCCGTGGATGCGGCGCTTGGCGGCCAGGGTCGCCCTGAGGTCGGCTCGCCCCGGCGTCGGCCCGTTCGCGGTTTCGCTTGCGGCTTCGCTCGCGCCGGGATCGGGTTGGTCGTAGACCTTGGACCACTGCGACTCGTCGGGAAGGCTCAGCCCGATGTGGATGCGTTCGATCGGGCCGTCGTACGCCCACGTGGAGAACGGCGGCTCGACGGACGTGGCCACCCGGACGCCCGGACGGACCTCCTTCATGCTCTCGTCCCATCGATGCCGCAGGGCCTTGTCGGCTGGGCTGTTGCCGCGGAACATCGGTGTGTCGTGGGCTCCCGGCGTGTACGCGAACATCTCTCCGGACTCGTGCACCCAGACCGTGCCGCGATGGAGGGTCCAGTCACCCAACCCGTCTAAGATGCGGCGCAGATCCGGCCGGACCGCCGGTGGGCGATCTCGCTCGAGCTGGTAAAAATCGTGCCTCTTCTGATTGGCCAACTCGTCGCGGAGTTGGGACACGGACATCATTCGGAGCCGGTCCTGAAGAGTGTACAACCGTTTGTAGTCGTTGCGGTCCCACTGTTCAATAGGTTTGTTGCCCACAGCGTCCTCGATCAGGCCCGGGACGACTTGCTTAAGCAGATCATCGCGTTGCTCACGGTCCATCTTCTCAGCCAAGTCGAGCCCCGGCCCTCTGCCGCCCCCAACGACTACCTCGATCGCGTCGTCGAGCCGCCCGTCGGCGACCGAGCCGGCCGCCTCTGCAACCCGATCCGTTTGCCGGACGCACGACTTCACAACGATCGTGCTCACGGCGGTGGCAGCGAGCCCAGCCCCGATCAGGAAGGCCACACCCGCTCCATCCAGCACCTTGTTCAGATCCGGCATCCCAACCTCCGATCGCAATGGAATGGATCAGTCCACGATCCGGCGGAGCGAGAGCCCGTCGCCCTGGGGCGGGCCCAAGCGATAGGCAGCGTACTTCTGTAATTCCTGCATGATCGTGCGGGCCGAGACGCCCGAGGCGAACGCGAACACGCGATCGTCGCCGATCTTCTGTTGCAACGCGGCCGCCACGATCGCCGCGACGGCGATGTTGAGCGCGGTCAGGAACCAGTACACCCGGCTCCGCAGCAGCCGGCGGAAGTCCGCCTCACTCTCTTTGGAGTGCTTGATCGACAACCTCATGGCTTCGAGACAGAAGCCACCGAGCGCCCCCCAGATCGCGACTTCGGCAAGAGTCATCAGCCAATCCTTTCCTGTGCGAGAGCGATACGACAGACCACGTCATCAAGTTCCGACGCACCTTTACGACAATACTCGCTTCCCCACGCCTCTATCTCCACACAGACAAGAATTATGGTACAGAGGCGATCAGGCACGAAACCAAGAACTAATTGCGCTAGTCGGGTGCCGTCCCGAAGATCTGATTTGAGATCGCCATATCATGTGCATTGGTGCCCGACAACGCGACCTGGACCCCGGCAGGATGCGTGGGTATTGCTGCAATGCAATCTTCGTGATATCTTGCCACTCCAACTCAAGCCGCCCTCACAACCCGCCGATCCCCTCCAAACGGGCCGCATGGTCGCGGCCCTCCGAACGCATCGCCGCCACGGCCCCCACGGACGGTGGACGGCTTAGGAGCATTGTTATGAGCAATGGCATCGTGCCGCAAAGCAAGAACGACAGCATCTCTTTCTTCGAGCAGCGCGCGCCCGTGTGGGTGACCAACGCGGCGCCGCTGGGGATCGATCCCATCGTTGCCGGGAATTTTCTGGCGCTCACCGACTCGGCCCGCACCGCGTACGACGCGGCCCAGATCGCCCAGCAGAACTCGCGTGGCGCCGTCTCGGGCCAGGACGCGGCCATCGCCGACATGAAGGGCCTGGGCGGCGACCTCATCAAGGGCATCCGCCTGAAGGCCGAGATGGACGGCGACCCCGAGCTGCTCGACCTGGCCCTGCTGCCCCAGCCCAAGACCCCCGAGCCCATCCCCGCCCAGCCGGCCAGCAACCTGAGCTGGAGCCTGCAGACCAGCGGCGACCTGGAACTGAAGTGGGACGGCAGCCTCTCGAGCGGCACGACCTACGCCGTCGAGCGTTCGATCGTGCCCGTCGACGGCCCGCCCAGCGCGTTCGAGGCCATCGGCTTCGTGGGTGCGCTCGCCTTCACCGACAGCACCGTGCCCGCGGGCACCGCCATGGCGATCTACCAGGTCAAGGGCCAGAAGGGCGGGGTGTACACCCAGCCCAGCGCGCCCGCGCTCGTGCGCTTCGCGGCCGGTGGGAACTTCCAGTCGGCCCAGGCCGCGGCTTGAGAAGATCGCCCCCGCGCCTTCCACAACAACTACGACAGCACCAACGCCTCGCCGGTCAGCCCCGGCCCGAACGCCAGCGCCATCGCTGGTGTTCTTATGTTTCCTTGGGATAACTTCTCGAGGATGAACAGGACCGTCGCGCTCGACATATTGCCGTGCTCGCGGAGGATGGTGGCGGAGGCCTCGGTGGCGCCCTCGGGCAGGCCGAGCGACCCGGCGACCGACTCGAGCACGCGGGGGCCGCCGGGGTGGATGGCCCATGACTTTACATCGTTGATCGTAAGATCCTCTTCGGCGAGCACGCCCCCGACCCAGGGCTTGACGTAGCGTGACAGGATGTCGGGGACGGCCGGGGAGAGGACCATCGAGAACCCCGCGGGGCCGATGGTCCAGCCCATGGCGCCCAGGCTATCGGGCAGCAGGATCGACGCGCTGCGGCGGAGCGTTGGGCCGTTCGCGCCTTCCTGATTGCCAATGACGCACGCGGCCGCGCCGTCGGCGAAGAGGGCGTCGGCGACCGGGCAGCCATTGTCTTGCGAGGCCTGGATGTGCAGCGAGCAGAGTTCGACGCAGCACACGAGCACGCGGGCGTCGGGCTCGGCGAGCGCGATCGCGCGTGCCGTGCGCAGGGCGTTGAGCGCGGCGTGGCACCCCATGAAGCCGATGTTGACGCGCTGTGTGGTCGTAGAAAGACCCAATGACCCGATGAGCGCGATGTCGACGCCGGGCGAGGCCAGGCCGGTGCAACTGGCGGTGACCAGGTGCGTGATGGCGGTGGCATCGGTGTTGGCATCGTGCAACGCGCTCTCGCACGCGCGATGGGCAAGCGGGGGCGCGAGCCTGTGGAACGTGCGCATGCGTTCGGCAGTATCAGGCACGGTGCCGTTGTAGAAGGCCTGCCGGGTGCCCTCGAAGATGGCCATCGATCGGTGCTCGATGCCGGTGTGCTCGTAGAGGTGGGCCATCGCGCGGGCCCGAGATGGCCGGACGCCGCCGATGGCCGCGACCATCTGGGCGGTGGCAGCCTGATCGAGCCGGCCCGTGGGCGTCGCGGTGCCGATGCCGAGCAGGCGGGCGCTCACGCGGGGCTCCGCGCGGCACCGCTCAGGGTGCCGCTGGCAAGGGAGCCCAGGCGCGGTGCCACGTTCGACATTCGGATCGCCATCGAGACGAGCCATGGCGACCGGACGGCTCTCGACACGGCACGGCATCGAGCGTGGCGTCTGGAAAGGAGGCGATGCAGCGTTCCCTCCCACGCCGACGCATCGGGACCATGCTCGATGCAGGCGATCGCGTCATCGGCGATGCGTGATGCGGCCAGCAGCGCCCACGACATGCCCTCGCCGGTGAACGGCTCGACGTAGCCGGCGGCGTCGCCCACTCTGAGGATGCGCCCCTCCTGCGCGTGGCGGCGCCGCGACAGGGCGGGCGTGCCTCGCCAGGCACCATCGGGGACGTCGGCAGGATCGAGCCCAGCGCTGTGCCAGATGGTTCGTAGCGCGTTGATGGGTGATCCACTGCCGCGCACGAACCCCGGCGTCACGGCGGCGGCGAAGTCAACACGGCCGTCGGGCAACGCCACGCGCCCAAGATACCCACCGCACCCCACGGCCATGGTGAGTTCACCCGGTTCGCAACGGGAGCCTGCCGTGGTTAGGCCAAGGCCGATCCGGGTCGCCCGAGCGACCCGCGTTGGCGTTGCGCGTTGGCCTTGCAACCCGCTGGCGTCGATGATGACACCCGCGCGGATCTCGGTGCCGTCGTTCAGCGCCGCCGTGCCGTCGGATGATGCGCTGGCGCTCGTGCTCCAGCGCGTCTCGACACCCGCAACTTCTGCTGCCTCGGCGAGCGATCGGTCGAGCGACTCCCGAGAGATGGAAGCAAAGCCGGGCAATCGGAGCGTCGTCCGTGTTTCCCTTGCCGCCAGCGTGAACGAATCGAGCGGCGATGAAGCGCCGAGGACGCGACCGAGACCGGCGTCGTGCAGCGCGTCGATTCCCGTCGCACCAAGGCAGCAGCCGCAGACCTTCCAGCGGCCCTTGTGTGCCTTATCAACCATGAGCGTGCGGACGCCGCGTCGGGCGAGCGACAGCGCGGCCATCGAGCCGGCCGGGCCGGCCCCGATCACGACCGCGTCGTACCGTCCTTCGAGCCGTCGTCCCGTGACCATCGGATGAGCATACGCGCGGGGAACGCCCTGGCGACGGTCCAGCCCTTGCCCTCAGCAATTCCCCGTGCCATGGCCCGGGCTTCACCGATGCTCAGGGCGGCACGAGCGGATCGCAGGCCGTCGACGTGAACGACATGAGAACGCGTGACGAGCCTCGGAATGACAGCGGCCAGCGTGGTGCCCCACGGGCCACGCCGCAGGTCGCTGATGAGCACCATGCGGTGGGCGGCCGCGGCCATCTTGCCGAGCACGAGGCGGACCTGCTCGTCGGTCAGGTGGTGCAGGAACAGCGAGCACACCAGCACGTCGGCTTGCGGAGCGTCTTCGTTCAAGATGTCGAGCTGATGGGCGGCCAGCGTGACGTTGGCCGAGCGTGCCCGATCGCGAGCGTGCTCGAGCGCGACCCGGCTGATATCGCAGGCGGTGATATCGAATCGGACACCATCGCGACTCGCACGCTCAAGGAGCGCGACCGGCACGTCGGCGCTGCCGGTCGCGATGTCGACGATGGTGAGCGGGCGGTCGAGCCGTGCCGCTTCACGCCGCAAGATCGGATACAGCACGCTTGGTGCGCGGCTCATGGCGTTCAGGCGTGCCAGGCCGCGCAGGGCGTGGGCGTGCTCGGCGGGGTCGAGCGTTGGGTCGTCCATCAATTCGCCGACGAGCACGCGGGGCATGCCAGAGCCTAGCCCGGAACGCCCCCATCCACACCCAGGATCCAGCCCTCGGTCGCAGCCCGCTCGTGTGCGGGTTGTTCGAGGCTCGCCATCTCCGCCAGCGCGTTTCGGGAATCCACCACCTGCCGAGCATCCTTGTACCAGTGCTTGGGCGCGTTCTGCGGGAACAGGCTGGGGTAAATCTCGGCGATCGTGATCGCGCTGGGGTGCTCCGGTGCGGGCTCGAATGGCCACAGGTGTGTGCGCGGCGCGAACGCCGGATCGGTCAGTAATCGATGAACAGTCGGCAGGCCCATGAGGCTTTGCGAGCCCACGCTGCCGATGCCCGCGAGCTTCCAGGGGGATTGCGGCCTGCCGCCCCCACCGCCTCGGGCCGCGTCCTCGGCCGCCCGGAACTGCGGCACCCCTGTCGGCTTCTCGCGGCCCATCGGCAGGCCGGTGAGGTGCTTCATTTCTTTTGGTCTGCCCCAGAACGGCCCGTGCGGCGCGCCCGTGGTCTCGCGGATCTTTGCGTTGAGGTCTTGCGCGACTTCGTATCTGTTGTTGACACCGGAGGGATCGTCGGTGATGCGCTGCGCGTAGAGCGCGCACAAGTCGCGGCCGATGGGCAGCACTGGCTGGCCGTTCTCGGCCAGCGGATAGCCGATGGCGAAATCGAAGCCAACGAGCGTGCGGGCACTCCGGTGCTGGTCGAGGAGTTCGCGGATGCGGGCCTCGGCCTCGAGCCTGGTGGGCATGTACTCGGGATCGGGATTAAGCGTCTCGCGCGTACGCCACGCCAGCCAGCAACGATCCTCGCCGGGCTCGGGCTTGCGGCCCTTGGCGGCCGACCAATCGCAGGCGATGACGAGATCGAAGAGGTGTGGGGGTGGGGGCATCGGGCATTGTTCACCCGACGCACCGTTTAGCAACCGCAGCTTGGCCCGCAGCCGTCATCTTTCTTGTTGGCCATGCGTCGAGACATCTCGCCGATGGGACGCGGCCCGCCACAGCTCACCGGCTTGGCGTTGTCGTCCATGGCCGCGCGTCCGGTTGGCTGCTTCGGCGCGGCCGTGACGACCGCCGACGCGATGATGGCCGCGAACGCGATCATCGCCCCCATGGGGGAGAGCACGGCGACGATGTCGGGCAGGAACACAACCGTGACGGTGGTCAGGATGAAGATGAGCACACCCGCGATGAGCAGGCGGCGGGCGGGAATGGGCCGGCCCTCGTCCTCTTCCTCATGCGTCTGGCCCACGGGCAGGCTCGCGTCGTCGGGCGACCACCAGTTCTCGGCATCGACGACTTGGAGGGGCCTGTCGGGCATGGCATCGGGAGAACCACCGCCGGCGGGCGTCTGTTCCCCGGGTCCCTCCGGGGGCGGGCCGGGCTTGGGATATCGGCGGCGCGAGGCCATGGGGGATGGTAGGGCGGTGGCACCGTTGGACGCCCAACCGCAACCCTACAGCCCGAAGCCCATATGCTGCAAGCGAATGGCGGCCGATCGGCACCACGAAGCGGGGCGTTCCCATCATGCTCATCAGCATTGATCGATCGATCAAGGCCCGACGGCTGGGTTACACCGCCCTGGCGTGCCCGCTACGCCGGCGGGTGATGGAATTCGAGGTTTGGGCCTACCGCCGCCGCGTGCGGTTGTACCTCATCCCGGTCGAACAGGGCGAAACGGTGATGCTCGAGCTGCGCGATCCGCCCGGGACCAACGGCACCCGCCGGTCCACGCCGCGCTACCGCATCCCCGGTGACGTGCCCGCCCACATCCACAAGCGCATCCCGCTGGCCGAACTGATCAACCTCATGGAGTTCGATGCCCGCGCCGACGCGGCCGAACTCCGGGCCGAGGACGCCTACGTCCGTGCCCTGGCCGAGGGCGATCCCGAGCGGTTGCGTGCCATCACCGCTCGGGTGTCTTGGTGCGAGCACGCCACGAGCCTCGCCCGGGCCGCGGGGCCTAGCGAATCGGTCACGGCGGTGCTGGCCTTCACCCTAATCGTGGCGATGGTCGCCACAGCGCTAGGCTGGTCGATGGGCCAGGGCTGGTGGCGCTTCGCGGCGGTGTTCACCGTGGTCATGCTGGCCATCGTGCTCTGGCGTGTGGTGGCCTCGCCCCGCCGCGCGGCGCGGCGGCTGGTGCTGCCGGTGATGGCCGAGTCGCTGACGATGCTCGCGCCCACGCTCACCGAGCTCGAAATCGCCTTCGAGCACGCCAGGGACGCGAAGCTCGCCGCCGCGAAACTGCCCACCGACGCAGACCTGCGCGACATCGTGGAGCGATGCGTCCACGCACCGCACGACGCGCCGCCCCCACCCGTGCCCGCCGCGTGAGGGGCTCGCGAGGCCCGTCCCTGGCACTCCGGCGTGCCCGCCTCCCAGCATGCTCCGGGGTGCGCTGCTCGGGTCGGGCATGATCCGCATCGAACGACACACCGCAAACTGGGAGCGCCAGCGCACGATTGGCCAGTTCCGTCTTTTTGGCGTCTCCTACTTCGCTGTCATCGCCATCACCGGCTACACGCTGCTGCCCCGCTGGCACAACACGCGGGTGGTCTCGAGCGTTTGTATCGCGGCGGAGCGAGCCCGGCAAACTGGGGAGGACGACATGGGGGCCACGTTCCTGGGCTCGCTACCCGTGCCTGATGTGCTTCCTAGCTGGGGGGCTGTATACGCTCCACTACCTACTTGGCCGTGCTTGCCACGCGCTGGCGTACCTCTTCAGTAGTTTCGTCTAGCGAACGCCATGATGTAGACACAAGCAGCGATAGAAAACGCGCGTTATCAACTACTCGCACCTTGCGAGCAGCTCGTCGACCGCAGCCAGCGAGAGCGTCGAGCGCGTGGGCGTCACGCCGCGCGCGGTCATATCTTCGAGTGAAGCCCGAGCCTCGGTCAGCCAACGCCGGGCGAGGTCCTTGTTCGCGTCTGGCGCGTCGAGGTACGATTGGCCCATGCCCTTCTGCGAGATGCCTAGCACCGTCCACAATCGCACATCATTCGGATCATCGGCCAAGCCATCAAGGGCGATGTCTATCGCTTGGAGATAGCCCGCACGCGTCAGTTCGTGCTCTCCTAACAGACGTGAACAATGCGACACGCGCTCGATGGCGATGGCCGAAGCCATGCGATAGAGCTGGTTCGTCGGGTTGGCGTCGGCCAGAGCGGTGCGCAAGTCCCGTGCTGCTGCATAGCCGTCGCGCGAATCGGCAATGCGATCGACCTCCAGCAACGCGTTGGCCAGCTTTTCTTCGGCCACCGACCAGTCGAAGTGGGCACGGGCGTCGTTCGTGTCGGCTTTCGCGATGGCCGCGAGCGTATTGCGGGCCTTCGCGTAAATCTCAACGGCGGCGCCCTTCTCGCCCAAGTCGCCCTTGATGTCGCCCAGGCGATGCCGGACCAGCGCGAGATCCCGTTGGGCGCGCACGCTCTGGGGGTCTCTTTCCACCGCTGCCGTGCGTAACTCGAGCGAGCGTTCGAGGTGGGGCAGGGCGTCCTCCGCGCGATCGAGCCGGGCGAGCGTGAGGCCCATGCCATTCAGGCCGATGGTCAGGCGGCGGACCAGCACCGGATCGCCATCGGCCGCCAGCCGCTCGGACGCATCGAGCGCACGCTGGAAGTGATCGATCGCTTCGTCGGCTCGGCCCATGTTGAGCATCGCCGTGCCGAGGCGTTGCTCGGCCATGACACGCACATGGTCGGCATCCGGCGAGTCGAGTCGTTCGAGCGTGTCGAGGCAACGCCGGGTGTGTGTCACTACCTCACCCGCACGCGGCGTGCTGGTGAGCGTCTCACCGATCGCGAGTTGGGTCCGAGCCAGGGCGATCGTGGACGTCTCGGACGGATGCGCTCGCGCGAGCCGCTCGCGCAGCTCGATACTGCGCTGGTAGCTGTCAATCGCCGCCTCGGGATCGCCCAGGTTCGCCCGGTTGGGATTGCCCTGGATGTCACCAATTCGAAAATATGCCTCGGCCAATTCTTCCAGCAGTTCAACGTTGTCACCGGCGTCCTGGGCCAAGCGGTCGAGATACTCCAGGCCCGTCCGCACGAGCTGGCGGCGGGCCTCGATCGCGCCGGGCAGCGGTTCGATCAGGTCGTGCAGGTCGAAGAGCATCGTGTTGGCCAGCGCCCGTACGTCGGTCAAGCGTTGTTCGGCCAGGACGCGTTGGCGCTGGGCATTGAGCGCGAAGGCCACGCTGACGACGCTCGCGACCACGAGCGCCATGGCAACGATGCCCGCGGCAATCACCGGCCCCTTGCGCCGCCGCGCAAACTTGCGGAGTTGGTACAGCGTCGTCGCCGGACGCGCCATAATCGGCTCATCGCGTAGAGCACGTCGCAAGTCCCCGGCCAGCGCGGCCGCTGAGGGATAGCGGCGCGCGGGGTCCTTCTCCAGAGCCGCGGCCAGCACGGTCTCCAGATCACCGCGCAGCCGGCGGTTGAGCGTGCCAAGGGCGCGTGGCTCGTCGTGCTGGATCAACCGCAGCGCCTCAACTAATGGCTTGTCGCGTACGGCCAGCGGCAACTCGCCCGAGAGCAGCTCGTAGCCGAGGGCTCCCAGTGCGTAGATGTCCGCCCTGGCGTCGACGGCAGCCGGATCGCCCGCTGCTTGCTCGGGGCTCATGTACGCCAGGGTGCCGACGACCTGGCCGGGCAGCGTACGCATCGTGGCATCGTGATCGCCGTCGGTACTCAGCCTCGCTATACCGAAGTCGAGCACGCGGGGGCGGTCTTGCTCATCAACAAGGATGTTGCCCGGCTTCAGGTCGCGGTGGATCACGCCCCGCTGGTGCGCGTGCTGCACGGCGTCGGCTATGCAGGCAAGCATTTCCACACGAGCGTCGATCGACAGATCATGCTCGTTGGCGTATGCCGTCAGCGGACGCCCATCGACCAGTTCCATCGCGAAGTATGGAGCGCCGGTGTCGCGATCGATCCCGGCTTCGTACACGCTCGCAATCCCGGGATGCTGCAGACGGGCAAGAGCGGCCGACTCGTGCTCGAGCCGGCGGCGCAAAGAGGGCGAGGCGGCCCCACCCCTGACGACCTTGAGCGCCACCGCCCGATCGGGCGTCCGCTGGCGAGCCTCGTAGACCACGCCCATCGCGCCAGCACCAAGCTCACGCACGATCTCGAACCCGCCAACCTCGGTGCCCGGTGGCAGGCCGTCGCCAAAGGCGTCGTCTTCGATGTCGTGGCTCAGGAGGCTGAGGACCTCGCTCTTAAGATCCTCGTCGCCCTCGCACAGCGTCTCGACGAGCGCGGCGCGCTCGCCCGCCGGAGCGTCACAGATCCGGAGGAACATCGCCTTGGCGCGCTGGTAGAGGTCGTCAACTGGCATCTTCGGTCTCGGCCTGGGCCAACTCTCGGCGCAGGAACGCCTTCGCGCTGCGCCAATCGCCGCGCACCGTGCGCTCGCTGACTCCCAACACCGCGGCGGCCTCGGGCTCGGTCAGGCCACCGAAGAACCGAAGCGAGACGATCCGAGCGGCACGCTCATCAACGGAGGCCAGTTTCGTGAGCGCTTCGTCGAGGTCGAGCGGGTCAATCGGCAACGACCCCGCTTCCAGCGCCGCGCCGTCGAGCGTGACGCGCCCCCACCCACCGCCACGCTTCTGTCGGCCGCGCCGTTTTGCTTCGTCGGCGATGACCCGGCGCACCATTTCCGCGCCGATCGCAAAGAAGTGGGTGCGGCCCTGCCAGTCGACCTTGTCCTGGTCGGCCAGGCGCAGGTACGCCTCGTGCACGATAGCCGTGGGCTGGCAGGTCCAGTCGGCTTGCCCACCACCACCGCCAAGGCGCGCCGACGCGAGGCGACGCAGGTTGTCGTAGACCATCGGGGCCAACCGCTCGGCGGCACCAGCATCACCCGCCGCCGCGGCCAGCAGCAGCATGGTCGGCTCGCGTTGGTCGGCGTTGGGCTCGATTTCGAGATTCCTCAGATTTCCGTTGCCGGGCCTGCAGCCATTGTCGCGTTTCGGGCGGGGCGGTGCAAGGGCAATTGCCCGCCAACCGATCGAATCTCGAACATCGTACCCCAGGAGCACGACCATGAGCCCGAAGATCAAGACTTCCCGGACCGTCGCCTGCACGCTGGCTGCCCTCGCGGCAACCAACGCGCTGGCCCAGGCGCCCGTGTACGTGTCGGCCGACCTCGGCGACGACGCCAACCCCGGCACCAAGGAACTGCCCGTGGCCACGCTAGCCGCAGCGCGGGCACTGCCGTCGGGCGATTTGCGACGGATCTACCTCGACCAGGGCGTCTACCAAGGCGGCACGGTCCTGAACGCCGAGAAACTCATCGGCGGATTCAACGCAGCCGACGGCTGGGCCCGCGACCCAGCCCTGTTTATCACGACGATCGAAGAGACCGCGCCGATCGTCTCCAAGAACGACGTGCTGCTCGCAGGTATCCGGTTCTCCGGATCGACCCAGTCGCTCTTCGTGCGAAGCAGCCAGCGCGTGGTCATCATCGACAGCACGCTGGAGTGCCTGGCCGGCGCGGACGGCAACGCCGGCGCGACTGGTGCTCAAGGGGTTGCCGGGAACCCAGGCCAGGCCGGCCAGGGTGGGCGCGAGAACGGCGGCTTTGGTTGCGCGTCGGGCAGTCGTCCTTGGGGTGGCAACGGCGGCTGGCGTAGCGGTGCCGGCGGTTCGGGGGGAACCGGTGGCTCTGGTGGTCTTGGGAGTGCTCGTGGGATCGCTGGTTCGAGCGGGTCGGGAATCCGGCGGGGCTTGGGTGGTTCCGGCACGCTGGCTGGCCTCGGGAACTGGTGCCCCTTCGATTTTCCTGGCCTTCCATCGATCTTCGGCCAGGACGGCGGAGCGGGTGACGCCGGTGCGAACGCGATGGACGCTGGTCAGGCCCCGTTCCTTGCATCGGATGGATACAGGCGAGGCATGGGTGCCACAGGTGGATTCGGCACTTCCGGCTCGGGTGGTGGCGGCGGGGGCGGCGGCGGAGGCGGGACCGACTCGTGCGACAGCTATGGCGGCGGGGGTGGCGGAGGCGGCCAGGGCGGTGGCGCCGGCCGGGGCGGATTGGGGGGCGAAGGTGGCGAGCCCTCCATCGGTCTGATCAGTTATCAGTCGACGATCGATGTCTTGGATACCGACATCATCACCGCCGGTGGTGGGAACGGCGGAAACGGTGGTGCAGGGGGAGCCGGCGGCGCGGGTGGCGCGGGCGGTGGAGCCGATTGCACGAAAGGCAACGTCTACGGCGGGAGCAGCGAGCAGGACGACGGCTCGAACGACGCCCGCGGTGGACGAGGCGGTAACGGTGGACGCGGCGGCAACGGCGGCGGTGGGCCCGGCGGCTACTCGGTAGGCATCTGGACCGTGGGCACCGCCGTGGGCGCGCAGGGCATCACCTATGACATCGGGCCGGCTGGCCAGCCCGGCACGGGTGGCAGCGCACGACCCGGCGTGCGAGAGAACTCGCTTGGCACCGACGTGCGTGGCCTGAATCCGAGCCGCATACCCGACTGCAACGAGAACGGCACGCACGACCTCCTGGACATCGCCAACGGCGACAGCGCCGACGTCAACCTCAACGGCATCCCCGATGAGTGCGAGGTGCCCCCGTGCTACGCCGACCTGGACGGCGACGGCGAGCTGACGCTGTTCGACTTCCTGGCCTTCCAGAACGCTTTCGACACGGGCGATCCGGCGGCCGACTGCGACGCCGACGGCTCGCTCACGCTGTTCGACTTCTTGTGCTTCCAGAACGCGTTCGATACGGGCTGCTGAGACCACGCACGAACACGATCCGACTCCCCATTTTTTTCGACAACCGCTGCCGGTTCCGGCGGCGGTTGTCGCGTTCCGGCTGGAGCGGCGTGCGATCTCGCCAGCTCGCAAGGAACATCCACGAACCGGAGCCCAGACATGCAACGTAACTTCACACGCACCGCCACCGTCCTTCTGGCCGCCCTGGCCACCACCAATGCGCTCGCCCAACAGGGGCCGGTCTACGTCTCGGCATCGCTGGGCGATGACGCCAACCCCGGCACGCGGGACCTGCCCGTAGCCACGCTCGCCCGGGCATCTGCGTTGTACACCGCCGATCGCCCCATCTACGTGGATCAGGGCACCTACGACGCGGGCTCGGTCTTCAGCCAGCAGCAGATCCTCGGCGGCTTCGATGCGTCCGACGACTGGTCGCGCGATCCCGACGCCAATCGCACCGAGATCCGGCTGTCGAATCCGCTCGTGCAGGGCCGCTTCGGCATCCTGCTGGACGGCGTCGGCGTCACGGCGACCGGTGTCGTCGGCAACAGCGCGTATGGCCTCTCGTTCTTCGATTGCGCCGACGTGTTCATCAGCAACAGCGAGTTCATCGCGCGCCAGGCCGCGAACGGCCAGGCCGGCGGCACCGCGGGCAACGGCTCGCGCGGCGAGAACGGCCGGCTCGGTGGCGGCGGTGTCGAGGACGACGGCGACCTGTTCTGCTCGACGGGCATACGCCCCAGCGGTGGACGCGGCGGCGCGGGCCCAGGCTTCGCCGGTGGCAAGGGCGGCGATCCGGGGCGTGACGATCGGCGGGGCGTGGGCGGAAGCTGGGGGCAGGGCCCCAACCCCGGCGTGGGCGGCTCGGGCGTTCTGGCGGGCTTTGGCAACTGGTGCCCCTTCGACCTTCCTGGCCTGCCGTCCTTCCTCGGCGGCGACGGCGGCAACGGCGCCAATGGCCGCGCCGGGTTCCCGGGCGTCGAGGGCAGCCTCTCGGCGGGCCTCTACACCGGCGGCAACGGCACCGCCGGCGCCCGCGGCGAGCACGGCTCGGGCGGTGGTGGTGGCGGCGGCGGCGGTGGCGGTACCAGCAGCTGCAACAGCTGGGGCGGCGGTGGCGGAGGCGGCGGCGCCGGTGGCAGCGGCGGCTTTGGCGGATCGGGCGGCCGCGGCGGTGGCGCATCCATCGGCCTTGTCATCCACGACTCGACCGGCGTCATCGTGACGGGCTCGACCTTCACGACCGAGGGCGGGGGCAACGGCGGCAACCGTGGCATCGGCGGTCAGGGCGGCATGGGCGGCTCCGGCGGCGTGTGGGTGTGCACGGCCGGCAACCAGTACGGCGGCTCCAGCGAGCAAGACGACGGCTCCAACGGTGCCCGCGGTGGCAACGGCGGACGCGGCGGCAACGGCGGCAACGGCGGCGGGGTGCCGGCGGTCCGAGCATCGGCCTGTGGGTCGCCGGAGGCGGTGCGGTCGATCTCACCGACGTGACCTACGACGTCGGCCCCGCCGGACAAGGCGGCCCCGGCGCGGCGAACGGCAGCCAGGAAGATGCCCGAGGCCCGACCTTCCCTGGCGGCGTCATCCCCCTCGACTGCAACGAGAACGGCGTCCACGACATCGTCGACATCGCCAACGGCGACAGCCTCGACCTGAACCTCGACAACATCCCCGACGAGTGCCAGGCCCCGGTCTGCCCGGCCGATCTCGACGGCGACGGCACCCTGAGCATCTTCGACTTCCTGGCGTTCCAGAACGCCTTCGACGCGGGCGATCCCATCGCCGACTTCGACGGCGATGGCAGCCTGACCATCTTCGATTTCCTGGCGTTCCAGAACGCGTTCGACGCGGGCTGCTGAACCAAACTGTGGGAGCTATCGGGGCGCGATCGCCGTCGCCTCGATCTCCACAAGCATCCGCCCATCCACCAGCCCGGCCACCACGAGCAGCGTGGCGGCCGGGCGGATGTCCTTGAACACCTCGCCGTGGGCCTGCCCCACCGCTTCGGCGTGCGCGGCGTCGGCCACGTACATCCGCGTCGAGACCACGTGCTCCAGCCCGGCACCATGCTCGGCAAGCACCGCGCCGATGCGTTCGAGGATCGCCCGCGTCTGCCCACCCGCGTCGCCCTCGCACTCGATCGAGCCATCGGGGTTCATGGCCGTGGTGCCGGCGAAGAAGAAGTCGGTATGAGTTTCGTGGTCAATCTTGACGCAGCGGCTGTAGCCGTTGGTAGCTTCGTAGGGGCCGTTGGTGGAGATGTTGGTGCGGGTCATACATTCCCCTTACGCAACCACTGTCACAACCCACAACAGGAGCACCTCGATCGAACCCAGGATTAGGATCTCGAGGAAGGCATCCACGGGGTTCTTGAATCGGAATCGTTGGCGACGGCGTACACACAGCACGATGGCAATCAAGTGCATCCCAAGCAACACAGAACAGAACAGAACACCATCAATCCGTCCCAACCCGGATCCGTGAATCCCCGTTGGTAGTATCTCGCGAGTGGGTTCGCAAGCAAGAGAGCCCAGAACATTGCCATGAGGCTCAGTCCTGTCACCCAGTAGAACTGGCTGGTTGCGGCCCAATGCGCCGGTGGGGTGCCCGGTGAGGCATCACCCCCACACTCCGGACAGGTCGTTTGCTTGAGACCAGTGAGCTCATAGCCGCAGTGCGGGCAGGTTGGCGGCTTGCGTTTCATGCAGGTTACAGCTTCTTCAACGCATCGACAACCCGATCCACATGCTCCTTCGTGTGCACCGCCGACAACTGCAACCGCAGCCGCGCCTCGCCCTCGGGCACGACGGGGTAGCCAAAGCCAATCACGAACACGCCCAGTTCCAGCAGCCGCTTGCTCATCGCGATGGCCTTGCTCGTCTCGCCAACGATGATCGGGCAGATGGCCGTGGGCGAATCGATGACCTCGAAGCCGGCGTTCTTGATCTCGGTGCGCGCGTAGGTGGAAATGTCGCGCAGCGTTTGCACGCGCTCGGGCTCGCGCATCACGATCTCGATCGCTTTGTTGGCGCTGCACGCGACCGTGCAGGGCAGGGCGTTACTAAACAGCGTCGGCCGGCCGCGCTGGACGATGAGCTCCGTACCACGACGACTCCCGGCGATGAACCCGCCCGCGCCGCCGCCCAGGCCCTTGCCCAGCGTGCCGGTGAAGAAGTCAACCTCGCCCAGGCTCGCGTCGTGGCCATCGGCGCCGGGGCACATGTTGTAATGCTCATGAGTGCCCCGGCCGGAGGCCCCCATCACGCCGTGGGCGTGGCTGTCGTCGACCACAAGCATCGCGTCGAACTCGTCGCAGAGCTTCCGAAGCGCGGGCAGGTCGGCGATGTCGCCCTCCATGCTGAAGACGCCGTCGGTAACGACCCAGACCTGGCCGGTCACGTCTGGATTCGCACGCGCCGCTTCGAGCTTCTCGCGCAGGCTGCCCAGGTCGTTGTGCTTGTAGACGCCCTTGATCACACCCTTCTTAATGACGGCCGCCAGGCGGATGCCGTCGATGATGCAGGCGTGGTTCAGCTCGTCGGACAGCAGCATATCGCCCGGCTCGGCGAACGTGGGGTAGAGCGCCTCGTTCGCCGTCCAGCAGCTCACGAACGTGTAGCAGCTCTCGGTCCCCATGTACTTGGCGATGGTCTTCTCGATCACCTCGTGGCAATCGAACGTGCCGCAGATGAACCGTACGCTGGCCGTGCCCGCGCCGTACTTTCGCAGCCCCTCGATGCCTGCCTCGACCACCTCGGGGTGGTTGGCCAGGCCCAGGTAGTTGTTTGAGCACATGCAGATGACTTCGCGGTAGCTCCCGTTGGCGTCGCGGAGCCTCACCGTCGGCCCCATCGGGCCGGCCAGCATCTGGAGGTGCTTGTACTGCCCGCCCTCTTCGAGTTGGGCGAGGATGTCGTCGGTGCGGGCGTTAAAGGGGCGGGTGGCGGTCGTGGCGGTCATTTGCGGCTCTCCTGCTCAAGGTCTCGGGCAGGATAGGGGCCCAGTCGTCTAGAGCCCCGCCACCGAGACCCCGTGCTTGGCCGCGTACGCCTCGGCCATGGCCCGGATGGCGTTGTAGTTGCTGCTGGCCGAGAAAACCGCAGCATGGGTGGGCCGGTCGACACGCTTGAGCACGTCGCCCAGCAATTGGGCCGCCTCGCGGTGCTTGCCCGATTCTTCGAGCATCTTCACCGCCCCAGCCACGGCGTACCGCGACATGCGGGTGTCATTGAGCGAGGTATCGATCACGTCCTGCATTGCGAGGTAGGCCCCGTGCTTGTCGCCCCGCTCGATGGCATCGCCGGCCTGCAGCATGCGGATGCGGGCCCGCAGGTCCTTCTTCGTGCGCACGTGGTCGAGCACGCGCTCCCACGTCGAGATGCGGTCGTCGGAATCGTCCATCGACGCCACCATCGGCTCGAGTACGCTCACCATAAAGTGCTCAGCACCTGCGTCCTCGCACAACCGGATGATGATCTTCGACCAACGCACCCGGTCGGCCATCGCCATGCCCGGGTCGTCCACCGCCTCACGCACGATCGCCCAGCCTCGGCGATCGGCGGGGTTCTCGCGCAGCGCCATCTCGGCGAGTTCCAGCACGCCCGATCGGCCGTTTCGCTCGGGTGAGCCGCGCCGCTTCTCGCCGATGTCGAGAGGCTTGATGCCGGCCTTGAGTGCCTCGGCCGCGTCGAGCCATGCCGTTGCGGTGAAGCGTTGGGTCTGGCTTACCGTGGTCAATCGTGCGAGCAAGCCAAGCTCGTCGTCGCCGATCATCACGCGAGCCTGCGGGTCGAGCAGGGTGCCCCGCACGCCCTGGTACTCCTGGTACCGCCCGACGTTGAAATTCCAATCGGCCCGGCGGCCTTTGGCTTCCAGGTACCCAACCCAGGCGTGGCCGACCTCGCCGCCACGCCCGGTGACGTAGGCCGTCGGCACGCCGATGGCCTTGCCCACCGTCACCGCGAAGTGGCACTGGTCGGCGCACACGCCGCCGAGCCTGGCGATGTTGGGCAGCGTGAAACCCTGCTCGCTGACAGCCTTCGGCCTGCCGGTGTTGGCGTGCTCGTAGTCGTACTTGATGTCGAAGAATCGCTCCCCCACCGCCCGATCGCCGCGATGCTTGCCCAGGGCCCACTCCATCTCGTCGATGCTGGCAGCGGCATCGACCACGAACACCAGCAATTCCGGCGGCACCTCACGCACGCCGAACTGCATCTGCCGCTCGTTCGACGTGTAGTAGCCAAACAGGGCGACTGGCCCGGCGGACGTCGCAGTATTCTCGTTCACGCGCCGCGCGAATGGCCCGGATCCGTCATGTACCACGCACAACGCCGCTACGAGCGATGGGTACCGATCAACAACATCATCACCACACTTCTCACGCAACGCCGCGAGCGTGCGCAGCACACCCTGGGCGTTGTCGCGTGGTGATACCAGAAAGACGAGCGCGCGGCCGGTCCCCTTGTCGGCGGCCAGGTACTCGTACAACCCCGCCCGATCGCCCCGAGTTGCCGCACCCGCGAGCGCCATGGTGCGACGGGTGGCGGCTACGTCAACCAGCAGCCTCGCGTCTCGCTGGGTTCCGCCATAGGCCACCGACGCCAGCAACACGTCCAGTTCGCCCAGCAACTCGTCCCTGGATTTGTCCTGCACGATCTCCTGCGGCCCCCGCTCCTGGATGTCGGACAGCCGCTGCTGCACCTCGCCATGGAGCGTCGCCGCCGGCTGGGCAACCGCCCGGGCACCGAGCACGGCACCCACGCAGGCCAACAGGCCCCAAACCAGCATGCCGCGTCCTATATCGAACATAGCAGGAACCCCGGGGTGTTCGGACGGCCCGTCACGCCCCTCGGCGGCGCGACGTAACCGCCTTATAACAGTATTGGAGTTGCCCCCTAGAGAGGATGCACCATGCACGCCAAGTTTGCCACCGTTTTTGCTGCCTCCCTCGTCCTAGCCGCACCGGCCATCGGCCTGGCACAGGAAGAGACCCGCCCCGTCGTCGCCGACACGTATGTCGAGAGCACCATGCCCGGCACCAACTTCGGTTCGGCTGATGAACTAGCAGCAGGCAAGGGCAGTTTCTGGGGCCTGGGTTTCGGTCGCATTTACCTGATGTTCGACCTCAGCGACCTGACCAACCCCGACCAGATCGAGACCGCCACGCTGCGCATCTTCCAGCACCGCACCGAGCCGGCGGCCGGCGGGTTGGGCGACGACGTGTTCGCCCTGCTCAGCGACTGGGACGAGTCGACGGTCACCTGGGATACCAAGCCCGCCAATGGCGACCGCGCGGGCAACGACAGCCGACGCGTGGGGGCCAGCGGCTCGGTCGGCTGGCTCGACTACGACGTGTCCGCCCTGGTGCGCGACATCGTGGGCGGGGCGCCCAATAACGGCTTCGCGGTTGCCCAACTGCGGGAGAGCACCGCCGGCGCCTCACGGTATGGCTACTTCCGCAGCAGCGAATTCTCCGATGCCACGCTCCACCCCGAGCTCGTGCTCGTGCTGCGGGACACCTGCCGCGTGGATCTGGATGGCGATGGCGACCTCACCATCTTCGACTTCCTGGCCTTCCAGAACGCCTTCGACGCGGGCGACCTGGCCGCCGACTTCGACGGCGACGGCAGCCTGACGATCTTCGACTTCCTGGCATTCCAGAACGAGTTCGACGCGGGCTGCTAATTTGTATAATGTAGTAGAGTGACGATAGATAGAGATAGAGAGAGACGAGCATGAGAATTCACCGTGGAAGCTGGCCGTTCGCGATATCCGTTGTTCTCGGAGCCCTTGCGTTTGCGAGCCCTGCCGCCCTCGCCCAATTCGTGCGGGTAGACCAGGTCATGCCACCCGATCCTGGCATTTTCGATCAGTTCGGCTCTGATGCTGCAGTGTTCGGCGATCGCCTGCTCGTCACTGCTCCGGCCGACGACGACGCCGCCGCCGACGCCGGAGTGGCATTCCTTTTTGATATGAGAACCGGCTCGCTCGTCCGTACGCTCGACGGCTTCGATCTGGTCGGTACCGACTGGTACGGATATGCCACCAGCCTGGGGCCGACAGCGGCCGTCGTCTCGGCGTGGGGGCTCAATGTCGGCGCGGGTCCGACGGGCGCGATCCTGCTGTACGACCCCGCCACGGGCGAGTTCCTCGACACGTACGCGCCAAGCGGCCTTGGCATTGGCTCCCGTTTCGGATTCTCGCTCGACATCGAGGAAGATCTGGCTATCGCCGGTGCGCCCAACGCGATGGGCCTTCGATTGGCAGCGGGGGCGGCGTTCCTGCTCGACCTAAGCATCCCCGACGCGGTTGCCCAACTCGGCCGACTGGAAGCGAGCGATGGCAACCAGGGTGCGGGCTTTGGCTCCGCGGTTGCGATCCAGGGTTCGCATGCCATTGTCGGCGCGCCGAGGGACAGTGAGATCGGGCCGTCGTCCGGCGCGGCGTATCTGTTCGACATCTCAGATCCGCTGCGACCCGTGGAACTCGCCAAGCTGACGGCCAGCGACGGAGAGGACTTTGACATGTTCGGCAAGTCCGTTGCACTGCACGGTTCGGTCGCCGTGGTCGGAGCGCCCGACGCAGACGTGCCGGGCGTGAGTGGCGCTGGCGCAGCCTACGTGTACGACCTGACCGACCCGCGTAACCCACGAGAGGTCACCATGCTCGCCGAGGCGGATGCCGGGGTGCTCGGCAATTTCGGACTGTTCGTTGCCACCGACGGTGACACGGTGCTCGTTGGCGCACCGCAATTCGATGGTGACGTTGCAAATTCGGGGATCGTGTACGTGTACGATGCGGCGACGGGAGCGCCGATGGAACCCATCCGGGCCGGCTCACCAAGCTTCGGGGCACGGTTCGGAACGGGGTTAGATCTTTCTGGCCGACACCTGGCGGTCGGAGCTCCCCTGGACGACGCGTCTGGCGTACAAGCCGGAGCAGCATACCTCTTTGTAGCACTCTGCAAGGCCGACTTCGACGGCGACGGCGAACTCACCATCTTCGATTTCCTCGCATTCCAGAACGCCTTCGATGTGGGCGACCTGGCAGCAGATTTCGACGAGGACGGCTCGCTGACTATCTTCGACTTCCTCGCATTCCAGAACGAGTTCGACGCGGGCTGCTGACTCAGGGTGCCTCGATCCGCAGCATCCGCCGGATCTCGTCGGTCTTGAAGCCAAGCAACATCGGCCGCCGCACGTTGGGCAGCGCGATCACGTCGTAGAGCTCGCGCACGATGCCCTCCAGGCGCAGCCAGTGGTCGGTGGTGCCGGTCTCCAGGTTGACCATGTGCAGGGCGCACCGAGCCTCGGCGTCCTTGGCCTTGAGATTGTCCTGCAAGGGCAGGCCCTCGAACGTGCGGTTCTCTCGCGCGGCCGAGAGGCCGACGACGGCGTGGTTGCCGATGAACGTCATGCCACGTGCAAAGCCCGGGCAGAACGCGACCTCCTCGAAGGTGCCGCTCGCCAGATCAACGAAGCCCAGGAAGCCCGTGCCCGCGTTCACCAGCCAGACCTTGCCCGGGTGATCTGGATGCACCCGCGGCGAGTGCGGCATGCTCAGCCCCTCGGCCACGACCTCGCTCGTGCGCACGTCGATCAGCACCCCACCACCATCACGCCGATCGCGCCAGCCGTCGGCCACGTCGCTCTTGCTGACTGCCGTGATATACAGAGGCTCGCCGGTGACCGGATCTGAGGCCAACCCGTTCAGGTGGCAGCGATCCTCGCCCACAGGCGCGTCGAGCGGCGCGCTGATGAACGGCGGTGTCCACACGGGCTTGAAGCTGTGGGTCTCGCTGACCGTCCCCAGGCAATTGAACGCCGTCACGCAGAACACCGGCGGCTTGCCCTGGGGCACGACGATGTCATGGACGTCCACATCGCCGGTCGTGTACCCCATTGTGGGCACGTACAGCGCGTCGTAGCCATCGGGCGTGGCCTGGCCCTTGGGCACGTAGTTCTCCAGCCGCCAGAGCTGGTAGAGCGAGGCCATCCACAGCGTCTGCCCATCCGCCGAGGCGTGCAGGCCCATGCATCGGTTGAAGGTGCGCTCGTACACGCTCAGGCGGCCGTTGGGCTGCACACCCACCAGGAAGAGCTTGCCCGCCTGGTACGTGCTCAGGCCCAGGCTGACCCCCTGGCCGGCCATCCACTCGATCAGGTGCCTCGAGGCGGTGATGGCGAGTTCGGGCTTCTCGGGCGATTGGCTGCTGGTGTCCATAGCCCCAGGATATCGCCCTGACAACGAGAATCCCGATCCCAACCAGAGAAGCCATCAAGGCGACGTCAGGATCGACCGATGGCATGTACGGACCTACATGTCTCGGCCCATGGGTAGATACCATGCCACCAGCACCGATTCCAACGAATGAAAATGATCGTTTGGCAGCGTTGATTTCGTGCAACGTGCTTGACACACCGCCAGAAGCGTGCTTTGACGACCTCACTCGCTTGGCCGCCATGCTGTGCGATACGCCGATCGCCCTCGTCTCGCTACTGGATGACACCCGCCAGTGGTTCAAGAGTCGTGTAGGCCTCGATGCACCCCAGACCCCCAGAGGGTCTGCATTTTGCGGTTATGCGATTCTTCGCGATCGACCGCTGATCATTCCAGATGCCTTGCTCGATGAACGAACCAGAGACAATCCTCTCGTTTTGGGTCCTCCAAACATCCGCTTCTATGCCGGCGTTCCTCTGATTCTTGATGGCGGCCTGCCCGCAGGCACACTTTGTGTCATCGATCAAAAGCCCCGCAAGGCCACCAGCAAAATGATCGGCTACCTCGAAGCTCTGGCACTCCAAGCTGCCAGCCAACTGACACTTCGTCGAACCGCATCAAACCTCGAGGTCGCACGCCGTAGTGCCAACGATGCCAACCAAGCAAAAAGTGCCTTCTTGGCTCACATGAGTCACGAAGTCCGAACACCACTGACATCGATCGTGGGTTACGCCGATCTGCTGCGCAGGCGGGGGGAGGGGGTTATCGACACGGCGCCTGCGATTGACGCCATCGCACGCAATGCACAACACCTGCTCGAAGTAGTCAACGACGTGCTCGACATCTCCAAGATCGAAGCTGGCATGATGACCATAGATTGCTGCGCCGTCGATCCTACCGATGTGCTTGCCGACGTTATTTCTCTGGCCGAGCCCAGAGCAAAGGAGAAGTCCCTCCCCTTGAAGGTCTCATTCATCTCGCCGACACCAACGTCTATCGAGATCGATCCAGTTCGGATCCGCCAGGTGTTGCTCAACCTGATCTACAACGCCATCAAGTTCACCGACAGTGGCCAGATTGGCGTCGATGTCTCAGCATGTCCTAAAGACCGGTCCCTTACGGTTGTCGTGCGCGACACAGGCCCGGGTATGACTCCAGAGCAGATCGTGAAGATTTCCAAGTTCGAGGCCTTCTGTCAGGCCGACAACAGCACAACACGCCGCTTCGGTGGCACCGGCCTGGGTCTGAGCATCGCCCACACACTCGTGAACATGCTCGATGGCGAACTCTCCGTCGAATCGGCAATCGGAAAAGGATCGTCCTTCACTATCACTCTCCATACTTCACACACTTCGAAGGTTGCTACCTGGCGATCAGCCGCCAAGGCGCGCTCGGTACTCATGTCTTCCGTGCAGCACCGCCATGCCACGACAACCAACTCGGACGATGCTCTGGTCACCGAACTCTCAGAGTGCCGTATACTACTAGCAGAGGATAGCCCTGACAGCCAACGCCTCATCGCACTGCACCTTCACCGCGCTGGCGCCGAAGTCGACCTCGCAAGCGACGGTAACGAGGTATTCTCGCTGGCTCTGGATTCTACTAATGCAGATGTGTCGCCGTATAGTGTTGTGCTTATGGACGTAGACATGCCTGGCATTGACGGCTATGAAGCCACTAAACGCCTGCGCGATCACGGCTATGACCGCCCGATCATCATCCTGTCTGCCCACGCCCTGAGCGACAGCCGGAGCCGGGGCTATCAGGCTGGTGCCGACGACTATCTCACCAAGCCCATCGATCCCACGCGCCTTATCGACGCATGCAGCCGCTGGGCCACGGTTGAGCGATAACCAATCTCTCACAGATAGTCTATATTTAGGGATGGCCCGGAGCCATTGGTCACTTGCCCCACCCTTGCTGGCATGAGGGCTCGACCCAAGCCATCCCCGATATGGTCACTGATGGCTTCAGGTATCTTCAGATTGCAACCAAGCGACGTACGGGGCTCCGTGCGCACGCTGGCTGTGGTGCTGGGCGATCAACTCGACAGCCACAGCCCCGCCCTGCGGCGCCTGGACAAAGACGCCGACGCGGTGCTCATGATGGAAGTCGACGAAGAGGCCGCGCTCGGGCCGAGCCACCGGCAGCGGACTGCCCTGTTCTTCTCGGCCATGCGACACTTCGCTCTCGATCTCGACCAGAAGGGCTACCGCGTCCGCTACACGCCAGTTGATCAACGCGGCAACACCCAAACGCTCACCGGCGAGGTCGAGCGTGCGGCCAAGTTCCTCAACCCCGAAAGAATCGTCGTGGTCCATCCGGGCGACTGGAGGATTCTCAAGGAAGCGGAGAACTGGGAAGACGCCACGGGCATCAAGACCGAGATCCTCGACGACGAGCACTTCACCTGCTCGCTCGAAGAGTTCAACGAGTGGGCAGACGGTCGGAAAGAACTCACGATGGAGTACTTCTATCGCGAGCGCCGCAAGGCCCTTGGCATCCTCGTCGACGGCGATGGCAAGCCCGAAGGCGGCCAGTGGAATTACGACCACGACAACCGCGAGACGTTCGGTAAGCACGGTCCCAATGCCCCACCGCCGCTGCGATTCAATCCGGATGGCATTACTAATGAGGTCATCGAACTCGTCAAGAACCGTTACCCCGATGCCCCGGGAAGCCTCGATGAATTCGGCTGGCCGGTGACCGCGAAGCAGGCAAAGAAGGCCCTGAAGGCATTCATCGAGAGCGGCCTGCGAGACTTCGGCCCCTACGAAGACGCGATGTGGACCGGCCAGCCCTGGCTCTTCCACAGCCAACTCAGCGTACCGCTCAATCTCAAGCTCCTCGATCCCCAGGACTGCATCGACGCCGCCCTGGACGCGTACAAGAACAACAAGGCTCCGATCAACTCGGTCGAGGGCTTCATCCGCCAGATCATCGGCTGGCGCGAATATGTCCGCGGTGTCTACTGGAGAGAAGGCCCAAGCTATCGCGACCGCAACTACCTCGACCAGCACGGCGACCTGCCCGAGTTCTACTGGTCGGGCGATACCGACATGCGCTGCCTCAAGGAGTGCATCCAGCCCGTGCTTGACCACGCGTGGATGCACCACATCCCCCGCCTCATGGTCACGGGCAACTTCGCGCTCATCGCAGGAATCCACCCACGACAGATCGGCGATTGGTACTTCGGCATGTACGCCGATAGCGTCGACTGGGTCACCACGCCCAACACCATCGGCATGTCGATGTACGCCGATGGCACCGACGACTTCGGTCCGGTGGTGGCCACCAAGCCCTACGCCGCGAGCGCCAACTACATCGGGAAGATGAGCAACTTCTGCAAGCACTGCCCATACGATGCCAAGGCCCGTACGGGCGAGACCAGCAAGGGCAAGGCCTGCCCGTTCAACACGTTCTATTGGGACTTCTTGATCCGCAACGAGGATCGCTTCAAGGGCAACAACCGCATGTCGCTGATCATGAAGAATGTCAAGAAGATGCCCCGAGATGAGAAGATCTCCATCCGCGTGAGCGCCACGTCTCTGCGGAAGAGGCTCGGCATCGGCGAAATCAAGAGATAAGGACCAAGCCATGCGCGCCCTGATGTGGTTCCGAGCCGACCTCCGCACCCGCGACAACACCGCGCTCTGTGCCGCCTGCGCGGCGGCCTCCAAGGGCGTGCTGGCCGTCTTCACCGTCTGCCCCAAGCAATGGCGCGAGCACGACTGGGGCGACCCACGCGTCGGCTTCCTCCGCCGGAATCTCATCGAACTCCGGGCGGGCCTCGAAGACCGAAACATCGCCCTGAAGATCATCGAGCGTGATGCGTTCAAGGGCATCGAGAACGACCTGATCGATCTGGCAAGCGAGCACCACTGCAACGCCCTGTTCTTCAACGAGGAATACGAGGTCAACGAGCGCGCCCGCGATGCCAGGGTCGCCGCCGCGTTTACTAAGGCCGGCCACTCGGTCCGCACCTTCCACGATCAGACCGTGGTAGCCCCCGGCGAGCTGCGCACCCAGGAAGACAAGCCCTACACCGTCTACTCGCCGTTCAAGCGGAAGTGGTACGCCTACTACAACGACGGCAACGCCCCTAAGGCCCAGGGGCTCGCCAAGAAGCAGCCCGAGATGGTCTCCACGCCCGATGCCATCCCCGACGCGCTCGGTGACTTCGACTCTGACGCCGGCCGCCCCGACCTCTGGAAGGCCGGCGAAGACCATGCCCGCGCGCGGCTCCGGAGCTTCATCGAAGGCCGCCTGGATGCCTACAAAGAGGACCGCGACTACCCATCAATCAACGGCACGAGCACGCTCAGCCCGTACCTGGCCGTGGGTGCCATCTCGCCGCGCCAGTGCATCGAGGCCGCGCTCGAATCCAACAAAGGCCAGCTCGATAAGGGCGGCAAGGGCCCCGTCCACTGGATGAGCGAGGTCGTCTGGCGCGAGTTCTACCGCCAGATCCTCGTTGCCTTCCCACGCGTCAGCCGGCACCGGGCGTTCAACGCGAAGTACGACATCGAGTGGCGCACCGATGACCAGGCCAAGGGCCAGTTCGCCGCCTGGTGCCAGGGCAAGACCGGCTACCCGATCATCGACGCCGGGATGCGGCAGCTCAACCAGACGGGCTGGATGCATAATCGCGTGCGCATGGCCGTGGCGATGTTCCTCACCAAGGACCTGCTCATCGACTGGCGCTGGGGCGAGCGGTACTTCATGCAGAACCTCGTCGACGCAGACCTGGCCAACAACAACGGCGGCTGGCAGTGGTCGGCCGCCACCGGCACCGACGCGGCCCCCTACTTCCGCATCTTCAACCCCACGAGCCAGAGCAAGAAGTTCGATTCGGACGGCTCATACATTCGCAAATTCGTCGATGAGTTGTCCGGCGTGGACGACGACAGCATCCACGCCCCGTGGGAGCACGAGTCCCTCTTCGACGACGTGGACTATCCCAAACCGATCGTCGATCACGCCGATGCGCGCGACCGTGCGCTCAAGGCGTTCAAGGTCAGCAGTTGAGAGTCAATCCCAGAATGGATCGACGATGAACGCCGAGCCCTCACGCCGCACGTTCTTGTAGCTCCGGAGCAAGGCGTTCGCGCCAGTGCCGGGCCTCTGATCGGGCTGCGCCGGACTCCCGCGCCGGTCGTCTTCGTTCACGAACAGGTTGTCCGCCTGCGTGGGCTTGTCGTACTCACGGAAGACATACGTCAGCGTCGCCGGGTCCGGCTGGGTCTCGTACACCACGCGAAGGTCGTTGTACGCGATGTTGCCCGACCACTCGGTCGACCGCCCGTGGATCTTCAGCGTCTTGCTCTTGCGACCGAACAATCCGGGCGCCAGATACCACTCGCCTGGGTCGCCGCCGTAGACCGGGCCGCGATTGCCGATCAGGGCCTGGCCTGGCTCGTTGGTGGCGGCCCAGATCTTCTCACGATCCCCGAACGGCGCGCTATGCGCGTATGACGTGAATCCGATACCGCCCTCGAGCCGCCGCACCGGCCCACCCGCGCTGCCCGTACGCTCGATCGGAACCCCGGCAAAACCGGGGTCGAACACCGCCGAAGAAGGGTCGAGCGCGGCCGATGGGAACGCGTCCTCGTACCCGCGGTCGACTTCGATGAGATTGCTCACCTCGGCCGGGCTCACCAGCAGGTCGGTCGGCACGATGCCGTTGAAGATCATCAGCGACAGGATGTTGCCCGTGTTGTCCTTGATCTCCGGCTCGCTGGCCATCACCGTCGCGTCGCTGCGGTCGACCTCGCTGGGCCTCGGGTAGACCTCGTTGTTGGACTGGGCCCAGATGGCCATGCCCTGAGCCACGCCGCGGATCTGCGTCGCGTCCTTCACCTGCCGGGCCACCAGCCGGGCCTGCCCGAGGGCTGGCAGCAGGATGCCGATCAGCAACGCGATGACCGCGATGACCACGAGCAACTCGATCAGAGTGAATGCACGCCGTCGCATAACTTCGCCTCCCACAAGGAGTAGTCCCCCGTCATTCTACGGCCCAGCTTCACATCAGGTTCCGCCCAATCGGGCTCCCGCAAAAAACGCCACGGGCCCTCGCAAGCCCGTGGCGTCAATAATCAAGGGCTCAGGCCGAAAATCCGGCCCAAGTGTCCGCCAAAGCAGACTCAGTCGATCCAGCCTTCGACCGTGTAGGTGATGCCCGAGCGCTGCACGGTACCGATCGGACGCAGGTACGCGTTGGTCATGTCCAGCGCCTGGCTGGTGCCCGTGCTGGTCGAGGTCATGCGGACCTTCGCCGGGATGGCGCCGGTGCCACCCGAGATGGACTCGCTGACAGGAGTGCCGTTCGCGTCGTTCTCGGAAACGAACAGGTTGTCCGGGCGGCTGAAGGCGTCACCTGTACCGGGGAACGTAAACGTCAGGGTCTCGGGATCCGGACGGGTGTGGAACTCGACGTGCTGGTCGTTGTAGCCGATGTTGCCGGCCCAGTTGGTCTTCGAGCCGTGGATGAGCAGCGTCTTGGACTGATCACCATAGGGCTCGTCCTCGAGCAGACGCCAGGTCAGGGTTTCTTCGGAACCGCTACCGACCTCGTACGCCGGACCGCGGTTGCCCAGGATGGCATCGGTCGAGCTGAACGTGTTGCTCCAGGTGCGGTTGCGAGCGCCGAAGTAGGCGATCTGCGCGTAGGAGTTGTTGCTGATGTTGGTGTACTCGGTCGGGTAACGCACGCCACTGTTGGCGTCGAAGGGTGTGCCCTTGAAGGTCGGGTCCCAGAGCGCCGAAGCGGGCTCAGCGGCCTCTTCGGGGTTGGCGCTCTGGTAGTTGTCCTTACGCTCGGCTGCACCGGCTTCGGCCGGGCTGATGGAAAGCTCAACGGGGAAGAAGCCGTTGAAGATCAGCAGCGACATCGCGTTTCCGGTCGTGTCCTTGCTGAAGTCCGGGCCCGTACCGGTGCTCGACGCGACGGTGTCGCCATTCCGGTCGACGCGGCTGGGGATCGGGTAATCTTCCTGGTTGTTCTGGGCCCAGATGGCCATCGCCTGAACGATGCCGCGGACCTGGGTCGAATCCTTCAGTTGGCGGGCGGTGGCGCGAGCCTTGCCCAGGGCTGGCAGCAGGATGCCGATCAGCAGGGCGATGATCGCAATCACCACCAGCAACTCGATCAGCGTAAACGCCTTGCGGTTCTTGATCGTCTTCATGGAACGGTTCTCCAAACGTCCGATCGCAACGCGGCACGAACGTGCCCGGGGCGATCGGTCATCATCAGCGATCCGCAAAACCGTGCGGACCAAGCGGAGCCGAAAGCAAACCATGCACCCGCCGACCTGTTCTCGGCTATTCCAGAAGCATCGCCATAGACGATGCCCGGGCGGGGCTGACCACCAGCGGCCTGATGTGGGCACCAGTGGTGCCGGCCGGGGCGGTCGTCGAGTTGTCGGAAGAGCGTCTCAAGTGGGTGCTGATGACGTTGGGCGAGCGAAGTCGTCCCATCAGAACGGTGTTGCGAATACCCGCTTGCGATCCCTTCCCGCTGCGCACAGCGCGTACAGATTACTGGAATCGATTCGTGATTTCAAGGCCATCGGTTGCGTTCTGCGTCCGAAACCATGAAATCGATACAGTTCATACCCATCCAAAATACTATCAAATCGAACGAGAGATTATAAATGCCAAACACAATACAAACTCTTGCCGATCTTGACATCGAACTCCCCAAACCCCCGCCTGCCGTCGCGTCATACATCCCGGTCCGTCTCGATGGCGCGACGGCCTACGTCAGCGGCCAGCTCCCCTTCATCGACGGCAAGCTGCCCCAGACCGGGCTCGTGGGCGTGGACATCAACCTCGAACAGGCCCAGAGCATGGCTCGGACGTGCGCGATCAACGCCCTGGCCGCCCTGCACGAGTACGCGGGCGGCCTGGACAACATCGCCGACATCATCAAGGTGGGCGTGTTCGTGGCTTGCGGGCCGGGCTTTACCGACCATCCCAAGGTTGCCAACGGAGCGAGCGAGCTGTTCCAGCAGGTGTTCGGCGACGCCGGCCGCCACGCGCGCGCCGCGGTGGGCTGCTCATCGCTCCCACTGGCGTCGCCGGTCGAAGTCGACGTAATCGCAAGATTGCGAAACGAGATTTAGCCGAACGCCTTCTTGTAATCCGCCAGGAAGCGCTCCAAGCCCGAGTCGGTCAGCGGGTGGTTCATCACCTTGCCGATGACGTCGAACGGCACGGTCGCCACATCCGCCCCCACCATCGCGCACTGCAGCAGGTGGTTGGGATGGCGGATCGACGCGGCCAGGATCTTCGTGGGCAGCCCGTAATTGTCGTAGATCTGTCGGATCTTCACGATCAGTTCCATGCCATCCTCACCGATGTCGTCGATGCGCCCGATGAACGGGCTGACCAGGAACGCCCCGGCCTTCGCGACCATCAGCGCCTGGAGCGACTGGAAGCACAGGGTCATGTTCGTGCGGATGCCCTCGTGGCTCAGCGCCTTGCACGCGCGCAAGCCATCGACCGTGCTGGGCAGCTTCACCACGATGTTCTCGGCGATCGTCGCGCGATCCTTGCCCTCGGCCAGCATCTCGTCGAACTCCGTCGCGATCACCTCGGCCGACACCGGCCCGCTCACGACCCCACAGATCTCCGCCAGCCGCTTGCCATAGTCGACGCCCTCCTTGGCGATGAGCGTCGGATTGGTAGTCACGCCATCCAGCACGCCCATGTCGTGGGCCTGGTGGATCTGGTCGAGGTTGGCCGTGTCGATGTACAGTTCCACGCGGGCGGTTCCTTACGTTGGTCGAATGAGCGAAAAAACGAGCCCCGGGCGCGGGCCCGGGGTCTCAACCGATTCAGGGCGTCACGGTAGCCTCTTCATCGCACTCCAGCAGCACCTTGAGCTCCCGCCGCATGATCTTGCCCGTTGGGTTCCTCGGCAGCGCCTCCATCACCCGCACCTCGCGCGGCACCTTGTACCCAGCCAGCCGCTGGCGGCACCAGCCCTTCAGGGCCGCCGGATCGGGCGAGGCCCCCTCCTCGGGCTCGACGAAGGCCACGATCTCCTCGCCCCTCATCGGGCACATGCGGCTGGTGACCCCCGAGGCGGCCACCTCGGGATGGAAGTTGAGCACTTCTTCGATCTCCCGCGGGAACACGTTCTCGCCGCCGACGATCATCATCTCCTTGAGCCGCCCGGTGATGAGCAGCCGCCCGACCTCGTCGACGTGGCCGATGTCGCCCGTGCGGAAGAAGCCCTCGGCGTCGAACACCCGAGCCGTCTCCTGGTCTTGGTTGAAGTAGCCCTTCATCACGTTGGGCCCGCGCACGCGGATCTCGCCGTCCTGGCCATCGGCCAATTCGTGCCCGTCGGCCGTGCAGGTGATGCGCTGCTCGACGCCCGGCAGCGGCAACCCCACGCAATGCACGCGGAACTCCGAGGGCCGGCACCAGTGCGACACCGGGCTGGTCTCGGTGAGCCCGTAGCCCTCATGGATCGCGATGCCGAACCGCTCCTGGAACCGCCGGAAGATGTCCTCGGGCAGCGGCTCGCCGCCCGACACCGCGTAGCGGATCTTCGCAAAATCTTCGGCCTTGGCCGACTTGACCGACAGCAGCGCCCCGTACATCGACGGGATGGCCACGAACACCGTGGGGTGGTGCTGGCGGAACAACCGCACGACCATCTGCGGCACGAACCGGGCTGTGTACACCACCTTCTGCCCAAGCAACAGGGGCATCAGCGTCATCACCGTGAGCCCGAAGCTATGAAACTGCGGCAGCACGCTCAGGAACGTGTGGTCGTCGCGCGTGAACTCCACGAACCGGTCGATCTGCGACACGTTACTCAGCAGGTTGCTGTGGGTCAGCATGACACCCTTGGGCCGGCCGCTGGTGCCAGACGTGTAGAGCAGCACCGCCAGATCGTCGGGTGCCGACCGCGCGGGCCAGCGCAGCTCGGGCACGCCCTTAAAGTTCACGTCTTCGAGCTTAATGAGGTTCTTGCACTTGGGCTCGCAGCCCAGGTGTTCGAGCAGGGCACCGGCGGTCACGATGGTGTCGGTGCCGCAGTGCTCGACGACGTACTGGAGCTCCTCGGGCTTGAGCAGGTAGTTCAGCGGCACGACGGTCTTGCCAAGCATCCAGCCCGCAAGAGCCGCGATTGGGAAGCCCCCGCCGGTGGGCAGCAGCACGCCCACCGTGTCGGTCGTGCACCGGCGTTCGATCTCCGACGCCACGAACAGGCTGGCGGCCAGGATCTGCATGCCCGTGTAGCTCTTGCGATCGTCGATGACCAGCGTCTTGCGCCCATGACGGATCAGGCTCCGAAGCAGTGCCCATTGGATGCTCAAGGCTCAGTCCCCCATTTGCGTCCAGTTTCGCCGGTATCCATCCCGGCGAGCGCGAGACGCGAAGGATCTCCGCAACATGGTAGACCAACCACTAACTATGTCGTCTCCCGCTCGCCCGGGTATCTGGCCGCTCCTGATCCTCGCGGCCACCATGCTGGCCGGGTGCACGGGCGGGGGTGGCCAGCCCACGTACCGCGAACACTACGAGGCCGGCCGCTACTCGCTCGCCCTGGTGAGCGCCCGAGCCGCCGCCGGCCGCCCCGGGGGCGCGAGCGACGCCTCGCTCGTGGCCGGGCTCGCCGCCGAGGCCATGCGCGACGACCCGACCGCCCGCCAGTGGCTCGAACCGATCGCCCGCGGCTCGGGCGACACCGCCGCCCGGGCCCGCGCCGGGCTTGCGCTCATCGAGCTGCGCACCGGCGACCCGCTCACCGCCGCTCGCGCGCTCGAGGCCGCCAGCGTCCAGCTCACGGGCCAGGACAGCCGCGAAGCCGCGCGTGTGGCCGCCGACGCCTACGACCGAGCCGGCCGATCCACCGATGCCGAGCGCCTGCGCCGGCGGGCCATGGGCATGTTCGACGCCACCAGCCCCGACGACCCCGGCTTCGTCGCCGGCGGCTACACGCTCCAACTCGGCGCCTACAGCACGCGCAGCCGCGCCTCGCAGCGCGTCACCGAGGTCAGTTCGGCCACACGCAGCGCGGGCCTCGGCGAACCCAGCGTCGAGATCGCGACCCGCAACGGCCGCGTGCTCTACCTCATCCACGCCGGCCGCTTCCGCACCCAGGCCGATGCCGAACGCGCCCGCCGCACGCTGGGCGTCTCGTCGATCGTGGCCGAATCGATCTGAAATCCACGCACGAAAAAGCGGGGCCCGCGTTGTGCGCGGGCCCCGCTCGATTAAACCTCGAATTGTCGTGACTACGGGCAGCTGACCGTGAAGATCTGGAACGCGTCCAGGCCGGCCTCGGTCACCGAGTCGTTGGGATTGTCGGTGGCCAGGAAGCGGAACCGCATCTCGCTGGTCACCGGCACGAAGTCGCCGATGGTCCAGGTCATCTTGTTCCAGCCCTGGGCGTCCCCGGTGCTCTCGATGAGCGTCCACGACACGCCGCCGTTGTTCGACACCTCGACGTCGAGGGAATCGACGTCCAGATCGTCGTTGGTAAACCAGCGGGCGTAGCTGAGCCGCGCGTCGGGCGCCGCGCTCAGGTCGTACACGGGCGAGGTCAGGATGGTCGGCCCGCCGTCCACGTCGCTGTTGCCCGCCACGTTGTCGGTCACCCAGCACTGACCCGAGCCGTCAAAGTCGGCGAACGGATCGCCACGGCCGCCAGCGGCGGGCACGCCCCGGTCCCACTGGCCATCGGTCAGCTCGATGTTCTCGACCGTCCAGCCCACGGCCGTTTCGAAGTCGAGATCGACGATGAAAGTCTGGTTGGCAACCTCGTAGCTAAACACGTCGGTCGGCGCAGTCGGCGGGAAGATCACCTCGCCGCTCACCGTGCCCTCGGCCGCCAGGAAGAACTCGGGGTTGTCGCCGCACGCCGCCGCGGGGATTGTGCCCTCGTACAGGTCGCCGCCAAGGCTGGTCAGGGCCACGTCGATGAACGAACCGCCATCAAAGCGGTACCGCAGCACCTCGGAGCCGCCGACGATGGCCTCGCCGTCCTTGGCCTGGATCTCGACCTGGAAGGTCACCTCTTGGCCCGGCGCGACGATGTCGGGCAACAGGGTCTCGAGATCGAAGTCGATGCCCAGCGGGGCGCGGTTGTTGTTCACGTAGATGTCATCGATGCCAAGACGCCCGACGGCCGAACCGAAGCTGGGGCCGAAGTCGAAGCGGACGGCCTCGATGTCGCCCAGGTCGAGCCCGCTGCCGTTGGTCAGGAAGTCGTTCAGGCGGATGCGGATGGTCTCGTACTCGTTCTGCCAGCCCGCGCCCGAGCCCGCACCGGTGCGCTGGTAGGGCTCCTCGACCCCGCCGCCGTACACGCCGGTGTTGATCGAGCTGCTGGTACCCGAGCCGTCCCGCAGCGAGACGGTGAAGTTCAGGTCGCCCAGCTCGGCGATCGTCTGTGGGTGCCGCGTGCCCTGGGCCGCGCGGAAGCTCAGGAAGAAGTCGTCGGTCCAATCGCGCTCGCCGGGGATCACCGCGAACTCGATGAAGCTGTCGCTGGTCCAGTCGAACACCATGCCCCGCGAGTCGTCGCCGCCGCTGGAACGGGTCATGCCGTTGCTCGGCTGGCTGCCCGTCCAGCTATACGACCCGTCGGAATCGGCTTGCAGGATCTCCGCCGCGTTGCTCACGGTGAACATGACAGAGCCACCCGAGCTGCTCTGGTCAACGGCCGGGTTGGTCTGGAAGTCGTCGATGTAGAAGTCGTCGCCATCGGTGGTCTCGCGGTACTCACGCACCACGATCGTGCTCTGGCTCACGCTCAGGCTCTCCAGGCTCTCGGCCTGGCGCCACAGGTACTCGGTGGCCATCTGCCCGCCCAGGCTCTCCTCGGCGTGCAGCTTGGCCAGCACCAAGTACACGGCCTCCTGCACACGCTGGGCCTCGGGGCGGCCGATCTCAGTGCCCGCCGGCCCGCTGAAGTCGTTAAAGCCGCAGCAGTTGAAGTCGTTGTGGTCGGCACCCTGCAGGTACGTCGAGTAGCGGTTGCCCTCGGCGCGATCATGGATGGCAAAGGAGCTTACGCCCGCCGAAGGCGCGCCCGAGATGTCACCATCGGCCGAACCCCACAACAGGTGGAAGTTCACCAGTCCGGGCTCGGTGCTCCCCGAACCCAGCGAGTTGTTCGGTGCGATACTCGACACCAGCGTGATGTCGTCCGAGTCGTAGTTCTCGGTGGTCACCAGGCCGTCACGCACGCGGGTGAAGGCACGCGCCACGCCCTCGCCACCGCGGCTGTGGCCGATCCACATGATGCGGCTGGTGTCGACCTGCCCCTGCAGCACGCCGCCACCGATGGTGTCGAGCGAGCCCAGGAACGCGTCGGTGTGCAGGTAGGTGCTGGTCGAGGCGGTCTCGATGCCCGGCTGCGTGTCGTTCTGGTTGCACATCACGATGAAGCCGTGCGATGCCAGGTGTTGCTGAAGGAAGTCGTACCAGCGGTAGTCGTGGCCGTTCCCGTGGCTGACGATGATCAGCGGCAGCGGCGGCAGGTCGGCGATGTTGTCGGGATACACCGTGATCTGGCGGTTCCGCGTCGAGATGATACCCGGCCACGAAACCGCGTAATCGAGCGCCGGAGCGGTCGAGTACGGGCCGAGCTGGGTCAGGTCCTTGAAGATCGCAAAGCCGCCCAGGTCGCCCCGGCCGTCGATGAAGTCACCGGCACCCAGCATGCCGTCGCCATCGACGTCGACCACCAGGTCATAGACCCCGGCAATGTCCTGCCCGTCGGGCCCGGCCAGCGTCGTCGAGCCATCGATCGCGAACGTGTTGTCCTGGATCGTGCCCGCAACAAAATCGACCGACTGCGCGCCACCGCCGCGCACGTCTGTCAGGCTCGGGTCGGCGTCCCACTGGGCGGCGGTCTTGTTGGCCACCACGTACACGTCGGCGGTCACGCCCTCGATGCTAGGGAACTGGCTCGGGTCGATCGCCACGTTCACCGTCGAGCCCGTGTTGTACGCGTCAACGAAGCTCGAGAAGGGGTACCCGCCCACGGTGGTCGCGGCCAATTCGGTCTCGGTCACGCCGCCCACCGGGCAGCCGGCATCGAACTGGTTCTGGAACTCCAGGAAGTCGAAGATCGTCAGGGCACCATCACCGTCGAAGTCAGCCGCGAGATCGCCCGCGTCGAACAGGTTCTGGAAGCCCAGGAAGTCGAAGATCGTCAGGGCGCCATCGCCATCGATGTCCGCCGGGCACTCGGGTGTCGCCAGGGCCGCGCCACCGGCCAGGCCAAGGGCCAGGCCGGCCGTCAGGAACATCTTCCACGGGCGCGCGTTCCGCGCGGTCGTCGGGGTCGCCATCAGCTCATCTCCTCTGCTCTCGTCAGAATTCGGGAAGGTCATAGTGGCGGCGCAGGAATCCCCACGCCGCTTCACCCAGCATACAGCCCAAAGAGCCAGAGCGCAACACCCAACGGCACGCTTTCGCGCCGTTATCACACGCTCGCGTCAAGTTAGGGGCGGTTCTCGGCGGATATCAGGGGCTTGGCAGGGTACTCGCATCAGCCAGCGGGCTCAGGTCAAGGTCCCGACCCACCGCCTCGATCTCGTCGAGGATGAACGCAAGCTCCGCCGTCGTCGCCTGGTCGTTAGCCGAAACGTGCCGGAAGGCCCGCACGCCAAAGACCGGCGCGTAGTTGGTCAGCACGCGCCCGCGCAGCCTGACCCGCTCGCGCAGCACATGGGTGCTGGCGTCGAGGGCCCGCAGCTTCCGCTCGGGCGAGAGCCCATCGAGCGACGGCGCGTGGTACACAAAGCAGGTGTTGCACCCACCACCCACCTCGTCGGGGTCGCTCAGCAGCTCGAATCGCGCTCGCTCCTTCACCAGCCGCCGCATCTCGCTGGCCAGCTCGAACTTGCGGTCGACAATCTCAGCCATCCCCGCATCGCCGCGCGCCTTCCACGCCAGCCAGACCTTGAGCGCGTCGACCCGCCGCCCGCACTGGATGCTCATCTCGCCGGTATCAAGATCCGGCGCGTCGTTGTCGGCGTGGTACAGGTACTCGGCGTGCACGGCGTTGCACTGGTGCAGCAACCCCGGCTCGCGCACGATGATCACCGATGCGCTCAGCGGCACGTTGAGCATCTTGTGCGCACACCATGTCAACGAATCGGCGCGTTCAACACCCTTCAGCAGCCCACGCCGCTGCTCGCTGAGCAACGCGCTCGCCCCATACGCCCCATCGACGTGCAGCCACAGGCCCTCACGCTCGGTGGTGTCCGCGATCTCGGCGATCGGGTCGAACCCGCTGAGCACGGTCGATCCAGCCGTGGCCACCACCATCATCGGCTGGCGGCCCTCGGCCCGGACCTTCTTGACCGCGTGTTCGAGCGCGTCCGCTCGCATCCGCCCGTGCTTGTCCTGGCCGACCTGCACCACGCCATCGGTGCCCAGCCCAAGAATGACCGCCCCTCGCTCGATCGAATAATGCGACTCGGCCGACGTGAACACGACCGGTTTCGCATCGCCCAGCCCGCGGCTCTTGACCTTTGGCAGCGCCCGCTGGCGCGCCATCAGCATCGCCATCAGGTTCGAGAGGCTTCCCCCGGGCGTGAACAGCCCCTCGCAGCCTTCCCAACCAACGGCACGCCCCATGCGTGCGATCACCTCGCGCTCCACCAGCGTCATCGCCGGCGCCACCTCGTAGGTGTACATCGAGGCGTTGAGCACCGCCGTCAGCCACTCGCCCACGACTGCCACCGGATCGAAACCACTGAAGAGCTGGTTCGAGAAGTTCGCGCTGCCCGTGCGAACCGAAAGTTCCATCAGGTCGCGTGCCTGTTCCATGAGTTCGTCGACCGGCACAGCCGGCCCGTCGAGCGTCAGCGGCACACGCTGGTGGATCGCGCTGGGCGGCGGGTTCAGCGTCACCGGCTGCCGGGGGTCGTCGCTGCGACTCAGGTACTCGGCCGCCAGATCCGCGGCGGCATGGAAAATCTCGGTCACCCGATCGTCGTTCTGGGCGACGGGCTGGCCTTCGGTGGACATACACGGCTCCGGGGTTTGCGAACAGAAACCAATCTCGGATGGCAGTAGCTTATTCGCCCAACCCACGCCGGGGCGTATCCTGCGGGCATGCCCGAACCCAAAGCACCCCCAAAGACGCTGCTGGCCGCCCCGGGCCGGGCCTTCGCCACCTTCCTGCGCATCGTGGAATGGCTGGGCAACTGCCTGCCCCACCCGGTCACCCTCTTCGCCCTGCTCGCCCTGGCCGTCGCCATCGTGAGTGGCATCGCCTCGTGGCTCCAGTGGGAGGTCGTCTTCCAGAAGATGGAGCCCGGCGGCGGATTCGTCGAGGAGCGGTACGTCGCCACCAACATCATGAGCGGCGAGGGCTTCCGCTGGCTCGTGCAGAACCTGGTCACCAACTTCACCAGCTTCGCGCCCCTGGGCACCGTGCTCGTCGCGCTGCTGGGCGTGGCCGTCGCCGAACGCAGCGGCCTGCTGAGCGCCGTCATCCGCAGCATGGTGCTGGCCGCCCCGCCCAAGCTCGTCACCCTGGTCGTCGTCTTCGCCGGCGTGCAGAGCAACATCGCCAGCGAGATGGGCTACGTCGTGCTCATCCCCCTGGCGATGGTCGTCTTCCACGCGCTGGGCCGCCACCCCTACGCCGGCCTGGCCGCCGCCTTCGCGGGTGTCAGCGGCGGCTACAGCGCCAACCTGCTCATCGGCACTATCGACCCGCTGCTGGCCGGCATCACGCAAGAGGCAGCCCAGATCGTGGCACCGGGCTACGAGGTCCACGCCGCGGTCAATTGGTACTTCATGATCGTCAGCGTGTTCATGATCACGATCGTCGGATGGGCCGTCACGACCTTTATCGTCGAGCCCCGCCTGGGCAAGTACGACCCCGCCAATGCCGAGGAGTCCGTCGAGAAGGACCCGTCGCTCAGCAAGCTGACGAAAGAAGAGAAGCGCGGCTTGAAGCGCGCGGGCATCGCCGCACTGCTCACCGCCCTGGCGTTCGCGTATGTCGCCGGGCCGCAGATTACCAAAGCGGTCTACGTCGGCGAGGACGTCGCCCTCAGCGAGTACCTCAGCGCGAGCCCCGAAGACCGCGAGCAACTCGAAGCGGAGGTCATGGGTCCGCCAGTCGAAGCCACGATCGATTCGCCCCCAACCACCGGACCACGGGTCGAATCGGCACCAGACGCTGAGGCGGACGAGGCCGGAGAACAACCCGTCCTGGCCGCGAAAAAGCGGAAACTCGTCATCACCCGCGATCTCGCGATCAATCGCGTCCTGAACACCCTCCCTGGCTACGGCGTCCTGCGAAACCAGGACACCGGCGGGCTCATGCCCAGCCCCTTCCTCCGCGGCGTCGTCGCCATGATCTTCGTCTTCTTCATCATCCCCGGCTTCGTCTACGGCCGGGCGGTGGGCACCATGAAGAACGACCGCGACATCATCGACGCCATGGCCCACGGCATGAGCACGCTGGGGCTCTACATCGTCCTGGTCTTCTTCGCCGCCCAGTTCGTGGCGATGTTCAAGTACTCGGGCCTGGGCAGCATGCTCGCGGTGGTCGGGGCCGACGGCATCCGGGCCCTGGGCATCGACTCGCCGATCGTGTTCATCCCCTTCATCCTGATGTGCTGCTTCATCAACCTGATGCTGGGCAGCGCGAGCGCTCAGTGGGCCGCCACCGCACCAATCTTCGTGCCCATGCTCATGGGCGTCGGATACTCACCCGAAGTCATCCAGGCCGCCTACCGCATCGGCGACAGCACCACCAACATCATCACACCCATGATGAGCTACTTCGGCCTCATCCTGGCCGTCGCCGCGAGATACGACAAGAAGCTGGGCATCGGCACCATGATCGCGACCATGCTCCCATATTCGATTGCGTTCTTAATCGGCTGGATGATCCTGTTCTACGTCTGGGTCTTCGCCCTGGGCCTGCCCGTCGGCCCGGGCTCGCCCACGCACTTCACGCCGTAAGGAGCGTTCATGGAAGTTCCATACGCGACACCGCCGCAGACGCCGATCGAGCTGCACGAAGGGCGCTTTTCGGAGCGTGTCCAACCGATCGACGCGTACCAGCCCAAGCCGTTTTATCGCAAACCCTTCGCAATCTTGGGAATGCCAGATGACACCGGTGTCAAGCTCAATAACGGCAGGCCCGGGGCGAAAGAAGGACCAAGTGCCATCCGACGTGTGCTCTCGACGATGGGCGTCAAGAAGCCGTCATTCGGATTGTGGCCAAAGGTCTACGACGCTGGCGATGTGCTGCCAGCGGGCGATGATCTCGACGAGACCCACCGCCGCGTGAGTAAAGCATCGGCGGCGCTCGTCAGGGCCGGCTTCTTCCCGATCGGCCTGGGCGGCGGACACGATCTGACTTTCGCGTTCGTGCGTGGGGTCATCAATGGCCTGGCCAGCGACGACGCACCGCGAGAGGGCATCTACCTTGATGCGCACCTCGACGTCAGAGAGACCAAGGGCTCGGGCATGCCCTTCCGCCGACTCGTCGAGGACTGCGGCATCGAATCACTCACCATCGCCGGCTACGAACGCAAGGTCAACTCCGATGAGCATATGAAGTGGTTCATGGAGCACCGCGGCGGTGTGCTCTTTCTCGACGACCCCGTTGTCGACGAGACCGATGACGAGGAAGATGAACCCCGCCTGCCTTACTTCGCAAGTCTCGACCTCGACGCGATCGACGTGTCCCAGGCACCGGGCGTGAGCGCAACGAACCCGTGCGGCGTTCTGGCCCAGACGGCCAGACGCTGGATCCGGGACAACCTGCGCTCACCCTCGTTGCGATGCTTCGACATCATGGAACTCAGCCCGCCGCACGACGACCAAGACCGCACCGCACAACTTGCGGCTTACCTCTTTCTCGAAGCCCTCGATGTCATCGACCCCCGCAACCAATGACAACTATCGCCAACGCCCGAATCCTCACCCTCGACCCATCCCTCGGCGAAGGCCCCCTCGGCCTCATCGAGCACGGCTGGCTGCGCTTCAAGAACGGTCGCGTCGAAGAAGTCCACACCGGCGACCCGCCCGGCAGCGCCGACGTCAACGCACAGGGCAAGGTGCTCATGCCCGCCTTCACCGACTGCCACACCCACGCCTGCTGGGCCGGCGATAGGACCGACGAGTGGGCCGCCCGCCTCGCCGGTGCGTCATACCTCGAACTCCTCGAAGCCGGCGGCGGCATCATGGCCACCGTCCGCGCCATCCGCGCCGCCTCGCAGCAAGAACTCGCCGATCTCCTGCTCGAACGCCTGCACACCATGCTCGCCCATGGCACGACCACCGTCGAAGTGAAGTCCGGCTACGGCCTCACCACCGCCGACGAGCTCAAGATGCTCCGCGCCATCGCCGACGCCAACAACCGCTTCCCCGGCACGGCGATTCCCACCGCCTGCATCGGCCACGCCCTCGACCCCAACATCCCGCGCAACATGTTTGTCCGCACGACCATCGACGAGACCCTCCCCGCCGTCACCGCCGAGTTTCCCGGCATCGCCATCGACGCCTACGCCGAGCCCGCCGCCTGGCACCTCGAAGAGTGCCTCGAACTGTTCGACAGGGCCCAGGCCGCCGGCCATCCCTGCCGCGTCCACGCCGACCAGTTTACCAGCTTCGGCATGGTCGAGGCCGCGCTCGAACGGAACTTCCTGAGCGTCGACCATCTCGAAGCCAGCAGCCCCGAGTTGTTACAACGCGTCGCTCAGAGCGATACCCACGCCGTCGTCCTCCCCTGCAGCGGCTTCCATGTCGATCAGAGATACGCCGACGCACGCACGTTGTTCAACAACGGCGCCAACCTCTGCATCGCCACCAACCTCAACCCCGGCAGCGCCCCGTGCCCATCCATGCCGATGGCTATCGCCCTGGCCTGCCGCTTCAACGGCTCGCCGCCGATCACTCCCGAAGAAGCCATCCTCGCTACCACGCGAACACCGTCACGCATGCTCGGCCTCCAAGACCACGGCACGCTCATGCCTGGCGCGACCGCCGACGCCATCCTCCTGCACCACACCAACGAACGCGAGCTCGCCCACTCCTTCGGGACCAACCCGGTCGAGCGCGTGTGGGTTGGCAGCGTCGAGCAGTAAGCCCTACCCACAGCCGATGTCAAACGCGTTCTGGAACGCGAGGAAGTCAAAGATGGTGAGATCCCCGTCACCGTCGAAGTCGGCCGCCAGGTCGCCCAAGGCAAAGAGCCCGCCGAAAGCCAAATAGTCGAACAACGTCGCTTCGCCATCACCATCGAGGTCGACCGCGCACGGATCGCACGGGCCCAGGTCGTACACCCTCAAGCCATCACTATTCAGAGCAACGTACATCCACCGGCCATCGACGGCCACGCCGGTCGGCTCGCTGGGCGTGTCCACCATCGTGATGAGCCTCGGGTCGGTGGGGTCCTGGATATCAACGATGACCACGCCGCTGTTGGCGTCAGCGATGAACGCCCGGTCACCCGAGAGCACGAGCGTGCCGCGGGGCGAGAACCCGCCAAGCGTCCCCAGCCGGAGGGGATTGGCCGGGTCGGTCACGTCCTCGATCCGCAATCCGACGGTCGAATCGATCGCGTACAACACGCCATCGCGCGCGACCGCATCGGTCACGAACGCCGGCCGTTGCGAAAAGACCACCGCCAGGTCCATCGGGTCGGAGGCGTCGACGATGTCCAGGCTGCCGTTGGCGTAGTACACCATGCCATCGGCGGCGTCCACGTCATAGCCCGACGCCACCGTTTCGATCTCATCAAGGACGACCGGCGCCGCCGGATCGCTGATGTCATAGGACCGCAGGAACGACAGTACCTCGAAGTCATCGTCTGGCCCGCACAGGTAGGCCACGTTGCCGTCGATGGCTACGCCCGCCGCATGCCCGCCCGAGCTCGGCGGAGCCGTGGCCAGCACGCGGGGCGCGAGCGGGTCGGTCAGGTCGATGGTGTAGATCCCGCGCGATCCCGACGCCACGGCCAAATCCCCCCGGAAGGCCACGTCCCAGGCCGACACCGGCTGGGCCCCATCGGGATATCCGATCAACCGCGGGTCGGCCTTATTGGTCACGTCCACCACACCCATGCCCGAGACATAGACGTGGTCCTCCCCACCGCGCGCGAACACGCCGCGCACCCGGCCGAGCTGGGTGAAGGCGCCGACCTCCACTGGCACGCTCGGGTTTGCCACGTCAAGCACCGTCATCCCCCCGTCGATGCCGCTGACGTACGCCAGGTCACCGTCCAGATGTACATCCCAGGCCGTGGTGTCTTCGGCGACGGTCGCAAGCCGCTCATACACGCCATCGCTCACCTCCTCGAAGATGCCAAGACCCCCGTAGCCCTCGGCCACATACACCAGATCGCCCGCGCCGACCCGCCGCTTCACGTCCACGTCCGAGGGCCAGCTCTCCAGCGCGAAACTGCCCACCAGCCGCGGCGCCGAAGGATCGAGCACGTCATAAGCCCAGAATCGCTCGTCCCAGCCCGTCGGCGTATCGCCTTGGGCGGCCACGTACACGCGCCGGAACGACACCTGGACCGCCATGCTGCGCTCCGGCTCGGGCGCTGTGTACAGCAGCACCGGGTCGTCCTGATCGGTCACGTCCACGAAGTGAACACCGGCCTGGAAGCCGGCGACAATCGCGATGTCCTGCCGATCTACGCGCATGAAATCGACATCGGCCGCACTGCCGCCCCCATCGAACCGGGCCACCGTCAACGGCTCGCGGGCGTCGCGGCTCAGATCGTAGATCGACAGCCCACCGGCGCCCTCGCACACGTACAGGTGCGGGCCGTTGATCCGCCCCGTGTACACCCGGGCGTCGAAGGCGCTCCAGGGTTGGCCCACCACACCCAATAGGCTCGGCGCGGCGGGATCGGCGATGTCCACGACGTACACACCCCCACCACGCTCGTGCACATCCTGTGTACACGCAACGTACGCCAGCGGCCCCTCGTCGGAATCGAACAGATCAACGGTCTGGGCCCGGCCGGGGAGATCAAGCTGGGTGACCCGCACCGGGTTGGCCGGATCGGTCACGTCGAACACCAGCAACCCGGTCTCCGCATTGGCCACGAACGCGAGCCTGTCGCGGACCTCCGAGCCCACCGCGGTGCCGCCGTTGATGCCAACCTCGACCGGCACGCACTCCACCGGCTGCGCGAACGATGGCGCGGACGCCACAAGCAACCCGACAACAACCCAGCCCCCGATCCAAGAGCCCGGGGCGTGCCCCCCGCGATGTCCCGGTCGATTGGCGTTCGAGATCGCGGCTCGGGCAAGAGCGACTGACTGGTCTATGCGCGGCATTTAGGGCCTCCTTCTGTCAAACCAGCATACCAGAAACCGCCCCTCCAAACAAGGGCCATTTCCTCGGCACCCCGCGGCGCATGAGAGCCGTGAGAACCGCACACGATCCTGGCCGTATTGTCCCGTATGACTGCCGCCCGAACATTCGTCACCGGCGTCTTGCTCCTGGCCGTGGCCGCCGCCCTCCTACTGCCAGGCACCCGCACGAACGAACTCGCTTGCCTCTGGGACAGCGACACCCTGCGCGCCGAGGCCGCCGGCGCGCCGGGCATGGTCGAGACCATCGTCGGCCGCTTCGATCGCTACCCGCCGCTCTACTACGAGATGCGTCTGGAGCGCGTCGCCAAGGAACTCGAGACAGACCCAACCGATCTCGCCGCCTACGACGACGCCGGCGTCGCGTGCGATCGCCTGGGCCGCTACGACGAAGCCGTCGCGTGGATGGCCAGGAAGCGTCGTGCGCTTGACGCGGCACCAGACGAGGAACACGAGTACCGGTACCTCGCCAACCTTGGCACCTTCCACGCCCATCGCTGGATCAGCAGCGGTGCCGACCGCTCCGACCTCGCCGACATCCAGCGCGCCCGCGACCTGATCGACCAGGCCATCCAGCTCAACCCCGACGCCCACTTCGGCCGCGAACGCTACCAGCTCATGGCGCTCGACTGGATCCTGCGGCCACCCGCCCGTGAGCCTTTGTACGATGCACCCTCGAACATCCTCGCGGCCGACCCGTCCTTGGGTGTCCATCAGGGCAGCTTTTTCTTGGGGCAACTCGAAGGCACCGATCACGCCGACGCGGGCGAGGGCCTGGCCGGGCTCGTCGCGCTGGGCAACGCGTGGAACAGCTTCGACGTGTTCTTCTCGCTCGGCGGGGCGCTCCAGGGCGGCGGCGACAGCTCGATCGCCGCGCTCGCCTGGTTCCGGGCCGAGGAAATCGCCAACGACGGCGGCCGGAGCCTGCACCCCGACTACGACGCCTCGGGCTTCGAGGCCGACCGCTACGCCCGCGCGCACCTGTCCAGCGCCGCCCCCCTCGAACGCTTCTATAAAGAAGCCCGCGCCGAGGCCGACGCCCGGCACGCCGCCCGCACCGCCTACATCACGACGCGCCTCGAACAGGGCCAGCACCCCGACACCCACCCCGATTTCTTCGCCGCCTGGGCCGAGCCATCGAGCATGCCCGAGATGCCCGACGGCTTCTTCGGCCTGGGCGGCCACGACGCGACCATCGCCAAGGCCGCCCTGGTCGCCGGCGGCCTGCTCCTGTTCCTGCTGGCCAACGCCATAGCCCTGACCGTCTGGCTCGTCCGCCGCTTGAAGCGCCGCCGCGCCCACCGCGCTGCGGCCCCCACGCCCGCCACCGCCCCCGCGTAGCGCTCCCACCCAAAGCGAAAACGCGACGGACGCCCCCGCACACCGGGACCCGAAACATGATCGGACCGGCGGCGGAGCGGCTCGGGAGCGGTCCCCGGTCGATCGGGGGCGGTCCTATCCGGGCTGCGAGCAGCGGATAGCCCTCGAGAAGCGCTTCTGAGCGCCTCGCGTCTCCACTGTTTGGCATATGCCGTTGCTGGAACAGGCTGAAAAGGCGAGACCTGATTCCCTTAGCCTGACCCCCACACCCTATCGTGACCCTACCATGGCAACTGAGCTTCCACCGCCACCCCCATTCGACCATCGAGCCGTGTTCGACGAGATCGCCGCGCTCCTGCGGCCCATCGATCTCAAGCACGCCCTCCTGACCTGCCGCCATGCGCAGGCCTTCTGGCAGAGCGAACTCTGCGATGACTATCTCCGCCATCTCCTCGACAGCGCGGACGTGCAGAGCCAACCGTTGTTCCACGGCGCCAACCTCGCCCGCGTGATCCTCCTGCATTGTGCGGAGCGCGGGGGGAGGCCAATGGACGGCGACACGCTGGTGCGCGTCGTGCGGTTGATCTGGGACTCGCATGTGAACGATCCGGCGTCTGCCGATTTGGCCTCGGGTACGGCCGACGTGCTCGGCTTCTTGATGCGATACGGCTCTGCCCAGACGGAGCGTGAGCCAAACCCGAAGCAAGCCATCGGCCTCGCCTTTGCGCTGTTTACCGACGCGATGCCGGTTGGTCCGGGCGAAACGATGGATGTCCCACGAGGCATCGATGCAGCGCTCGGGTTTCCAGCGTTCGAGTTCATGCGGGCGGGTTTCGTTTCGATGTCTCTCGCAGCCATGCAGACCCCCGGGGGGATCCGCATGTCGGGCATCGCGAGCAAGGGCTACGTCCTTGACCACCTCTCCATGCTTGGAAAGAACATGGAGCGATACTGGCTTGCCGTCACAAGGCGACTGGCATGTACGCCGGAGGACTTTCGCGCACGAGCCAATCAGGAGATAGAGACGCTGGCCGACGATCGATATTGGATGTATGCCTTCAATCCCCTCAAGGACCGTCCATTCATTGAGACTGCTGACGACAGGTGGATCGCCCCGGTGCCAGACTACGTTGTCGGACGCATCACACGAAGCATGTGGCACGACCTGAATGCCGCACATGGCAACGCCTTTCGTACCGCCTTCGGGTTCCGATTTCAGAATCTTGTAGGCCATCTCGCGGCGAGCACTATCGAGGGGCAGACCGTCATCCAAGAGCATGACCTGCCCAGTAACCTCGGTAGCGAGATTGGAACGAAGAGTGCCGATGTCGTCATCACGGGCCCGGAGTGCCACGTGCTCGTCGAGTGCAAGGCGTTGCAGGCGAGCCAGCGCCTCCTCTCGCTCGGTCGAACGGAGGACGTCGAGAAGATCATCGAGCGGTTGACCGACGCGATGGAGCAGGTTTGCCAGCACGCCGCCTCGATCAACCGCGGCGAGTGGGCGGAACATGGCATCGGTCCCAAGCCATGCGTTGGTGTCGTCGTCAGCTTCGGACAGGTGCTCGGGGTTCAGGGCGATCTGCTTCGGAACCGCATTGCCAAGCGGCTCGCGGACAAGGGCTGCACCCCCATCCCTTATCTCCTGCTGTCCATAGGCGAGTTCGACACACTCATGAAGCTTGCCGAGCTTCGGTTTGACCCTGCGAAGGTGATACGCACGCTCAGCGAGGACGAGAACGGCTTGTTCCCGGGCCGCTACTCCAAGCACATGGCGGACGGCGCCATCAGTTTGGCTACTACACGATGGGCCGATACGGTGACCGAATCGCTTCGGCCTGGGCCCATCCAAGAGACCCGCTGACAGTATTTTGGGATTCCGAACCCCTCCACAACCCCCCCAGGCCCGATTCCCAACAATTTTCAGATTTCCCCCTTCACCAACTGAAGTCACACCCCGATCCGCTCGATACAAGTAGTACAGGCGGCACAACCGGCACGAACCGGCCCGCCGTCGGCGAGGCGACAAACAATCGACGCAACGGAGCCGCCGGGCCCGCATGAAAATGCAGTTTACGGCGCCCGTTGCCTATTGGGGGCAGAACATGTCCGGCAAGCCACTCGCCCACGCGAGCGCAAGCCCGAAGCGCGCGGGCCCGCTGCCGAGGCGGCAAGGCAAACCGGCCCCGCTGGCGAAGCGACCAGAAGAACCCTCCCCTACCCTCGCCCGTGCGCATCTGCATGCTCAACTGGCCCAAGGCCTACGACGGTGCCACCAAGGGCGGCATCGCCGGCTATACCCAGGCCCTCGCCCTCGCGCTCGCCGCCCGGGGCCACCGCGTCAGCACCATCGCCAGCGGCACCGCCTACACCCCGGCCTCGAAACGCCACAAGGACCGCCCCGGCCCCTGCACACCCCACCGCCACGCCGACTGGTTCGGCATGGGCGTCTACGAGATCGCCAACAGCCCCGTCCTCGCGCCCAGCCTCTTGCAGTTCAACGAGCCGCTGGCCGAGGTCGGCAGCCCCGAACTCGAGGCCGCGTTCGCGCAGATCCTTAGGCAAGAGAAGCCCGACGTGCTGCACGTCCAATCGCTCGAGGGCTTCAGCCTCGGCTGCCTCGATGTCGCGCGAACCGCCGGCTGCCGCGTCGTCTACAGCCTGCACAACTACCACCCCCTGTGCCCGCAGGTCTACCTGATGCAGAGGCACCGCACGCTGTGTACCGACTACGACGGCGGCAGAGCGTGCGAGAAGTGCATCCCCGCGCCCGACCCCGCCCACGAACGCGCCCGCCGCGCCGAGGCCTGGCCCAAGGAGCCGCCCCCCTTCGAAGCGCCCGCTGCAGAACCCAAGCGCGTGCCCCTGCCCGTGCTCCCGGCCGAGGGCGTCGCGCTCAACGAAACACCGCCCGCCATCGACCCCAACCACGACCCCCGCGGGATGAGCGCGCTGCTGCGATCATGGGACACGCCCCGCCGCTGGTGCATCCCGGGCGACCCGACCTGGCAGCCCTTCGACAACACACCCCGAGCCGAACCAACGCACCACGGCACACCGACCGACTACAGCACCCGCCGCCAGGCCTTCATCGACACGCTCAACCGCTGCGACGCCGTCCACGCCGTCTCCGACTTCGTCGCCAACAAGTTCATCGCCCACGGCGTCGACGCCTCACGCGTGCACACGCTCACCATCGGCACCATCGCCAACGAGCTACGCGAGCACAACGCCGAGCTCGCCTTCGATCCACCCCCACGACCAACCATCAACGCCCGGCCCTTGCGCCTGGTCTTCATCGGTGTCAACAACTGGTACAAGGGGCTGTCGATGCTGGCCGACAGCCTGGAGATGGTGACGCCCGACACGCTGCGCAACGTGGCCCTCTCGGTCTTCGCCGCCGCCGGCAAGACCATCGAGTACCGCTTCCGCCGCCTCGAGCCACGCCTGGCCTCCCTCCGCTACGGCTACGAGTATGGGCCGCAAGACCTGCCCTGGATGTGCGGCGGCCAGGACGCCGGCGTCGTCCCCAGCGTGTGGTGGGACAACGGGCCCCAGACCGTCCTCGAGATGCAGGCCAACGGCCTTCCGGTCATCGGGGCCAACGCCGGGGGCATCCCCGATTTTGTCCAAGACGGCACCAACGGCCTGCTCTTCACCGCCAACGACCGCTTCGCCCTGGCCGCCACCATCGCGCGCTGCGTGAACGAGCCCGCCATGGTCGCCCGGCTCCGATCCGGCGTTCGACCACCCAAAACGATGCCTGTCCACGCACAGGAAATGGAGCCGATCTACATGGAGCAAACCGGCGCGGGAGGCGTATCGTGACCCCGACGGCCGCTACCCAACCAACACCCGCCCCACACCATACGTTGACCCAACACGCCCACGCATCCTCACAGGCCAACCAGCGCCACGCGGCTTCCACCGCGCCCCCCGCGACCGCCACGCCCAGCGTGGCCGTGGTCATGGTGACGTGGAACCGCGTGTCTGAAGTCCGCCGGTCGATCGAATCCGTACTCGCACAGAAGCACGTTGACCAAGGTGCCATCCACCTCGTTGTCGTCGACAACGCTTCGACCGATGGCACGACCGAAGCCCTGACCGGCTGGCTCAAGCCCGAGCGCCTCGTACGAAACAACACCACCCATGCCGACAAGCCGGCCTTCGACGCAACCAATACTGGCCACGCCAACACCGCGGGCCTCGCCAGCGTCACCCTCGTCCGCAACACCGCCAACCTCGGCGGCACCGGCGGCTTCAACACCGGCTTCCTGACCGTCGAACACATCCTGACGACCGACACCCCCATCGACTTCCTCTGGCTGCTCGACGACGACGCCGTCGCCGATCCCACCGCGCTCGCCTCGCTCCTGCAAACCACGGCCGATGATCCCGCAGCCGGGCTCGTCGGTTCGCGCGCCGTCGACATCGCCGACCGCCAGACCACGTACGAAACCACCATCTATTACGACCCGCGCCAGGGCCGCATGGCCGAGACCCCACACACCGGCCACCGCCTGCGCGACACGCATGCGCAATGGGTCGATGCCGTCGGCGACACCCGCGGCGACCTCGAGTTCGCGGGCGTGCGCGAGGTCGACGTTGTCTCGGCGTGCAGCATGCTCGCCCGCTGGAGCGTCGTGCAACAAGTCGGCTACTGGGACCGCCGCTACTTCATCTACTGCGACGACGCCGACTGGTGCCTGCGTGTTGGCCGCTCGGGCTCCAAGGTTGTGTGCGACCTCGACGCCGTGGTCTACCACACGCCGTGGTTCCAAAAGCTCACGCCCACGCGCCTCTACTACGCCGAGCGCAACGCCATCTGGACCATGCGCAAGGGCCTCTCTGGCAGCGCGCGGCGCACCAGCACCGCCCGATGGATGCGATCGGTCCTGCGATCCAGCCTGGCCGCCGGCCTGCGCCGCCGCCTGTACCACGCCGAGATCCTCCGCAAGACCGCCAGCGACGCCGCAACCAACACCGCCGGCAGGCTCACACAAGCCGAGCCGCCGCACGAGCCCATCACCGCCGCGCTCGAACGCCTGAATCTCAACCGCGCCGACGCGAGCCTCGCGTTCCTCTGCATGACCGCGGACCAGGCCACCCTCGCGCGTGACATCACCACCACACTGCGCAGCGCCCTCGGCAACACCTGCCCCAGGCCACGCTTCATCACGCGAAACGATGCGGGCACCGGCGACATCACCTATGCCCCCTCCACCCGCTCGCGCCTGCGCCGCCAGCTCCCCTTGCTGACAAACGCACCCGACGCCTGCGTCGTGCTCAACAACACCAACGACTTCCCGCTTCTGCGCTGCCCCACCACGCTTCATATCGATCACCGCGATCCCAATCGGTGTCAGGTCGAGCACGACAGCCTCGGGTGCCGCCTTGCGTTCTTCTGCCGCTGGAGCGCAACGACGATGCGCGCCATCTGGTACGTCCTGCGCAACAAGCCCCAGCAGCCCCCGGCCCCCTTCGGATGAGCACCACCACGCCGCCCCAAGCCGACCGCCCACGCACGATCGCCCTGCTGGGCTGGGCCGCGCTCAGCAAGCAGGCCGAGGAGGGCTCGGGCTACAACCTCAACGCGTCCGAGCTGGCCATCGGCCTCGCCCAGGCCGGCCATCGCGTGCATTACCTGGGCTCGGGCCTGCGATACTCCCTACGCCCCGGCCCCTTCGTGCGCGAGATCAAGCCCTGGCGCGGCGTGCGAAACTTCGAGCTGCTCAACAGCCCCAACCTCGCGCCCTCGGCCATCAACCTGCGCAACGTTGATTCCGAACGATCCAGCCCGAGCACGACCAAGCTCGTCCTGCGCTGGCTGCGAGACATCGACGCCGAAGTCGTCCACGCCCACTCGACCGAGGGCCTGAGCCTCGATCTCATCCCCGCGATCGAAGCCGGCGGCATCCCCGTCGTTGCCACCACGCACAACTACTCGTACGTGTGCCCGCAAGTCGACCTGCTCTACAGCGAGCACGAGGTCTGCCTCGACTACGACGGCGGCAACCGCTGCGCCACATGCCTCGATGCGCCCAGCCCAGCAAACCGCCGCCTCAAGCGACGCCTCGGCCAGACCGCCCAGCGCCTCGTCGGCCACGCCATCACGGGCCACGCGCGCGCCTCGGCCAAATCCATCGCCAGCGGACGCTCCAAAGAAAACACACCCACCGACGAGCTGCGCTACCTGGGCTACGACAACGGCGCCATCGAGTCGGCCGCCACCGCCGAAGGCCCCGCCAGCACCTACGGCGTGCGCGCCGAGCCGCGCGAGCTGCCCAAACCCGCGCCCATCCTGCCCGACGACACCAACGAGCGCATGCTCGCCAACACCGACATCCACCTCAAGGTCCTCAACGACTACGGCCGCCGCCGAGCAGACGGCGTCGCCGCCCTCAACGCCGCCAGCGTCGTCACGCCACCCAGCGACTTCCTGGGCCGTGTCCACGAATCCATGGGCCTCGACCCCGCCAAGCGACGCACCGTCCGTCTGGGTCAGCCCCACTTCGATCGCATGCACCGCGCCGCCATCGCCCAGCCCGGCTACGACCGCGCGCCCTGGACACCCGCCGACGAACGACCGCTCCGCCTCGCCTTCTTCGGCACCGTGCGCCCCAACAAGGGCCTGCGTGTGCTGGCCGACGCCATCGCCCTCTTGCCCGCCGACACCCGCCAACGCTGCCTCTTCCATGTGCGCGCCTCCGGCGGAGACTGGGCCTTCCGAAAGCTCCTGAGCGGCTACCCCCAGATCCAGTTCGCCGGGGCATACGACCTCATGCAGCGCGCCGCGTCCGTCCCCGAGTACGACGTTGGCCTGCTCCCCCACATCTGGATGGAAAACTCGCCGCTCGTGCTGCTCGAGCACCTGCACGCCGGCAAACTCGTCATCACCAGCCGCCTGGGCGGCCCGCCCGAGTGGATCGTCGACCGCGACGGCGCCACCAACGGCCTGCTCTTCCCCTCGGGAGACGCCCGGGCCCTGGCCGACCGCATCACCGACCTCGTGTGCGGCAACGTGGCCCTGCCCAGCGCCAAAACTATCCACGACATCACGCCACACCTGACCAGCTACCCCGCCCACCTGGCCGAGGTGCAGTCGATCTACGAGTCCATCATCGAAGCCAAGGCCTCACGCCCGGTCGACAAAGCCCTCGAGCCGGCGTGATCGCAGCGGGTGCTGCAGCTTGCGTAAGGCCTTGCTCTCGACCTGCCGCACGCGCTCGCGCGTGACCTTGAAGATCCGGCCGACCTCTTCGAGCGTGTAGGTATACCCATCACCGATGCCGTAGCGCAGCTTGATGATCTCGCGCTCACGATAGCTCAGCGTCCGCAGTACCTGCTCGAGCTTCTCGCGCAACATGTCCTGGGCCATGCCGTCGGCAGGCGCGCCGTTGCGGCTGTCCTCGAGCACGTCCATCATCGAGCCGTCATCGGACCCCACCGGCTTATCGAGCGACGCCGGGCTGCGCGTCAGGTTCATGACCTTGCGCACGTCGGCCGACGTGCATCCGGCGACCTCGGCAATCTGCTCATCGGTCGGCTCCTGCCCGTGCTCCTGCATGTATTGACGCTGGATCGTGCGGATCTTGCCCATCGTGTCGATCATGTGGACCGGCAGGCGGATCGTCCGCGCGTGGTCCGCAAGCGCCCGGGTGATGGCCTGGCGGATCCACCACGTCGCGTACGTGCTGAACTTGTACCCGCGCTTGTACTCGTACTTGTCCACCGCGCGCAGCAGTCCGGTGTTGCCCTCCTGGATCACGTCCAGGAAGCTCAGCCCGCGGTTGCGATACTTCTTGGCGATCGAAACCACCAATCGCAGGTTCGCGCCCGACAAATCCCGCTTGGCCTGCTCGTACTCCCAGAACACGCAGTTTAGCTCGGCCACCCGCCGCGCCAGCGCGTCGGGCGTGTCGAGCACGAGCGACCGCAGCCCCTCGAGCTCATCGCGCATCACCAGCCGGTCGTCGTCGTCCGCCGAGACCCCGTTGGATTCGGCGCCCTCGTCCTTGGCCAGCAGCCCCTCGATCTCGCGCATCTTGCCCGAGATCGCCCGCAGCTTCCGCAAGATCGGCACCAGTTTGCTCGTGCGCAGCTCCAACTCTTCGATCAAAGCCGATATCCGCCGCCGCCGCGCACGCAGCGATCGCTCGATCGCCGCCAGCTCCTGCACGGCTCGTACCGTCAGCCGGCCGTCAGCCCCACGCCCCGTCGCGCACGCCCGCTCGGCCCGCGCCCACTCGGCCCGGTTGCGTTCGAGCATCGCCTCGATCGTCGGCAGGCTCGTCGGCAACCGGCGGCCAAGCATTTCTTTCGCTTCGGGCGTGATCGTCGACACCCGCAGCGTGCGATCGAACGGCAGCTTGCGGGCCTGCACCTGCCGCAGCAGTTCCACGGCTTGCGTGGCCACGTAATCGCACTGCAGGCACCGCCGCCGGAACACGATGCGCGTGGTCTCGATCTTCTTGGCCAGCCGGGTCTCGTCCTCGCGCGTCAGCAGCGGGATGGAGCCCATCTGCGCCAGATAGCTCCGCACCGGGTCCTCCACCGGGCGATCATCCGAGGGCACGTCGTGCGCGGTCTCCTCGAGTTCTGGAACGAGATCCTTCTTGGCTTCGGGGACATCTGCCACCGTCGGGGCACCGCCGGGCTGGTGGCGCATGCGTGCCCGGTACGTCGGCTCGTCGACCAGTTCGATTCCCAGCTCGTCCACCCGAGCGAGGAAGGTGTGCAGCGACCGCGGCCCCACCCACTCATCGGGGGCCGCCGCGTTGATTTCTTCATAGCTCAGCCATCGACGGCCAGCGGCCGACTCCAGCATCCCAGCTACCGAAGGAGGAAATCCGGTCATCGCACGCTCGGGCCCGTGAAGCCCATCCCTCCTGCACTCTTTCGGGAAATCGAACACACATCCCGCCAAACGCATGAAGCGTCCAACAGAGACTTTACCCGCGCCCCCGCAGAAAGACCCACCGGAACCCCCAAACCTAGGCCCGAAAACCTTTTACGACGGCCTGGCGATACGCCCGGGGTCGTGCTGGAACCGCGCCAGCTGCTCCTTGCGGGCCCGGATCCGCTCGAACGGGTCCACGTCCTGGCTCGACTGCCGCCCCAGCATCTGCCGAAGCAACCCGGCAACGGCCTCCCGGACCGATTCGTCCACCGCCGACGCCTCGATGCCGCGCCCGCCACCAGCCTGCCGCTCGGCCCACGCCACCAGCGTGCTGGCCCACTGCAGCGATTCCTCGTCCAACTCACCCCGCAGCGCCGCCATCGTGAGCGGCTCGCCCTCGGCCGCCAAGCGATCCACCGCCGCCGCCACCGGCTCGCTGGGGCCACCGGCCACCGTGTCGCGAAGCATCGTGGCGTCGTCCTCACTGAGCAATCCCCACGCCGCCGGCTCGAGCAGCACCACGCCCACCAGCTTGTCGCCCACCGAGAACTCCGTGGACGGCCGCCCCTCCCCAGAGGCCGGCATGGGTGCATCGCCCCCGCGCGCCCGCCAGGGCGCGCTCAGGGCCAGTTCACGCAGGCGATACTGATCAAGCCCGCTCAGGTTGCCGAGCTGCGCCAGAATCCGATCCCGCCGCGCCGGCTCGATGCTCCGCAATCCGTGCTCACCCAGCCATCGGACCTCCTCCTCCACGCCGCTCAACAGCGCCGAACGCCCCCGACCCTCCAGCCGGCCCTTCAGCCGATCGAAACGGAACGCCAGCAGGTCACCCGCCGAGCGCAGCATGGCCTCGAACCGTTCCTTGCCCCCCTCTTGCTTGAGCAACTCGTCGGGGTCCTTGGCCCCGCCCTCGCGCCCGAGGATGGCGATCTGCACGTCCAGCGGCTCGGCGAACAGCACCCCCACCGCCCGGTCGGCCGCCGTCAGACCGGCCTCGTCACCATCAAAGAGCAGCACCACGCGGCTGCACAGCCGCCGCAGCAATGCCGCGTGCTCGGCCGTGAAGGCCGTGCCGAGCGTGGCCACCGTGTTGGTGAACCCCGCCTGGTGGCACGCGATCGTGTCGGTGTAGCCCTCGGTCACGATGCAGTAGCCCGCCTGGCGGATCCCGGCGTTGGCCTTCCAGAGCCCATACAGCACGCCCGACTTCTTGAACACCGGGCTCTCGGGGCTATTGAGGTACTTGGCCGGGTCATCCTCGCTCAGCCGCCGCCCGCCGAAGGCGATCACCCGCCCGCCCTGGTCATGGATCGGGAACATCAGCCGGTTGCGAAACACGTCGTAGTGCCCGCCGCCCTGCTCGCGGGCTTTCACCAGTTGGGCCGCCGCGAAGGCTTCCACCGGCCGCTTGGCCCGCAGCACGGCCTGCACCAGCCCGTCCCAGCCCTCGGGGGCCGCCCCGACCCCGAACGCCTCGACCATCTCGGGCGAGATGCCCCGGGCCTCGATCATCGCTCGGGCGGCCTTGCCCGCGTTGGGGTCTACCAGCGACTTCCGGAAGTGCTCCTGCGCGAAGGCGTTAGCGTCGATCGCCGCCGCCCGCTCGCTCCGGCCCGGCCCGCTGGGCGCTTGCCGGCCGCGGGGGGTCAGTTCGATGCCGGCCCCCTCGGCCAGGTGCTCGAGCGCCTGGGGGAACTCCACCCCGTCGTACTTCTGCACAAACGACAGCGCGTCGCCGCCCGCCCCGCACGCGAAGCACTTAAAAATCTGCTTGGCCGGCGAAACGAACATCGAGGGCGATCGGTCGTCGTGGAACGGGCACAACCCCACCCATTCTCGGCCTTTTTCCCGCAGATCCACACGCTCGCGCACCACCCGCACGATGTCGGTGGCCGCCAGAACCCGCTCGATGTCCCCTCGATCGCTCATGGCACCCCGTTGCGCAACGCCCAAGATCCACGGTACGCCATTGATCGCGCCCCAACACCCACGCCGCGACCGATTCGTGGATACGCTCTGCGATCATGGCGATCCGAACCGCGGTGCGCTATCTCGGCAGGGTACAAGGCGTGGGCTTCCGGGCCACCGCCCGGTCCCTTGCCCAGCTCATGCCCATCACGGGCTTGGTCCGCAACGAGCCCGACGGCACCGTCTGGCTCGAGGCCCAGGGCCAGCCAGGCGATGTCGAGGCCTTCCTCGGCGAACTGACCCGGGCGATGCATGGTTGCATCGACCGGGCCAACCGCGAAGAACTGCCCGTGCAAGAGCACGAGGCGGCCTTCCAGATCGCCCGCTGATTTTCGCTCCCTCCCCGAGCGAGGCACCGGTTCTGGTGCCGACAACCCGGTCCGCACGTCGGCTCAAAGGAATGACCCACATGCCCATCGACAGCCAATCCATCGAGAGCTACAAGGCCCTCTGCTCGGACATGTACGTCAACCTCAAGCTCGCCTTCCACAACGAGCTCGACACCTCGCGCCAGGTCACCGTCGAGTTCTTCGACCGCCTCCGCAAGGAGTTCCCCGGCCTGCAGACCTTCCGCCAGGTCCAGGGCGAGCTCGCCCTCGAATCGGCCCCGGGCATCAATCCCCAGCACTGGGTGGCCGTCCGGGGCAATTGCGTGCGCGCCGGCGCGGTGAATCCCGAATCGTTCGAGCAGGCCTACGCGCTCCACGGGGCCGTCCTCGAACTCGCGCCGTACTACCTGGGCATCTCGCCGCTGGACATCGACTATTACGAAACCCTCTTCGGCTTCGATATCGAGGCCAGCGGCGACCACGACCGCATCGTGTTCGAATCGCTGCTTCGGGGCTCTCCACTCGCGGGCCTGGTCGACGACATGGGGGCCGCACCCATCGATGCCCAGCCGATACTTGGCGTCGCGCTGCGGGGCGACGGCATCCCCCGACGGTGCGAGGCCTACTTCGAGATCAAGACCCGGCCCACGACCGTGGCCGATCGCCCCACCGAGGGCGAGCCCATCAGCGTCTATCTGACCGTCCGCCGCCACGGTCCGATGGACGACGTCACCACGCCCAAGCTCGAGTTCGCGGACCTGGGCAGTTGCGGTGAGCGGATCATCGAGAACTCGGTCATGCCGAGGCTCGTCCAGCCCATCCGCTCGTTCATCTCATCTGGAGGGACCAGCACGTGGGGGTAGTGCCTGGGGTTATGCTTGCGCAAGCCGGCCGGGGCGGCGGCGATATGGGCCAGATGCTCATCTGGGTGGGCGTGCTCATTGTCGCGGTTGTTATCGGGACGATCATCCTCCTGATGATCCGGCGATGGATGGAGAACCAAAGGAGAGAAGACCCGGGTGCCTTTACGACGATGGAGGACATGCGGGCGATGGTGGATCGCGGAGAGATGTCCAAAGAAGAATACGAGCAGGTCCGAGAAGCGATGATCGCCAAGGTCCGAGGGTCCCAAAACGCGCCCAAGGCGGGCGCCAGGGCAACCGGCGGGAATCGCCCACGCGGCGAAGCCGGTTCGACCTCTGAACGGTAGTAAAAACACGCTGGATCTGGCCCTTTTGCATCCAGACAAGCGGGAAACGCGTCGATACAGTCCTGAACGCTCGGGCGAGGGGCCCGGTGGTGAGGCAGTGGGAAGAGCATGGCAAAGAACACCCGAGACGGCGGTAACGACCAATCCAAGACGAAGCCCACCGGCGGCGACGGCTTCCAGGGCCGGCGCGTCACCACGTGCTCGTTCTGCGGCAAGTCGAGCCGAGAGGTTGGCCCCATGGTCGAGGGCCCGGGACAGGTCTACATCTGCAACCCCTGCACCGACCTGTGCCTGAACATCTTCCGCCAGGAGCGCCGCAAGGTCTCGGCGGTCGGCAGCGCGCTGGGCGAGGTACCCACCCCGCGCAACATCTCCGAGTTCCTCGACCAGTACGTCATCGGCCAGGATCAGGCCAAGAAGACGCTGGCCGTGGCCGTGCACACGCACTACAAGCGGCTGCTGCACCTCGAGAGCAACGACAACTCGGTCGAGCTCGACAAGAGCAACATCATGCTCATCGGCCCGACCGGCAGCGGCAAGACGCTGCTGGCGCGCACGCTGGCGCGCATGCTCAAGGTGCCCTTCGCGATCGGCGACGCCACCACGCTCACCGAGGCGGGGTACGTCGGCGAGGACGTCGAGAACCTGCTGCTCAAGCTGCTGCAAGCCGCCGACTTCGACCTCGACGCGGCCCAGCGCGGCATCATCTACATCGACGAGATCGATAAGATCGGCAAGACCAGCCAGAACGTCTCGATCACGCGCGACGTGTCGGGCGAGGGCGTGCAGCAGAGCCTGCTCAAGATGCTCGAGGGCACCGTGGCCAACGTCCCACCCCAGGGCGGCCGCAAGCACCCCGAGCAGCAGTACATCCAGGTCGACACGTCCAACATCCTGTTCATCTGCGGCGGCTCGTTCCAGGGCCTCGAAGACATCATCCGCCGGCGCATCGGCCGCAGCCGCATCGGCTTCAGCTCGGGTGAGGACGCCTCGCAGGTCGGCGAGCGCAGCGGCGCGCTGCTGGCCCAGGCCACCACCGAGGACGTGATCGAGTACGGCATGATCCCAGAGTTGGTCGGCCGCCTGCCGGTCATCAGCCCGCTCATGCCGCTAACGCTGGAAGTCATGATGACCGTGCTCACCCAGCCGAAGAACGCCCTGGTGCGTCAGTACCAGCACTTCTTCGATCTGGAGGGCGCCAAGCTCCAGTTCACCAAGTCGGCGCTCAAGGAGATCGCCACTCGCGCCCTCAAGCGTGACACCGGCGCCCGCGCCCTACGCGGTGTGATGGAAGACCTCATGCTCGAGCTGCTCTACGAGCTGCCCGAGCGTGACCACAAGGGCGACAAGTACCTCATCGACGCCGAAGACCTGAAGGGCAAGATGAACCTGGATGACCTGCGTGTCGAGTCGAAGAAGACCGCCTAGGCCCGACCAACAAACCCGATCGAACACGAGGCCCGGGCGCTAGCCCGGGCTATCTCGTAGCACCAGGGAGCACGCCCTCCGAACTCAGTTCAGCGCGACGAGCCCGCTCGCGCCCGGGGCCGTCACGTGCACGCGCAGATCCCCCATCGCCAGGCCGAGCGCACCGCGCCCCTCGCGGAGCACCAGGTGCCGCACGCTGGGCAATGCTGAGAGCGGCCGCCCCATGACCACGGCCACCAATTCGGAGTGATCGCGCAGCCAGCTCGACGCGACCACCAGATCGCGCACCGCCGTCGAAGCCGAGTCGCTGTCAGCCGCCCATGCCACGGCGTGCAGCACGCCCGCATCGTCGACCGCCATGCCGACACCCCGTGCGTAAGGGCAGGCCACGTCCACCGGTTCGAGGCCCTCGGGCAGAGGGCTGGCTTGCGGCCCGATCTTGGGTTGTGGCTCGATCTTGGGTTGAGACTCGGGGGCTATCGCCTTCCCGTCCGCCGGCTTGGGGGCGTGCATGTCGGCACCCTCGGCCTCGAAGCCAACCGGCGCAACGACTCGGCGGGGCTCGAATCCCTCGCCCGCATCGGGACGCACCTCGATCGGATCGACCGACCGGGGCTGCCTCACGAACTGCGCGAGCAGGTCGGGCACGTCCGCCCACGCCGGCGGCTGCCCGTGGAAGAACTCCACCGACGCACCGGCGTCGATACGCCGCACCGGCGTCTCGCGATCGACGCTGAAGCCAAGGAACCGCTCGGTCGCGTCGGCAAGCTTGGCGCCCGCATCCGCCGCGATGGGCTCATCACACCCGGCAATCGCTACACGCATGGCTGGCCCCTGCGCATCGGCGGGCAGGTCTTGGGCGATAGACTTGAAGCTCTGGTAGGCCCCCACGATCGCCGGATCATCGGCACCGGTCAGGATCGTCATCGAGGCCGCATCACACTCGCCGCCGATCCATCCCGCCTCGGCTTCGGGCAACCGCACGATGAGGTCGGCCCCGATGCGTCCGAGCGTGGTCAAGGCCCTTGCAAGATCCGTTCCCCGCCCCATATCGGTGGTTGGTGCGCCGAAGACCTCGAGTCGCGCGGCCTCATCACCCAGCGTCAGCAAGCCGAGCGGGCGGCCCGTCGCGCTCTGGCGGTCGCGTGCATATTGGCCGGCCCACGCCCCTGCGAACACGGGCAGGTTGCCCAGCACCAAGAGCGAGAGCGTCGGCTTACGCGAAACGCCTGTTGGCTTGAGTTCGGTCAGTGTCCTCGGAGCCTCACGCGGCGCCTCGGCCTCATCATCACCCCCGCCAAGGAACAGCGCGGCGAGTTCATCGGACACACCCTCGGGGGTGTCGGCGCGTGCGTACCGCCCATTCTCATCGGCGGCGTGCAAGTGACGCAGCGAACCATTGGTTGGTGCGATCGGTGTTGATGGCGGCTGGTTGGACATGATGGTGCGCTCCGTCGCGTGCGTCCCGCCCGGGGATCCTCCGAGCATGGTGCCTGACTCTACACGGCAGGCTGTGGGCCTCCGGTGCCCGTCCCCAGCGAAGCACTTGGTCCGCCGGGGACTTCGGCGATGCTGTTGGGCTCGCCAAATGGGTTGGTTTCGGCCATCGGGTTGAACGGGTCGGCCGTCCAGAATCCGTCGACCGTCAGCCGATACGCGTGCCGGCCGGGCGGCAGCGCGAGCTTCAGGGCATGGACACCAAGGTTCTCATACCGTGTGAAGCGATGGCTCTGGGCCGACCAGTTGTTGAACTCTCCGGCGGCAGCAACGCAGATACCCAAGCCGATGGGCTGGACCAGCCACACGCCATCCGAAACGGGATGGGTGCCGAAGGCCTCCGATCCTCGCATGGGCAATAGCAAACGCTCCAATTCGAGCGTGCCATTGGGTGCGGGCGTCGAAGTCGTCGACCTGCTGTCTGCCGGCTGCTGGCTCGATTGCGGAGTTGTTGCAACGGGTTCTTCCAACTCCATCGCCCGCCGCGCGCGCTCGGCCACTTGGGCGACCGATTGCTGGTTGTTCGGCTGCTCCACAATCCTGTCCCAGGATTCGGTTGGCGTGCTGTTTTCGCTTGCGGGGATCGGGGCCGGTGGTGGCGGCGCCGTGCGATCGACAAGTTCGACCGCGACGGTCGCACACTGGCCCAGCAGCCATTGCGCCAGCTCGGTGTAGTCTCGGGCCGCTTGCGATTCAGGGGCGTACTCGCCCACCGGGCGGCCGAACGTGGCCGCTTCTTTCACCTTCTCGTCCTTATGGATCACCATCGGGCACACCTGCGAGCCAAACCGCGAACGTAGCTGATCGAGCAACTCACAAGGCAATGCGGCATCGGGCTCATGGATCGTCGGCACGATCCAGTGCTTCGCCTGGCGACCCAGCCGCTGGCCCAGGCTCCGCAGCGTGGCCACTTGGCGGCTCGCCCCCTGCTGCGCAAAATAGCTCATCTCGACGGGAATCAGCACCTCATCGGCGGCGCACAGCGCGTTGTAGGTCAACAGGCCGATGGACGGCGAGCAATCGATGACGGCCAGGTCATAGCCCTCGATCGAGCCGAGCAGCTTGGCCAACCGCTGGTCCTTGTCTTCCAGCGAAGCAAGGCCGCCCCGACTGGCTTCGAGGCCCGCCAGCTTCATGCGGCTGGGGACCAGGTCGAGGTTGCGGCCAATCCGCCAGAGCAGCTTCGTGAGGTCGAGGTTGCGCGGATCGTCGGCCAGCATGGCGTCGCCGACGTCGTTCTCGATGTGCGCTTCGGGGATGGCCAGCCCCGCGGCGCAGTGGGACTGGGGATCCATATCCACCAGCAGCACCCGCGTTCCCTGAGAGGCCAAGGCCCCGGACAGGCTGATCGCCGTGGTCGTCTTGCCACAGCCACCCTTTTGGTTCACGATGGCGATCGTGCGCATGGAGGCCTACCCGGTGAACGCAACGGTTCAAAATCCTGGCTTGAACGCGGCCAGAACACCTCCCTCTCTCAACCCTTCCGGCCGCGTTATCGGGATGTTCGTACGAACGGCTCCAAAGATGGCTCCAGTTCGCCCGGATTGGCCAACCTACCAGCAAAAATTGAGATAGGCGACATAAGAAATTGGGCTAAAGCACCCATTGCCAAGCCGGATCGAGTGCCTCATCTCCTGGGTCATCCCGCATGACGACCCCGATGTTCGTGGGTAGAACAAGACGCATCCCGCCACCACTGGCCTTCTTGTCCTGCCTCATGGCGGCGATGAGTGTTGTCCCGTCGGGCGCCCCATTCAGCTTCGTGGGCAACCCGGCCGCGAGGGCGGCAGCTTCGATCCCTTCACGGACTGTCGCAGATCCGACCCGAACAACCTCGGCCAGCCGGGCGGCCGCGATCAGGCCGATCCCTACTGCCTCGCCGTGCTTGGGGTGCTGGCTGGTTCCATCAATCTCTACACGGGTGCCATCGCAGCCTTCGATGGCGTGCGCGAACGTGTGGCCCAGGTTGAGCGCGCGGCGGCCGGGCGTAGAGCCGGTCGCGGTCTCTCTCTCGTCTCCGGCAACGATGCCGGCCTTGAGCCCGACGCCCTGCTCGACCAGCGACACCAGCAGATCCGTATCTCCGCCGAGCAGCCTGGGCATCGACTCGGTCAGCCTCCCGAGCGAGAGCAGGCCCTGGCCCGATTCGCCGGCGATCACCGCGTGCTTGATGCACTCGGCCATGCCGCACCGCAGCTCGCGCGGTTCGAGCGAGGCGAGCGCGTCCACGTCGGCCACAACCAGTGAGGGCTGGTGGAACACGCCCACGCCATTCTTCAGGAGCATGGTCGAGCCGCCGATGCTGGCCCGCAGGTTCACGGCTGTCTTGCCGCCCACCGAGGCATCGACCATCGCCAGCAGTGTCGTAGGGCACTGGACGACCCGGACCCCGCGGCGGTGCAAGCCAGCCGCCAGGCCGGCGACGTCACCCAGGATGCCCCCGCCGAGCGCAACAACGAGGTCGGTCCGCTCCAGCCCCGCTTCGGCAAGATCCACCAGCATCCGCTCGAGCGTGGCCATCGACTTGGAGGGCTCATCGAGCCGGAACGTAGAGCGCGTGACCGTCGTGCGATCGAACGACGCCACGGCCGCATCCCGCAACGAACGCGGCACGCCTTCGTCCTCGAACACATGGACCCGACTGGTTTCGATCCCGGCACGCCCGCACAGCGTACCGAGTTGCCCGAGCAACCCCCGGCCCACGTGCGCCTCGTAGCCCCCATCGGCTAGGGCGACTCGCACGCTGGTCGGGCCGCCCCCAGTCATTGCGGGAATCGCTCGTCGGGCTTGAGCCCCGCGCGGTTGCGGTCGATCTGGTCGGGCCGGGCCCACGCCACCTCCGTTGCGTCTGGGTAGAGGCTCTCCACGTCGTAGTGGGCCCGCGTGTTGGGCTCGAAGATGTGCAGCATCACGTCGACAAAGTCGGCCAGCAGCCAGGTCGCCCGCTCGTCCTTCGCGTGCCTCACCGCCGCCATACCAGCCTCTTCGGCCAGTTCCATCGCGTTATCGAGCACAGAGTTCATCTGGCGGTCGCTGGTGCCCGAGGCGATGACGATGTAGTCGGTCACCGGGCTCACGCCCGAAACATCGAGCACCAGCACGTTCTCGCACTTGTCGTCGGTCAGCGCGCGGGCCAGGTCGATGGCCATTACGCGGGCATCGTCGGTGCTGCCGCGGCGGGTGGCCGACTGGGTGTCGAGCTTGATGGGCTGGGCGTTGGCGTCGTTTGGCTGCATCGGTTGGTGTGGATCCATCTGCGGGAGGGTATCCAAGCACCCCGCGCTCGCGATTGGGGCTTGGAACCGGGACAAAAAAATAACACGGGCCAAAAGAAAACGGCCCGGATTGCTCCGGGCCGTCTCAAGTCCAAAGCGGTCGAGATTATCCTCGCCAGCCGTCACCGGCTGGCTCGTCGCGTTGTTGCCCAGGCAAGCCTGAGCAGCGGTGCGAACGAGAGTGTACTGACGATTTTGATCGCTCGCTGGAGTTCGCACTCCGTGGAATACCTTGGTCAAAGGGCACTCCGCGAGTCTAAGGAAATCCCTTAGAAAGGAGGTGATCCAGCCGCAGGTTCTCCTACGGCTACCTTGTTACGACTTAGTCCCAGTTACCGAACTCGCCGTAGGCACCACTGAATCGTGGCGACTTCGGGCGCTCCCGGCTTCCATGACTTGACGGGCGGTGTGTACAAGGCTCAGGAACGTATTCACCGGAGCGTAGCTGATCTCCGATTACTAGCGATTCCGGCTTCATGCAGGCGAGTTGCAGCCTGCAATCCGAACTGGGGCGCGCTTTTTGCGATTTGCATACCTTCGCAGGTTAGCATCGCTCTGTACGCGCCATTGTAGCACGTTTGCATCCCTGGGCGTAAGGGCCATGAGGACTTGACGTCATCCCCACCTTCCTCCGGTTTGACACCGGCAGTCTCGTTAGAGTCCTCGCCATAACGCGTTAGTAACTAACGATAGGGGTTGCGCTCGTTAAGGGACTTAACCCGACACTTCACAGCACGAGCTGACGACAGCCATGCAGCACCTGTGCACGTTCCACCCTTGCGGGCGTGGCTCTGCTTTCACAGAGTTAATCCGTGCATGTCAAACCCAGGTAAGGTTCTTCGCGTTGCCTCGAATTAAGCAACATGCTCCACCGCTTGTGTGAGCCCCCGTCAATTCCTTTGAGTTTTAGCCTTGCGACCGTACTCCCCAGGCGGCACACTTAACGCTTTCGCTTCGACCGGAAAGAGGTCAGACTCACTCCGATCTAGTGTGCATCGTTTACGGCGTGGACTACCAGGGTATCTAATCCTGTTTGCTCCCCACGCTTTCGTGCATGAGCGTCAGGACAGGCCCAGGGTACCGCCTTCGCCTTCGGCATTCCTGTCGATATCTACGCATTTCACCGCTCCACCGACAGTTCTGTACCCCCCTACCTGCCTCAAGACCAACGGTTCGCCCAGCCATTCCCCGGTTGAGCCGGGGTATTTCACGGGACGCCTGAAGGTCCGCCTGCGCACGCTTTAAGCCCAGTGATTCCGATTAACGCTTGGGCCACTCGTATTACCGCGGCTGCTGGCACGAGTTTAGCCGGCCCTTCCTCTGACCCTGATCGTTGGTTCTAGGGTCTGACAGTAGTTTACGACGCATAACGCCTTCATCCTACACGCGGCATTGCTCCGTCACGCTTTCGCGCATTGCGGAAGATTCGTCGCTGCAGCCTCCCGTAGGAGTCCGGACAGTGTCTCAGTTCCGATGCGGCGGGCCATGCTCTCACACCCGCTACCCGTCTTCGGCTTGGTGGGCCTTTACCCCGCCAACAACCTGATAGGACGATCGCCGCTCCCAACTTCCTCCGTAGAGCACACGGGGTATTACCGCCAGTTTCCCGACGCTATCCCCCACATTGGGGTACGTTCGATCGCATTACTCGCCCTTTCGCCGGTTTCCCCCGAAGGTTCTCCCAGACTTGCATGCTTTAACCATGCCGCCAGCGTTCAATCTGAGCCAGGATCAAACTCTTCAATTGAAGCGACAACCGAGCTTTCACCCGGTTGCCGCCAATCTCGGAATGATCCGTTGTAACCGCTGCACCCCAAACAAGCAAAGCTCGTGAGGCACAGCGGCCGGTCATTCTCGCGATCACAAGTGATCACGAGCCGTCGTCGGCAAAGACGACGGTCTAAGTTGGCATACTCAAATTCATCACGAGAGTGTGCCAACGACTAGGATCTGTGAAATCCCAGCCACCGGTTTTGACCGGCCTTACCGACCCAGTTACGGGCTTGCGGGTGATGATCCGCATTGGCAAGGCCACACACTCTCGAGGGCATCTCGACCGCTCAGATTTCAAAGAGCTTGGAGTCGGGCCCGCATCCGCAAGCCGTCGTCCGTCCCGGTTCTGGCCTTCGCCAGAGCGGTTGAGATGATACACCACCCTCAGCCAGCGTCAAGCTAGGCGAGCGTAGAACCTTCACATTTTTTGGACCTTGGCAGCATCTGCGCCCGACACCACCAGCGGCAACCCCTCCCCATCGGGCCCCAGGGCCGATTTTTGCCGGCCAGGCTCGCTCACGGCGATGCACGCCGCAAGGATCACCAGTTCGCTATTCGATCCTCCTAAAGCCCGAACGGCCCGGCACGCCTCGGTCAGCGTGGCACCGGTCGTCATCACGTCGTCGACCAGCACCACAACCCGCACGCCCGCCAGGGCCTCGGGGCCCACCCGGGGCTGCATCGCGTGCTTGAGGTTCTTCCGGCGGGCGGCGGCCGAGAGCCCGGTCTGGGCCGGCCGGTGCTGGCGGACGAGCGTCCTCCGGCACGACAGCCCCGAGCCCTCGGCGACCGCCTTGCCCAGGCACGTCGCGTGGTCGATGCCCCGGCTGGCCCGGCGCCAGAAGCTCATCGGCACCGGCACCACGATGGACCGACCAAGCACCTGGGCCTCGGGCTCGCCGGCGTGCCGCGCGACGAGCCGTAACCGCTCGGCGACGGCCGCGCCCAGGGCTCTGCCGAGGTGCTCGCCCACGGCGTGCCAGCGGTTGAACTTGAAGTCGTGCACCGCCTCGCGCAGCGCGAAGTCGTACGAACCGAGCCGCACGCAGCCGCCCCACGCCACACGCGACTCGCGGCACGAGCTACATCGCCCATCGACGAACTCACCCGGCCCGACGCCACGCCCGCAGCGCGGGCAGTAGTCGTCCCTGTCGTTGGCAACGAACCCACTCTCGCGCAATGCTTCGAGCGGGCCGGGACGATCGCTGAGCATCGCCCGCTCGATGTTGAGCAGGCCGCTTCGCACGATATTGGTTACGCCCCCACGCACCACACGCCTACCGGTCTCCGCCATCTGGCGGGCGGTTGCTGGGGCCAGCGGGTGGCTCGGGCGTGTCGGGCCGAATCAGCCTCGGCGGCTTGCGTTTGGGCGCGAACGCCTCGCCGAGCTTGCCTCGCAGGAGCGACGCGCGCGCCTCTCGGCGTTGGTCTTGCGTCAGTTCCTGGCCGATGGCCATCTGGATGTGCGAGGGCTGCACCGCGACGAGCAACTGGTTCACCAGCGGCAGGTCGAGATTCGGCACCACGCCAAGCGCGATCCCCAGGCGCAGACGGCTAAGCAACTGCGTGGCCTCTTCGGTGCTCAGCAGCCGCGCGTGCAGCAGCACCCCCACCGCCCGCCAGGCCTGGTCTTCCATGCCGCGGCGGCCGCCCTTCATCAGCCGCTCGCGCGCGGTGCGCTCGTAGGCGATGACCGAGGGGATGATCTCGGCCTCCATCTCGCGCAGCAGCACGGCCTCGCTCTTGCCGATGGTGGTCTGGTTGCTGATCTGGTAGAAGTCGCCCGTCGCGTCGCTGCCCTCGCCGTATGAGCCGCGGACGGTCAGGCCCAGGTCGTCGGCGGCTCGCTTGACCTTCTCGATCTCCCGCGTGATCTTGAGGGCGGGCAGGTGCAGCATGACGCTCAGCCGTACGCCCGTGCCCACGTTGGTCGGGCACGCGGTGAGGTAGCCGAAACGCGGGCTGTACGCGTAATCGATGCGCTGCTCGATGGCGTCGTCGGCCGAGTCGATCTCGTCCATCGCGCCCGAGAGGTCGAAGCCGCCTCGGATGACCTGGAGGCGCAGGTGGTCCTCCTCGTTGATCATGATCGACAGGCGGCGCTCGGGCAGGCCGATGGCGACGGCACGCGCGTGCATGGGCTCGCCGGGCTTGCCCATCGCATGCTGGCGGCTGATGAGTCGTTCCTCGACCAGCGACGTGCGGTGGCCCGAGGTGGTCGAGCTCAGGTCCACCCACTCCATCTGCGGGCTCAGCCGAGAGCCGAGCACGATGGGCTTGAGCTTGGTGAGGATCGCACTGCGCTCGCTGGCGGGCGCGCGATTGGGGAAGCGGAAGCCCGCCAGGTTGCGCGCCATGCGCACACGCGACGACACGACAACATCGCCCGATCGCCCCGCGACGGCCAGCCAGTTGCCCGCGTTCTCGGCGTTGCCCGTGTTCATCCGTTCTCGCCCGATGGGCCTTCTTTGGAGCTTTCTTCCTGCGACGACTCGGCCTCGAACCGCCGAAGCTCATCGCGCAGCGCCGCCGCGCGCTCGTACTGCTCCATGGCCAGCGCCTCTTCGAGCTGCTTGCGCAGCAGCGCCACACGCTCGGCCCGCTCGCGGGCGCCGCCCAGCACGCGCTCGATGGCCTCGGTGTCGCCGTCCTTGGCCGCCGCCAGCATCCGCCGGGGCGTCTTGCCGATGTGGTGGGTACCGCCCTGGTGGGCCCGCTCGATGAGCGGGGCCAGCTTGTCCTCGAAGGTCTCGTAGCACACCGGGCAGCCCAGCAGCCCGTGCTGGCGGAAGGCCGCGTACGACAGCCCGCAGGTCTCGCACTTGAGGGTTGCCCCCTGCTGCTGGACGCTCAGCACCACCGACGCGCCCGAACCCGGCACGCTCACGCTCGAGTGCCCGGTCAGGCCCACCTCGCCCGCGTGCCGCTCGCACAGCCGGCGCACCATGACCTGCCCATTGACGATCTGCGTCTCATGGACGGTCGCTTCGGCTTCGCATAGGTCGCACTTCACGCTGCACACCCCGGGCCGGGCGGTGGTGCCGGCCCCAGTTGGATCCTACGGGCACGTGCTGGCGCTGTTCAGGAGATCGCGCCGCGGGCCGGGATGGCCCTCGGGCAGGAACCGGCTCAACCGCCGGCCTGTTCCTTCTGCTGGCGGGTATAGCCATACTTGCGCTTCAGGGGCTTGACCACCAGGCCGCTCTTGATGGCCTTGGTGCTGGCCAGCACGCGTACGGGCTTGCCATCGATGATGGCGTTGACCTTCTGGAGGTTGGGCCGGAAGGTGCGGCGGGTGATGCCGGTGGTCTTCAGGCCGAAACCGCCCTTGGAGATCTTGGCACCGCCGTAGGCCTTGGACTTGCCAAAGCGGGTCTTACGTCCGGTAAAATGGCATTTGTAGGGCATCAGGGCAATCCTCGGTCTCGAACCACGGGCGTACGGCCGGCCTGAATCTGGCCGGTGGGTCGGGATGGTAGGCGGAATATTGCCGGCCGGAAACCCCAGACGCCCTCACCCCCGCGCCAGATTTTCCCGCGACAGGATCACGCTGAGGGTCTGCGCCACCATGTCGATGTCCCGCTCGGTCAGCCCGTTGTGGAACGGCAGGGCGATCGTGCGGTCCGACACGCTCTCGGCGATCGGGTACATGCCCCGCTCGTAGCCAAAGCGGCGGACGTACTCGGGCATCAGGTGGATGCAGGGGAAGTACGGGGCGCAGCCCACGTCGTGGTTGCGCAGGCCCTGGATGACGCGGTCGCGCTCCTCGCCCGTGTAGCCGCGTTCGAGGCGGATGGTGAACACGAACCAGCTCATGCTCGTGCCGCTCTCGATGGTCGGCAGGATGATGCCGGAGATGCCCATGAGGCGGTCGAGGTACTCGCCGGCCACGCGGCGGCGACGCTCCAGGATCTCTTCGAGCCGCCGCATCTGGGCGACGCCAAGGGCGCAGGCGATCTCGCTGAGGCGGTAGTTGTACCCAAGACGTTCGTGGCTCAGCCACAGGCCCAGGCCGCTGCTGCCCTCCTGGTCGAGCTCGCTCGGCATGGTGCGGCCCTGGTTGCGCAGGCTGCGGCACAGGTCGGCCAGGTGCTGGTCGTCGGTGACGATCATGCCGCCCTCGCCGGTGGTGATCTGCTTGTTGGGGTAGAACCCGAACACGCCCACGCGCCCAAAGCTGCCGCATTTGCGGCCCTTGTAGGTGGTTCCGAGCGCCTCGCAGCAGTCCTCGACGAGGTGGATCTCGTTCTTGTTGGCGATGGCCGCGTAGCGGTCCATGTGGGTGGGGTTGCCCAGGGCCTCGACGGCTAGGATGGCCTTGGTGCGCGGGCCGATGGCCTGCTCGACCTTGTCGGGGTCCATGTTGAGGCTGCGCGGGCAGAGGTCGACGAACTTGGGCGTCGCGCCCACATAGAGGATGGCGTTGGCCGACGCGACGAAGCTGAATGGCGTGGTGATGACCTCGTCGCCCGGCCCGATGCCCAGGGCGAGCAGCGCCAGGTGCAGCCCCGAAGTACCAGAATTGACTGCCACGCCGTGGTCGCAACCGGCGGCCTCGCTGACCGACGCCTCGAAGGCCTCCTGCATGGGTCCGATGCTCAGGCGGCCCGACCGCAGGACGCGAGCGACCGCCTCGATCTCGAGTTCGGAGATATCTGGCCCGCTGAGGGCGATCTCCTGGTTGGCGTTCGGTCGCGATGCGGGCCTGCTGGGGTAGTCGCTGGGTGACAAATCGGCTCCCGTGTCCTGAGGCGTTGGCTTGTGATCCGCCTCGCTTGGGGAACTCTATCGCCCCCGGGGCCGGATCCGCTTGGCCAGCGATGCGGCGAGCTCGGCGATGGCCGTCCCATCGGCCTCGCAGCCCACCTCGACCAGTTCCTCATCGGCGATCTGCCGCTCGATCCGCCGGACGGCGGTGATGATCGAGGAGTGGTTCGGCCGGCCCATGGCGCTGGCGATCTCGGGATAGCTGGCCGTGGTGAGCTGGCGGGAGATCAGGGCGACCAACGCCCGAGCCAGCACGACGCGGCGGTGGCGGCCGCGGCCGGCGAACTCGGCGCTGCCCACGCCCAGGAACCCGCACACGCCCTCGATGACCGCCTCGACGCGCACCGGTCCGGCCTTCTGGGCCACGTTCGCACGAACCCCCAGAGCCTGGTGGACGGTGGACATGGCCACAAGGTCACCCGCGGGCTGGCCGCCGACGCGGCCCAGCAGGTTATGGAAGGCGTCGACGCGGGCCATCGCTCCCTCGATGTCTCTAAACGAGCCCGGCTCGCTGTCGTGGTCCTCGCCCACGGCGCCCTGGGCGATGGCCGCCACGACCTGGTCATCCATCGTGAGCCCACGCTGGCGGGCGAGCTTGCGGACCATGGCCTCGCGCAGCTCCTGCTCGGGCGAGCCCAGCTCGATGGTCAACCCCGACAGCAGGCGGCTGATGAGTTGCTTGCCCAACCCATTCACCTGGCGCGGGTGCTCGTCGCTGGCCAGCGCCAGGCGGCAGCCGCCCTGGATGATCTGGTCGAGGGTGTGGAGCAATTCGGCCTTGGTGGCCTCCTTAGTAGCGAGGAAATGGACGTCGTCGAGGCACAGCAACTCGACGCCGCGGTACTGGTCGCGGAAGCGATCGGTGGTACCGGTGCGCAGGGCTGCCAGGAACCCGTTCGTGAAGTGCTCGGCGGTCAGGTACTTGGCCTTGCCGCCCGAGCCGCGCAGGCGGTTGTAGTTGTGGGCCATGCCGCGGAGCAGGTGGGTCTTGCCCAAGCCGCAGCCGCCGTGGAGCACGAGCATGTTGCCGGCCCGGGGGGTGGCGTTGGGGTCGCTGATCGACAGGGCGGCCATGTGGGCGAGGCGGTTGCTCTCGCCGACGACGAAGTCTTCCAGCCGCAGCGTGCGGTCGCGCTGGGCTGCGTGGGGCTTGGGCGCGATTTCCTGGGGTTTCTGGCGGATGGCCTTGGCCTTTGGGGGTTTAGCGGCAGGAAAGGCCTCGGGCTTGTCGATGAAGCTCACCGCACCGCCGCCAGCGATCTCGACCAGGTGCCGGCGGAAGCGGCCCTCGACGATGGGCACCAGGAACTTGGAAGCCACGACCACACGCAGGCCGTCCTCGGTGCGTTCCAGCTTGGCCTGGCCCTGGAAGTACCGCTCAAAAGTCAGCGTGCCGACCTTGCCGGCGAGCAGGCGCTCGAGGTTCTGGCTGGTGGTCGGCGCTGTGGCGGATACATCAGCCGGCTCGGCGGCGGGGGCGTCGCCCCGGCCGGGATGGATGTGGCGGGTGCGCACACGCTCACCGGCGGCGTCTCGGCCGGGCAGGCGTGTGGGCACACGTGAGGGATTGGACGTACTCGGAGCGGGCACGAGGTTCAGGTTCGCAATGTGGTCACCAGGCCCCGCCGCTGAGCCGTTCTGTCCCTGACCTGGATGCAAGCGGACGGCGCGCTGCGGCTGGTCTGCCCGAACGGTCTTGTCCCTGCTGGTCGCTGCCATTGCGAACCCTTCTGGCCCATTCTCGGGCCACACGAATACCCCCATCACGGCCCAAGGCCTTGATGCGCTCGCTCGTCCCAAAGAATCCGTTCATCCATGCGACGCTGGGCCGTAGACCGCGCGATCCCCGCGCTGTGCCGCCGCCTCGCCCAAGAAGCTCGTGGTGGCCATCGGAGCGTGCTGAACAACCGCCGGAGTACGCACGGCGGTGGTGCCCGATGGCTGTTGGGCTTGGCTGCTCTGGTCTTCTGGCCCCCCGACGCGACGCCATTCCTTCGACGCCGACAGAATGTATCCGAGTTGTCGCCGCTTCGCTACCAATAATCTCGGTGTTCGGGCCAAATACTCGGCGAAAAGCCCGGTTCCTCAACGGGTTAGAGCTTTATAATTTCTTTATACACAAGCGCGGCGCAAGCTATCAACATTGGCTGTGGACAAATCGTGGAGAGTACCCCGAACTGGTCGCGCAAGACCCCGTACCGCAACGCGCTAGCGGCCTTCATCGGCAGTGGATAGCTCGCTACCCAGGTTATGAACGCACGCGACGCGCCGATCAAACGGTGTGAAACCCAATCGCTGGTACAGTCGCACGGCCGGCGTGTTAGCGGTATCGACGGCGCACGTGAGCGACCACCCGGAGCGCGCCGAACTCTGCTTCACGCGCGCCGAGAGTTGGCCGATGGCACGCCGCATGAGCAGTTCACCCAACCCCAAGCCGCGTAGCGACCGCCCGAGGCCGATGTAGACCAGTTCGTAGCAGCGCTGCTCGGGCAAACCCGCGAGCAGGACAGCGCCGGCCGGGCGGCCCTCGTGACGGATGAGCGTCCAGATCGCCAACTCGGGACGGCCTATCGCCGCATGGGAGGCGATGATGTCGCTCGTGCGACGCAATCCGCACAACTCGGGGCAATCGAGGGTGTCGGCGTACGAATCGTCGAGTGCGGCCACGAGGAGGCCGAGGTTGGGCGTGCCCCTCTCGGGGATGCTGATGGACTCCAGTTCGACCCCATCGGGAAGGTCGGGCTCGGGCTCGCGATGGCGGAGCAGCCCCTGGCGTGGCGCGTCCTCGGCGCTCAGGGGCCGCCGCATGTACGCGAGTTCTCCCACGATCCTCCAGCCGGCGGCCATAAGGGCGTCCACGGCCCACCGCTCGCCGACGGCCGGCAGGGCCTGGGCGATGTCGATGGTGTGCCCGGGCAGTGATGCCAGGTGTTCGGTAAGGGAAACGGCGCACCTGGCACGCTCGGCGGGCCGGTCGTCGGTCGGGTCTGGCCGGCTTAGGAATACCAGGGCGCTCCGCCCGGGGGAGGGGATCGCCAGGGCCATCTCGCGGACGGCCCGCCGGTCGGTGTCGATGGTCGCGAAGACGTGGTCGAAGGCGACCCCACCGTCGGGCCCGGCCTCGACGATGCGGCGGGCGGCCTGGCGGGCGGCCGGGCCGGTGGCCTCAACCAGGCGCTCGGCCGCGGCAAGCCTCAGATCGGGAGGCAGCAACCTTGGCAGGCAATCTTGTGGGAAACCGCTGGCGTCCATGCTCGTATCCGTTGGGCGTCTGGACCCGTTGCGGCGGTGCGGAGTGGCAGAACCCGGCAAATTCCCCGGCGGAGCTGCCGTCGCGGGCGGGGAAACGAATATAGACTGTTGGGGTGTAGGGTTGGCCGAAGGCCTACTCGGGCCCAGAATCCTATCTCTGCCTGGTTCGCAGCTGCCCGCGTTCGGGCCGTCCCACTCGCCTCGGAGAATTCCATGGCCTTGCTGAATCTGCCTTCCCGCGTGCTCGCCGTCCTGTTGGTGGTTGTGGGCGTGGTCGCCGCCTCGGCCGCCCTGCCCCCCGAGCCCAACCCCATCCCGTTGCGTTGGCAACTCGACCTCGACGTCGGGCCGCTCCGCGTGGCCAGCGTCGAGACCCCAGGCCAGGGGCCAATGCTGTACTACTACCTGACCTACACCGTGACCAATAACACCGAGCAGGACATCCTCCTGGCGCCCAGCTTCGAGCTGAGCACCGAAACCGGCACCAACGTCGTCGCCGGCCAGGGCGTGCCCGCCAGCGTGACCCGTGAATTGCTGGACCGCCTCAGCAACCCACTGCTGAGCGATCAGGTGAACATGATCGGCGTCCTGCGGCGTGGCGAAGCCCACGCCCGCGACGGGCTGGTCGTCTGGCCGGTCCGCGACGTGCAGGCCGACGAGACTCGGGTCTACATGGCCGGCTTCAGCGGCGAGACGGCCCGCATCCAACTGATCGATCGCGAGAGCGGCAACCCCAGGGACGTCGTGCTCCGCAAGACGCTCATGGCCGTGCATGAGGTGCCCGGGCACGTCGACGGCTTGGGCTCGGACCCGATCACGCGGTCCGAGACCCGCTGGATCATGCGGTAATCGTTCGCTACTATCCTGACCCGGCCCCTCGACTTTGATGAGGAACAGACGCCGGCCAGCTTCCAGGAGTATCTCGCCATGGCGCATAAAAAGGGCCAGGGATCGTCAAAGAACGGTCGCGACTCGAACCCCCAATACCGGGGCATCAAGCTCTATGGCGGCCAGTTCGCCCAGCCGGGCAACATCCTGGTGCGCCAGTGCGGCACGAAGTTCCAGCCGGGCTTCGGCGTGCAGCGTGGCAAGGACGACACGCTCTTCAGCGTGACGACCGGCAAGGTCGTGTTCCAGGGCCGCCGCGTCCACATCGACCCGATGGACGACGACGCACCGCGCCCCCGCTGGCTGACGCAGTATCGTGCGACTCAGGCCGCCAAGGCAGCCGGCTGACTCCGCGACCCCAACGTGAATTGCGAATCGGTTCAGCCCGGGTGATTGCCCGGGTTTTTCTATGGGCGCAAAGCAAAGAGAAGGCCCGAACTTACGCCCGGGCCTCGTTTGTTTCTGGTGTGTAGCTGAATCAGCGTTTGGTGGCGGGTTCCATGGCCTTGCGGGCCTCTTCGCTGAGGTAGAGGATGCAGCCCGATTGGGGATCCATGGTCACGCGGCCGTGGCTGAGCAGGCCGCTGACGATCTCGATGGGGACGGCCAGCATGCTGGTGCCGCACACGAACTCGTGACGCTTGACGTCGACGACCTCGACGGGTGCCATGGCCTCGTCGCCGAGCTGGCCTCGCACGCGGAGGTAATGGGTCAGGGTATGCTCGGGGACGTCGGAGACGATGGTCTCGCGTTCCTTCTTGAGTTCGTCGAGGCGGTCGGAGATCTCCGAGGCACGCTCGTCACGCTGCTTCAGCGCCACGGCACGCACGCCCTGGCGTTCTTCCTTGGCCTTGGCCATCTCCTGGCCCGAGGCGGTGAGCGCCTCGACGCGGTTCATCAGCTCGAGAGCAACCGACTCTTGCTCGTCCTGCTGTTCTTTGAAGGTGGCGATCTCGGCGAGGTAGGCCTGGTACTCCTTGTTGGAGGCGGCCGAGTTCATCTTCTCGCGGAGCTCGGTGATGTGGGCCTCGAGACGCTTGGCCTCGCCCTCGGCGTTGGCCGCAGCGGCCTTGGTCTTGCGGAGTTCGCTCTGGTTGGCCTTGTGCTCATCGGTGATGGCGGCCAGTTGTCGCTCCTGCTCGGCCAGGAATCGCTCGGCGGCGCGGAGCCTGCCCTGCAACCCGTCGATGCTGTTATCGACCCTGAAAACCTTGAGCAACCGATCGGTTTCCGTCATCGTCATGTACGCTGAGCTCCCTCGGTCCAAACTATCGAAAGAGAGTGTAGCGCACGCGTCGGGAACGAGCGTGGCAGGTGAAAAAACCCGAACGCGGCGGTGTCGCGTCGCCGACGCGACTGGTTTCGCCGGAGTCAGGCCCAGATGGCCAGCGTCCAGTAGGCCAGTGGGGCAACGAGGATGGGCGAATCGATGACGTCCAGGATGCCGCCGAAGCCGGGCAGGATGGTGCTGGAATCCTTGATACCGGCGTCGCGCTTCATCATGGAGGCCATCAGGTCGCCCAGTTGGCCGGCCAGGCCGATGCACGCGCCGGCGACGGCGCCCACGAGTGCGAGCGTGGCGGGCGAACCGCCGGGGTCGAAGATGTCCTGCGAGGTGAGCAGGGCGAGCCCCGCGCCGCCGACGACGGCCGAACCGATGACGCCGCCGACGAGGCCCTCCCAGGTCTTGCCCGGGCTGAGCCAGAGGATGAGCTTGCGCTTGCCGATGGCCTTGCCGGTGAAGTAGGCGAAGATGTCGCAGCTCTTGACGGTGGCCAGCACCCAGACGAGCACCCAGGCGCTGTGGTCCAGGCGGATGCGCAGCAGGAAGCCGAAGGTGAGGCCCAGGTAGACGAAGGCGAAGAGGACCGCGCCGATGCTGAGCATGGCGCCCTGGCTGTTCTTGGTCCGGGCGTGGTGGAGGATGCCGATGAGCACCATCGCGCTCGCGGCCGAGGCCAGGCCGGCGGCGCCGTCACCCTTGGCGAGCGTGGCGAAGAGCGGCGTGGAGGCCAGCAACCCCAGTACGGCGGTGACCGCCAGGGTGAGGCGCGAGGCGTGGATGCCCTTGGCCTTGAGCATGATGGCCAGCTCGCGCGCCCCGAGGGCGGCAATGACCAGCATGACCGGCAGCACGACGACCCCCGGCGGCGCGGTGCCGTCGAAGCCCAGGGGGGGGTAGTCGAGGGGCCACTGGATGCCCTCGATGGCCTGGTCGAGCCAGAGGCCCGCGAGCAGCAGGGCGATCAGGATGGGCCCGAAGAGGAGCCTCGTGCGCATGGTGGCGAGTGTAGAAGGGCGGGGGAGGGGGGTCATCACGGACGCGGAGTCGTAGATAAGAGGGGCAATTGGCAATGGGCAATAGGCAATTGGAAAGAAGCGAGCCTATCGCTGCGATCCGCCCAGCTGCCAACTACCCATTGCCAACTGCCATCTCCTCTTATGGGCAGCCCAGGTCGAAGGCGTTTTGGAAGGCGAGGAAGTCGAAGATGGTGAGGGAGCCGTCGGCGTCGAAGTCGGCCAGGGGGCTGCCCAGGTCGTAGAGCACGCCGAACGCCAGAAAATCGAACAACGTGAGTTCGCCGTCGCCGTCCATGTCCGCCACGCACGGGGCGCACTGGTTCAGGAAGATCGACAGGTTGTTGTTGCCGCGGTTGGCGGCGATCAGGTCGGGACGGGCGTCGCCGTCGAGGTCGGCGACCGCCACCCACCGCGGCGCCCGGCCAACGTCGATCGACTCGGCCGGCGCGAACAGGCGATCGCCGAGATTCAGCAGCACACCCATGGTGTCTGAAGCGGTGTTGACCGCGGCCACGTCGATGAGGCCGTCGCCGTTGACGTCCGCCGTGGTGACGCACCAAGGGTCGAGCCCGCCGCTGGGGAACGCGACGGGGTCGCCGAAGGTGCCGTCGCCGTTGCCGAAGACCATCGTGACGACGTCGTCGCCGTAGCCGGGGATCGCCAGGTCGATCGCCCCGTCGTTGTCGAGGTCGGCCACGCTCAGCCGGTGCGGGCCATCGCCCGCGGGCCAGCGCGTCTGGGGGGCGAACCCGCCCGCACCGTCGCCGAGGAGGATCGAGACCTCATCGTCCTCACGGCTCGTGACGGCAACATCGGCGATGCCATCGCCGTTGAAGTCGGCAGTCGCCAGGCCTTCTGGTCGATCGCCCACGGCGAAGGCGCCACCCGATGCGAACCCACCCTCGGTGTCGGCGAGCAGCACGGTGACCGAGTCGCTGGCGCGGTTAGCCGAGACCAGGTCGAGCAGGCCGTCGCGGTTGGCGTCCAGGGCGACCAGGAGGTTGGGCTCGAATCCCACGCGGTAGCGTCGCTCGGCCCTAAAAGTGCCGTCGCCGTTGCCGAGGAACACCGAGACGTTGCCGCTGATGATGTTGGCGTTGGCGAGGTCAATAAAACCATCGCCGTCGAGGTCGGTGGCCACCAGCCCGGCCGCGAAGTTGCCGGCGGGTAGGGTGATCCTGGGGGCGAACTCGGCCGGGGCCGTGGCAATGAGGACGGAGAGGTTGTCGCTGAATGCGTTGCTGGAGGCCAGGTCCAACAACCCATCGCCGTTGAAATCGGCGGCAACGATGGCGTTGGGGCCGCCGCCCACCGCGACGAGTTGCTCGTCGGGGAAGGCGTTCAGCACGGCGCACGATTGGGCAAGGGACCACTTTGGGAACCCCACGAGGGCGAGCAGGATTGCAGTGGTGCTGGCGGCAGGATTCATTCGTCGCTCCTTCTCAGGCCCAGTGTACTTGAAGGGCTCCCATCGTGCAAGGGTTATTGGCAGCATCGAGCACCCTGCCAGAACGGGAACCTGCGGGTTTTGGCGTGGATCATTGGTGCTTCTGGCTTTGGGCAAGATTGGTCCCAACAATGTCCCTCTGGTGGCGAGCGAATCGCCGTCGTGCGAGAAGGCCCGCCTTTTGGGGGTGTAGCTCAGTTGGTAGAGCATCGGACTTTTAATCCGCAGGTCCAGGGTTCGAGTCCCTGCGCCCCTACTTCTCTGTCTGATTTTGGCCTGGCCGGCTCTGGGGGCTATCCATGGTGAGCACTGCCGTCCGACGCCAGCCGGCGTGCTTGCACGCGGCGTGGGTTGCCGGCCGCCTGTGGCTGTGGGCCGAGGTCGCGCCATCGCGCGATGCCAACTCGTCCGAAGACACGGCGTGGATCGCGGGCGAGGCGTTTGTTCGGCGGGTCGTCGAGGCGCTCGGCTCCAAGTTCGGCGAGCACGGCGAGGCCGGCGAGATCGACCTGCGGCTGCCGCTGGGCGGCCGCGTGCCCAGCCCGGCGATGGCGCGGGCGGCGGGCGTGGTCGATCGGCCGGGCGGCGAGGGCTCCGAAGAGGATGGCGCCGGGTTCGAGAAGGTCACCATCCAGGGCGTGAGCTTTGGTCCGGATCATGCGGCGGCGGTGCTGGATGCGATCAACGACCTGGCTAGCGGCGCCTCGGAGGTCGCGCTGGGTGAGGGGCGGTTCGAGTTGGCGGCCAGCGGCGATACCCCGCAGGCGGGCGTGCTGGTGGCCCCCACCGTTCGGCACTTCATCGTGGCGCTCGCGCTCGTTCGGCAGTTGGTCATCCAGCAGCGGTTCGTGCCGAGCCTGCGGCAGCACCCCGACGGGCGGCTGCTCGGGTGCTGGCAGCCGTGGCTGGCCGACGAGCACACGGCCAAGGCGACGAGCGCGCTCCTCAACGCGATGCCGCTCGCGAGCAGCGCGGGCGTGGACGACCTGGAGCACGACCCGTGGCTGGTGCTGAGCGACTTCCTGACGCTGGTGCTCGACGCGCAGGCGCGGGCGGCGTTCGGGCGTGAGAAGCTCGTCGAAGCCGTCGAGAACAAGGAGCACGACACGCACGTGGCGTGGCTGAGCGGGTTGCTCGACGGGGCCCAGGAGTCGGGCATTAAGCCATCGGAGCGGACCGACGCGGCCCGGGGCGTGCGGCGGTGGCTGGCGCGATTGGAAGAGCGCGGCGCGAGTGCGCTGTGGCGTTTGTGCCTGAAGCTGCACGAGCCGGTGAATACCGAAGAACTGCCCGACTTGCAGCCGCCGCCGGGCGACACGAAGTGGGCGCTCACGTTCCACCTGCGCGCGGTGGGCACCGAGAACGTCGAGGTCGACGCCGAAGAGGTATGGAGCCTGACGGGCCGGGGCGTGACGGTCGAGGGCCGGCAGCTCGATGACCCGCAGCAGCTGATGCTCAGCGAGCTCGGGCGGGCGTCGCGGCTGTTCGACAAGCTCGAGGGCGCGCTGCGGCAGAGCGAGCCGACGCGGCTCGAGCTGACCACCAAGCAGGCGTACCAGTTCTTGCGCGATACGGCCCCGGTGCTGAGCGAGCAGGGCATCACCGTCGTTGCGCCGCCGTGGTGGGATTCGCCCAGCATCCGCGTCGGTGCCACGCTGCGATTGGACAGCGACCCGATGGAGAGCCTGACCGGCGACGCCGAGGGCTGGGGTGTGGCACCCGAGGACGAGGGTGTGCCGGGCGCGCCGCACACGCACAAGTCGCAGCTCGGCTTGCAGACCCTGGTGCGGTACTCGTGGGAGATCTCGCTGGGCGGGCTGAAGCTGACGCTGGCCGAGTTCGAGAAGCTTGCGCGCGACGGCTCGACGCCGCTAGTGCGCGTCGGGGGCCAATGGGCGGAAGTCCGGGCCGAGGACGTCAAGGCCGCCGCCAAGTTCATCCGCGAGCACCCCGGCGGCGAGATGACGGTGCTCGAGGCCATCCGCATGGCCCACGGCTCGATGGACGAGGAGGGCGCGGCGCTGCCGATCGTGGGCATCGAGACCAGCGGCTGGCTGGGCGCGGTGTTCGGCTCGAGCGACGAGAGCCAGAGCCTGCCCGAGGTGGAAGCGCCGCCGACGTTCCACGGCGAGCTTCGCCCGTACCAGCTCCGCGGCGTGGCGTGGATGGCGTTCCTCGAACGCTTCGGCTTCGGCGCGTGCCTGGCCGACGACATGGGCCTGGGTAAGACCATCCAGGTGCTGGCTCTGCTGGCGCGCGAGCGGCACTTGCACAGCCAGGGGCCGTACGCCCAGGCTCCCGTGCCACCGACGCTGGCGATCGTGCCGATGAGCGTGCTGGGCAACTGGGAGCACGAGGCGCGGCGGTTCTGTCCTTCCTTGAAGGTCATGGTGCACCACGGGGCCGAGCGGCACCAGGACGACGCGTTCATCGCCAGGGCCGGCGAGACCGACGTGGTGCTCACGACCTATGCCTTGGCCCACCGCGATCAGGAGCTGCTGGCGCGCATGCCGTGGCGGCGGATCATCCTCGACGAGGCGCAGAACATCAAGAACCCCGCCGCCAAGCAGGCGCAGAGCGTGCGGCAGTTGCACGCCGATCATCGCTTGGCGCTGACGGGCACGCCCGTGGAGAACCGCCTGAGCGAGCTGTGGTCGATCATCGATTTCTGCAATCCTGGCTACCTCGGCACCATCGGCAACTTCCGGCGGCGATTCAGCCTGCCGATCGAGCGCTACAGCGACCGCGGGCGGCGTGAGCAGTTGCGTCGCTTGGTGCGGCCGTTCATCCTGCGTCGCCTGAAGACCGACGAGGGCGTGGCGGGCGACCTGCCCGAGAAGGTCGAGAGCCGCGAGTATTGCCACCTGACCAGCGAGCAAGCGGCGCTGTACGAAGCAACGGTCAACACGATGCTGCGCGACATTGATCGCGTGGAGGGCATGCACCGCCGCGGCATGGTGCTGAGCACGCTCATCCGGCTCAAGCAGATCTGCAACCATCCGTCGCAGCTCTTGAAGGACCACGACTTCGGCCAACCGGGCGCACCGGACGCCACGCGCAGCGGCAAGTGCGTGCGCCTCGTCGAGATGCTCCAGGAGGTCCAGGCCTCGGGCGAACAAGCCCTGCTCTTCACGCAGTTCCGCCAGATGGGGCGGCTGCTGGTCTCGCTGCTGCAACAGGAACTCGGCAAGCCCGTGCTGTTTTTGCACGGCGGCACGACGCAGAAGCAGCGGCAGGACCTCATCAACAAGTTCCAGAAGGCCGACGGCACGACGCCCTTGCTCATCTTGAGCCTCAAGGCCGGTGGCGTGGGCCTGAACCTGACCGCCGCGACGCACGTGTTCCACTTCGACCGCTGGTGGAACCCCGCCGTGGAGAACCAGGCGACGGACCGGGCGTACCGCATCGGCCAGACCAAGCGGGTGCAGGTGCACAAGTTCGTGGTGCGCGGCACGCTGGAGGAGCGCATCGACGCCATGATCGAGCAGAAGACCGAGCTGGCCGAGCAGATCGTGGGCGCGGGCGAGCGGTGGCTGACCGAACTGGATACCTCTCAGCTGCGCGACCTGCTGACGCTGCGCGGCGACGCCGTTGGCGATGAAGAGGTCGCGTGATGCCCGACAAGCCCAGCGATAAACCGGACGCCAAACCCGACCCCAAGCCCGCGGCCAGGCCCAAGATCCCCGGCAAGATCGCCTCGGACGCCTCGACCGACGCGACGCCCGACACGACCGAGAAGGCGGTGCAGGCGCTGCGCGAGAGCCTGACCAAGCCCAACGCGCCCATGCGGCCGCACCCGCGCCCATTGCCGACCAAGCCGCGGCGGGTGTCGGGCGGCATCCGGCTGAAGCGCAAGGAGGGCGACGAGCTGGCCAGCGTGCCCGAGCGGCGGCTGATGCGCCTGCTCGAACTGAGCGCCGGGCCCAACGCGATCGAGGAGGGCACCGAGTACGCCCGCCTCGGACAAACGCGCACCCTGGTGGTCGAGCCCGGCCTCGTGCGTGCTGCGGTGCAGGGGCGGCGCACGCGCAGCTACGACATCCAGCTCAAGGTCGACGCGTTCACGCCCGAGCAGTGGGACGCGGTGGCCGACCAGCTCAACGAGCAGCCGCATATCGCCGCCGAGGTGCTCGGTGGCCGGCTACCGCAGGACGTCGAGCAGGTGTTCGAGCCGCTCGGGCTGAGCCTGCTGCCGGCCGCGTCCGACGCGGTCAAGATCGTCACAACGTGCCCAGATTCCACCGAGGGTGGCGGCTGGAGCAAGCACGCGTGCTGCGTGGTCATGCTGCTGAGCGAGCGCATCGCGGCGGACCCGTCGGTCGCGTTCACGCTCCGCGGCCTGCCCGACGGCGAGCTTGCCGAACGCATGAGCCACCGGCGGCTGCTCAGCGCGGGCGGGGCGAACCCCAAGCCGATTTATCAGCCCCGGGTCGAGGGCGCGAGCGACGCAGCCCTGCCCGACGACGAGGCGATGCTGGAGCGTTTCTGGGAGAGCCCGACCGACCTGGACGCGCTCGATCTCGCGCTTGAACCCCCGCCCGTGCCCACGCCCATGCTGCGGCGCCTGGGCTCGAGCCCATTCGAGGACGCGAAGTTCCCGCTGGTTGGGTTGCTGGCCACGTGCTACGAGGTCGCGCGCGAGCGGCTGCTCAAGGAAGAGAGCGGCGAGGCGGACGAGCCCGACGTGCCGGCCGAGGAAGAGAAACCAGCGGAAGAGCCCGCGAGCCGGCCTAAGACCGCCGAGGAGCGCGCGGCGGCGATCCGGGCGAAGATGATGGGCAAGGCGAACCGGCGGAAGTAAGCCGCTCCGCGTGGGGCTCTGACAAGGGCTTGAACGCGGAGGTCGCGGAGGGCTCGGAGTGAAGCGAACCACAGAGGCACAGAGCCGCAGAGGAACGATGAGCAGATTGGAGGAGGGTTGAGCGGGGCCGCCTCGCACCTCAGGCTCTTCTCTGCGCCTCTGTGTCTCTGTGTTGAACTCTTCTCCTACGCCGCCTTGCCCGGCGCCAACTCCACCACCGGCACCACGTCACCGCACCCGAACGTCGCCGCTACCGCGTTCGACCAGCGGCTGACGCTGGCGGGCCCGAACGGTCCGCGGCGGCCCGGCCGCATCGCGCGGGCGCGGTAGCGCACTTCCTGGACACCGCTGGGCGGGCACTCGTCGGTCCAGGTCTTACCGGTCCCGCTCGCGACGGTCGCCCACGGGCCGGGGCGCCCGTCGAGCGGCACCACCTGCCGCTGGATCTCGTACAGCACGCCCTCGCCGGTGCCCTTGAAGCGCACCTCGATCGACCCGCGGCTCTGGAGCGTGAAGCCGCCATCTCGCGGGGCGGCGGGGGCGGGCCGGGGGCCGGGGTCGGCCGGCGGGGCGATGAACGCCCGGGCCCACACGCCCCGGTCGCCGGTGAACCTGGCGTAGCCGTCGATGCTGGTGACCAGGGCGCCAAAGGCGGCCCGGGCCTTCTTCATGGCGGTGCGGCGTGACAGGTTGGCCGCCCGGGCCAGGCTCTGCGCGCGGAGATTCTCGGCGGTTGCCTCGTCGGCGCTCTCGACCAGGGCGATCAGCGCATCGACGTGGGCGGGATCGAGCCCCAGGCTGGCGGCCCCCTGCTCCTGCCATCGCCTGGCGAGCAATCGGGCCTTGAGCAGGAACAGGGCGTCGATGCGCGGGGCGCGGCGGGCCATGATCGGGTCCTTTCTTGAGCTCCGCCGTGCGGCGGGGTGGGTCCAGAAAGTCATCGGCCGATCGCCAGGGGGACTTGATCCCGAGCCGCGCGGGCGATGATGCCGGCCGTCATGGGCGCAGGTGCTGCGCTCCTTGGGGCGTTGCCGGGGGGCTTCGAGCCAGGAGCGGGCGACATCGGGGCAGAAGTTCGGGTCTTTGCCGAGTTGACACGAACTTCTGCGGCAAAGACGCGGGGTCCTGGCGTCGTGCCGGGGGTGTCTGGGGCGGCGGCGGGCGGCACGGGAGCCGATGCGGCGCGGGGAGAGGCACCCCAATCCAAGAAAGGCCCGCTTCGCCTTGCATCCATCCCGGATGTCGATTGCAATGGACTCCGTAAGGCCGCAGGCGTCCTCCAAAACGCATCAATAGCCCAATGGTGAGCAACCCGCACGGATGCCCGGACGTATCATCCTGCAACGCGCATCCGCACACGACCGCAAGGCTCGGGCTGGCACACCACGCTGGCCCACGCCCCCGGCCGCCCAACCAACCCCCAGGGCGGCTCAAGCACAGAACCACACTCCGGACCGAGACCGCCACGCGGTTGGTCGCCGATCCGTAGGACCCGGACATTGAAGAGCCAGACCATGAGGAGCCAGACCATGGCACGATCCATCGCCCCACGCCAACCCATGGGCCATTCCCCCAGCTCTTGGGGCCCCACCGCCATGAGGGCATCCGCAGTGGCCGCCGCCGCGTGTGGCACGGCGGCGGCGATGGCCCAAGGTCCGACCATCATCGAACTGGACTTGTTGCCCAGCCCGGGGCTCCGCGGGGGTGAGCCCCGGGCCATCAACGCGGACGGCTCGGTGGTCGTGGGCTGGTCACACGCCGGCGCTTCGACCATCTCGGCCGTCCGCTGGAACGCGGCGGGCAACGTCGAGGCACTGTTCGATGACGGGGTCCGGTCGCTCGCCTTTGCCACCAATCAGGATGGCCGCTACGCCTTCGGGGAGTTCCGGACCCGCGACGGGCAGCGGGCGTTCCGATGGAGCGAGGGAACGGGGCGCGAGGACCTGGGCGTGGACCTCCCATCGCGGACCCGCGTCGCGTGGGACGCCAGCGCGGACGGCCGGGTCGCGGTGGGCGACGGCGGGACCGGGACCAACGCGTGGTGGTGGCGAGAAGGGGAAGGCATGGAGACCCTGGACATGCCCGGTTGGGACAATACCACAGCCAAGGCGGTGAGCGCCGACGGCACGATCGTGGTCGGCTCCGGGTGGCGGCCCGGCGTCGACGAGAAGACCCACCCCTACCGCTGGACCCAAGCGGCAGGGGCCGAGGATCTGGGCGTGCCCGAGCCCTGGGCGTCGGCGGAGATCCGCGCCACCAGCGACGACGCCGGCGTGATCATCGGCGAACTCAAGGACGCCGATGGGCGCTCGCGCACGGTCTACCGATGGACCGAGGCTGGCGGCTACGTCGAATTGGCCGTACCCGATGGCTTGTACGATCCTTTCCTGTTCCAGCTCAGCGACGATGGCGCGATCGCCGTGGGTGAGGCGGTCAGCCTCGCGGCGGGCAGCAGGCGGCCGATCTTCTGGACCGAAGCGACCGGCATGGTCGACCTGCAGGCCTACCTCGAGAGTACGGGTGTGGACCTGAGCGGCTGGGACTTGATCGACGCCAGCGCCATCTCGGGCGATGGCACCGCCATCGCGGGCAAAGGCAACTTCGAGGACCGCGGTTCGGCGTTCCTCATCACCGGGCTGCGGCTGCCGGGTTCTTGCCGCGTCGACCTGAACGGTGACGGCATGGCGACCGTGTTCGACTTCCTCGCGTTCCAGAACCTGTTCGAAGCCGGCGATCCGAGGGCCGACTTCGACGCCGACGGTGCGTTGACGATCCTCGACTTCCTGGCTTTCCGGGCGGCGTTCGATACTGGATGCGCGTGAGGAAAGGGCATCGGGGATCAGGCACGAGGCAATAGGAAAGCGGAGAACCAAAGATGGCCGCCTGGTCAGCCGCTCGGCTCGGTTTCACGCCCATCGACGACCTGCCGCGCCTCCACCCGCGCTTTCGAGGGCGCCGCCATCAGCACGATGCCCACGGCGATGAAGGCGATGGCGAAGCACTTGCGCATGGTCAGGGGCTCGCCCAGCATGAGGGCGCCCACGAAGACCGCCGTGACCGGGGCGACGGCGAAGGCGATGGGCTTGACCACCGAGACCTGGCCCAGGCTCAGGGCGGCATAGAAGAACACCAGCGCGAGGGCGGCGGCGAGCAGGCCGGAACCGAGCGTGAGCCGCAGCCAGTTGGCCGTCGAGAGGTTGACGCGCCAGCCGGGGATCTCGCTGGTGAGCAGGCCCGAGTGCGCGGCGGCGAGGTAGGCCAGCGCGATGAGCGGCAGGGCGACGAGCGTGCGCACGAGCAGGGCGGCGAAGGGGCCGATCTCCTTAGAGTGCAGCACCTGGCGGGTGAAGACCTCGCCGATGCCCCAGCATAAACCGGCGGCGATGGCGAGGAGGATGGCGAGGGTCGCGGGCTTCATCGGCAAGCGTACGCGACGGACTCACACTGACAGCGCGGTGAGGTCGCGCGCCGTGACGCTCGCGAGCGATGGAACCCCGAGCGTCACCCGCGAGTCGTGCTGGACCGGGCCCACCCCCACCACCGCCATGCGCGCGTTGATGGCGGCTTCGACGCCGGCGGGGGCATCCTCGACCACGACGCAGTGCGCGGGCGGTACTTCTAGTTTCTCAGCGGCCAATAGGAAGCACTGGGGGTCGGGCTTGGCCTTGGGGGCGTCGTTGCCGTCGACGGTGGCGTGCAGGAGGCTCGTGAGACCGACACGATCGAGGACGACTCGTGCGTTGCGGCTGGCCGATGCGGCGGCGAGCTTGATGCCCGCTTCGCGGAGGGATTGCAAGAGTTCACGCACGCCCGGGAGGGTCTCGGAGGGGGTCATGGCGTGTACGGCATTCAGGAACGCGGCGTTCTTCTGATCCGTAAGGGCCGTGCGCCGCTCGGGTGTGTAGCGGTCGAAGGCATCGCCCAGGACGAGTTCGAGCGAGCGCTCGCGGCTGACGCCCCGGAGCTTGTCGGGCAGGTCGTCCGGAAATGGCAGGTCTTCCCGTTCGGCGAGCGCCCGCCAGGACCTCTCGTGCAGGACGTCGGTGCGGACGAGGACGCCGTCGACGTCGAAGATGATGGCTCGGACGTTCACGGCTGTTCTTCGACCAGGCCTCGGAGTTCGCGAAGGAGGTCGAAGGCGTCCAGGGGCGTGAGCGACTCGATCCTCACTTCCGTGAGGCGATCGACAGCGGGGTGTGGGGCCGCCCTGGCGAATAAGGGCATCTGGGGCTCGGGGGCCTGCTTGGCAGGCGCGGGCGCGGCACCGTCCTCTCGCACCGAGAGCGAGGCGAGAACCTGAGCGGCCCGCTCGACGACCTCGGGCGGGATCCCGGCCAGCCGCGCGACCTGCACGCCGTAGCTGCGATCGGCCCGGCCCGGCTCGACGTGGTGGAGGAAGACGACCTCGTCGCCGACCTCACGCACGCGGACGGCGAGGTTGCGGACCTGGCCGGCGCGTTCTTCTTCGAGGGTCGTCAGCTCGTGGTAATGCGTGGCGAAGAGAGTGCGTGGGCCGGGGTTCTTGGCGTCACCGGCGAGCCGCTCAGCGATGGCACGCGCAAGGCTGAGGCCATCGAGCGTGCTCGTGCCGCGGCCGATCTCGTCGAGGACGACGACCGAGCGGTCGGTGGCGTTGTTGAGGATGGCGGCGGTCTCGGCCATCTCGACCATGAAGGTGGACTGGCCGTCGTGCAGCGCATCGTCGGCGCCAACGCGGGTAAAGACCCGGTCGGTCAGGCCGATGCGGGCGGACCCCGCTGGAACAAAACTGCCGGCGTGCGCGAGCACGACCAGCAGCGCGGCGGTCCGGATGTACGTGCTCTTGCCGGCCATGTTCGGGCCGGTGATGATCGCGAGGCGCGCGTACTCGTTGAGGGCCACGTCGTTGGGAACGAGCCGGTCCGCGAGCGTGCGTTCGAGCACGGGGTGCCGGGCGGCGTCGAGCTCGAGGTTGGCCTCCTCGACCATCTCGGGCCGCACCCAGCGGCGTTTGCGCGCGAGGGCGGCGAAGCAGGAGAGGGCATCCAATGCACCGATAGCCTCAGCAGCGACGGCGATGGCGTCGAGCTGGTCGCGGGCCTTGAGGCACAATTGATCGAAGATGGCCTTCTCGCGTTCGAGCGCCCTCGCCTCGGCGGTCTGCACGCGGTGCTCGAAGTGGCGCAGCTCGTCGTTGACGTACCGCTCGGCGTTCTTGAGCGTCTGCTTGCGGCTGAGGCCGGCGGAGATGAGCGTGTCGCCGTACTCCTTTGCTTGGGTGGCGGTCAGCTCGATGTAATACCCGAAGACCTTGTTATACCCCACGCGGATCGCGGGGATCTTGAGTTCTTCGGCCAGCCGCTGCTGGAAGTCGGCGAGCCACTGCCCGGCGTCGTGCTGGAGGCCGCGGACCTCGTCGAGCTCGGCGTCGACACCATCACGGATGAGGCCGCCGTCGGCGAGGCGGGCCGGGGGGCGGTCGACGCAGGCGGATGTAATCTCGGTGGCCAGCGGCGTGAGGGCGTCGAGGGTCTGGCCCAACTCCTTCGCCCGAACGGCGAGCGATGGCGTGTTCTCGCACGCGGCACACACGGTCGGGATGGCGGCGAGGGATTGGCCCAGGCCGACGAGGTCTCGCGGCGCGGCCCGGCCGAGGGCCAATCGTGCGGCGATGCGGGCGATGTCCTGGATGGGTTCGAGCGCCTTTGCCAGTTCATTGGCCTGCTTGGAATCTTCGACGAGCGCGGCGACGGCGGCGTGCCTCGCGGTGATCTCATCGAGCTTTGCCGCCGGCTCGCGCAGCCACGTGGCGACCTGGCGGCGGCCCAGCGCGGTCATGCACTGGCCGCCGTTCAAGACCTCACCGGCCAGTGAGCCATCGGTGCCGCCGCGGCGGATGGTGCGTTCGATCTCCAAGGCGCGGAGGCTCGTGGCGTCGAGCACGAGGCGATCGCCGGGCGCGGCACGCTTGGGTGGTCGGATATAGGAAAGCGACGGCGTCAGCGCGCCCTTCGCGAGCGTGCCCGCGGGCGTCTGCGTCTCGCCCGCGTACCGCAGCACCGCGCCGGCGGCGACGAGCGCGGGGTCGTCGTCGCTCAGGCCGAAGCCCTCGACCGAGCCGACCGAGAAATGCTTGAGCACCGCCTCGATCGCTTCGCTCTTTCGGAAGTGCCACGCGGGGCGCTCGGTGATGGCGCAGCCCGAGCGCCCTGCCTCGATCTCGATGCGGCTGCGCAGGCCCGCGGGGCAGTCGTCGGGCAGCAGCAACTCGGCGATCGCCAATCGCGAGAGGCCGTCGAGCAGGTCGTTCAGGGGTGCCGAGTCGAGCGTGAACGCGCCGGTCGAGACGTCGAGCGCGGCGAGCGACACGCCGTCGCCATCGAGGTAGGCCGCGGCGAGCGTGCCACCGGCGGGGCGTGATTCGAGCAGGTCGTCATCGACCAGCGTGCCGGGCGTCAGCACGCGCGTGACGGCGCGCTCGACGACGCCCTTGGCTTCTTTAGGGTCCTGCACCTGGTCGGCGATGGCCACGCGGAAGCCCTTGTCGATGAGCTTGCGGAGGTAGTTGTCCAGTTGATGATGCGGCACGCCGGCCATCGGTTGCCCGGGGCTGCGCTCGGTGAGGGTCAGGCCGATGGCCTTGGACACCTCGACGGCGTCCTCGTAGAACATCTCGTAGAAATCGCCCATGCGAAAGAGCAGAACGCAGCCGGGGAAGCGGTCCTTGAACTCGTGGAACTGGCGCATCGCGGGCGTCAGCTTCTTGGGTTCGGTGATCGAGTTGGCGATCTTCAGGTCCGGCACGCCCAGAGCGTAGAGGCGTCAACTCGCCCGGGATCAGCGCTCGGAAGGGGCGGCCTTGGCCTTGCCCAGCAGCATGCGCTTGATGGCGTCGCTGACGTGCTTGCCCTTGGCGTCGGTGCCGTGGCCCTCCAGGCCCCAGGCGGTCAGCACGCCGAAGCCAAGGCCCACGTCGATGAGCAGCCAGGCGATCAGTTCCGGGCTGTAGCGGCCGGTGACCTTGTGGGCCTCCTGGCCGCTCTCGATCTCGCGGGCCAGGAAGCTGTGGACCGTCTCCATGTGCTCACGCAGGGCGTCGGCGATGCCGTCGTCGCCCACCTCGGTGATGGCTTGGAGGATCACGCGGTAGGCGCTCTGGAACCTGGGGTGCACCATCGGGTTGCCGTCCACCAGCGTCGAGAGCCGCTCGGCGGGGGTCTGGGCGGCGTCGAGCTGCTCTTCCCAGAACCCGATGGTCTCCTCGCTGGTCTGCTTCACCAGGGCGATGAACAGGTCGCGCTTGGACCCGAAGTGGCGGTAGATGATCGGCTCGGTGACGCCGGCGGCCTTGGCGAGCTGGCTCGTCGTGGCACGCGCGTACCCGTGCTCGGCGAAGAGCTCGGCGGCGGTCTTGAGGAGTTGGGCGCGACGGGCGGCCGCTGGCAACCTGGGCAAGAACGAGCTCCAACTGGGCAAAGCGGGGCCGGTTGGGAGGGAGGCCGGCGTGGTGGCTTATGTTAGCCCTGACTAGGACGGTTGGGCCGAGAACCCGGTCTCGCCTGGCCGCCCGCAGCTCGATCGGCCGGAGGCACCGGGTCGTAGCCGCCCTTGCCGAACGGCTGGCAGCGCAGCAGTCGCCAGATCGTCAGCCGCGTGCCTTTGAGGGGGCCGTGGGTGTGGTAGGCGTCCAGCGCGTAGTGGCTGCACGTGGGCTCGAAGCGGCATTGGCCGCCCAGGAACGGGCTCAGCGTGAGGCGGTAGGCCCGGATGGGCAGCACGAAGGGTGCGATGGCCAGGCGGCGCAGAGGGGTCGAGCGCCAGGGGCGGGGGCCGTCATGGTCCGGCGTGTGCATCTGGCCATCCTTGGGGCCGCTCGCCGCGGGCGAGTCGCTTGGCCCACACCTCGTGGCAGGCGCTCGCCAGTTCGAGCAGCAGCCGCTGGTACTCGGCGGCGGGCAATCGCTCGTGGGGGCGGACCTGGATGATCATGTCGTAGCGGCCTGACTCATGCCCCACTTCCCACGTCGGCAGCTCGTGCTGAATATGGCGAAAGGCCTCGCGTAGCGCCCGCTTGGCGGCCACGCGGTCGTGGGCCTTGCCGACCTTCTTGCCCACGCTGAGCCCCAGCCGCGGCTCGGGCAGGTGATTGGGGCTGGCATGCACCGTCAGCAGCCCCGCGCTCTTGCGGCACCGGGCGGCGTAGACCGCCTGGAACTCTCGCGCGTGGGTGAGGCGGTGTCGGGGGCGGAAGGTGAGGGGCACGATCGATTCTATGGAATGGCCGTGGCCCGCCTGGGTTGAACACGCGCATGAAGAGAATCTCATGGCGAGCCCACCAAAGCTAGACTTCGGGCAGTTGTGGACCCCACGATGGAATCCAATCGAGCAATCCTGGCGTCGCGTGAGTCCCTCCGGGTCACACTGGCCAGCATCGGTGACGGCGTCATCACGACCGACGCCAAGGGCCGCGTGGTCTTTCTCAACCCCGTGGCCGAAGCGCTGACCGGCTGGGCCACCAAGCAAGCCGCCGGGAAGCCTCTGGACGACGTGTTCCGCATCGTGCACGAGCAGACCCGCACCGAGGTGGAAAACCCCGCCCTGCGGGCCCTGCGTGAGGGGAGGATCGTTGGCCTGGCCAACAACACGATCCTGATCGCCCGGGACGGCACCGAGCGGCCCATCGACGATTCGGCGGCACCCATCCCGAACCCGGCCGGTGAGATCGCCGGGGCCGTGCTGGTCTTCCGCGATATCAGCGAGCGTAATACGCACGAGCGGCTCGTGGGTGACGCCCTCGACTACGCCACGAACATCATCGACACCCTCCGCCACGGCTTCCTGGTGCTCGACGCCGATCTGCGGGTGGTCTCGGCCAATCGGGCGTTCTATCGGGTCTTTGCGACCAACCCCGGGGCGACCGTGGGACGATTGGTGTACGAACTGGGCGATGGGCAATGGAACATCCCGGCGCTGCGAAACCTGCTCGAGCGGGTCCTGCCCGACAACGGGGTGATGGAGGACTTCGTCGTCGAGCACGACTTCCCGGGCATGGGGACTAGGGTCATGGCCCTCAACGCCCGGAAGGTGCGCAAGCCCGGCAACGGCTCGCGGCTGATCCTGCTGGTCATCGAGGACATCAGCCAGCGCAGGCGGGAAGAACGGGCCCTGACCGAGACTCGGTCCCGCCTGGATTTGGCGCTCAGCGCCGCCGAGATCGCCACCTGGGAGTACGACATCGTGCGCAATGTCGTGAAGGGCGACGCGAATCTCTCGCGCCTCTTCGGTATCGACGCGACGGCGGTCAACGGCACGCCGCTCGAGGCCTACACCTCCGTCATCCATCCCGACGATCGCCAGCGTGTCGAGGGGCACATCGCCGAGGCGATCGGGGGGGGCGACGCGTTCGAGAGCGAGTACCGCGTGTTGGCCCACGGCGAGACCCGCCACGTGCTGGCCCGCGGCCGAGTGCGTCGCGACAAGGCCGGCCGCGCGGTCAGCCTGCCGGGGGTGGCCCTGGACATCACCGCACGCAAGGAGGCCGAGCGGGCGCTGCTGGCCAGCGAGCGCCAGCGCCGGCTGGCGCTCGACGCGGCGAACCTGGGCACCTGGCACGTCAATCCGGCGGGCATGTCCCTGGAGACCGACGCGCGGTTCCGCGAGATCTTCGGCGTGACCGATGGCGATCTGCCCTACGAGGCCGCGATGGGGATTATCCATCCCGACGACCGCGAGCACGTGCAGGAAGCCGTCGCGGCGGCGATGGACCCCCAGAACCCGGCGCCCTACGACTCGGAGTACCGCATCGTGCTCGCCGACGGCTCGGTGCGTTGGGTCCACGCCAAGGGGCGGGCCAACGTCGTCCAAGGGGCGCACGGGCCCGAGCTGGACAGCTTCGATGGCACGCTGGCCGACGTCACCGAGCGGATCCTGATGCGGCAGAAGATCAACGAGCAGGCGCTGTCGCTGGCCGACGAATCGCGGCGCAAGGACGAGTTCCTGGCCATGCTCAGCCACGAGCTGCGCAACCCCCTGGCGCCCATCCGCTCGGCGGCCCACGTGCTCAAGGCCAACGCCCAGCCCGGCGAGCCGCCGGTGCACCAACAGGCCCGCGAGATCATCGAGCGGCAGGTGGGCACCCTCACCCGGCTGGTCGACGACCTGCTGGAGGTCGCCCGGGTGATCAGCGGCCGCATCCACCTCCAGCGCGCCGTCGTGGACCTCGGCCAGATCGTGCGGCACGCCGTGGAGACCATGTCGCCCACGATCGAGCAGCGCGGCCACACCCTGCGGCTGACGGTGTCCGACGATCCCGGGCGGACCGATCCGGCCCGGATCGGGCCGGGCCAGCAAGCCTGGGTCCACGCCGACGCCACACGCCTGGAAGAGGTCCTGACCAACCTGCTGGGCAACGCGGCCAAGTACACCCCGCCGGGGGGAGCCATCGAGGTCGAGTGCGAAGTCGAGTGCCAAGCCGAGCGGGGGAGCGTGCCAGGGAGCGCGGGCGAGCCGGACGGCCCCACGGCCGTCGTGCGCGTGCGCGACAACGGGATAGGCATTGATCCGCAGCACCTGCGGACCGTCTTCGAGCTGTTCGCCCAGGCCGACCACTCGCTGGACCGCGCCCAGGGCGGGCTGGGCGTCGGCCTCTCGCTGGCCAGCCGCCTGGTGGAGCTGCACGGCGGCACCATCGAGGCGCTCAGCCCGGCGCCCGGCCGCGAAGCCGGCAGCGAGTTCGTGGTGCGCCTGCCGATGGTGGACCGGCCCCCGGCCCCCCGGGGCCCGACCCCGGCCGGCCGGGCAGCCCCCGCCCCAGCCGGTGCCCCCAGCACCCCAACGGGCAAGCCCAGCGTGCTCGTGGTCGACGACAACACCGACCTGGTCGCCATGCTGGCCGCCGCGCTCAAGCAGGAGGGGTATTCCGTTCGGACCGCCTACACGGGCCTCGACGGCCTGGCGATGGCCCGCCGGTGGCGCCCCGGCGTGGTGCTGCTGGACATCGGCCTGCCCGGCATGGACGGCTACGAGGTGGCCTCGGTCCTCCGGGCCGACACGGCCAGCTTCGGCCCCGGCGGCTACGCAGGGCGGATGGTCGCCCTGACGGGCTACAGCCGCGACACCGACGTGCGGAAGGCCACGGCCGCGGGCTTCGACGCCCACCTGGCCAAGCCGTACGACTTCGACGAGCTCGAGGCGCTCATGCAAGACACGCGGGACACGGCGCCATGACCGCCGGCGACCGTCCGACCGGTGGCTCGCCGGGCGATCCCGCCGGCGCCCGTGCCCAGGCCCGCGTGCTGGCCCACGACCTGCGCAACAGCCTGTGCCTCATGCGGTTCGCCGTGCGCAGGCTCAAGCGGGTCCAGGGCGAGCACGGCCCGCTCGCCGACGAGGTGCGCGCCGATCTCTCCGAAGAGGTCACGAGCGTCGAACGCCTGGTGAACCAGATGGAAGCGCTGTTCGAGACGCCGCGCGAGGACGGCCCGGCCGACCAGCCGGAGCCCGGGGGGTGCTGATGGCCGGCTTCCAACCCTCGCGACCTGAGCGGCGAGCCCGGGCCCCGTTCTTCTGATCAACGGGATGGCGCCACGCCCTACCGGGTTCGGCTGAGTCCGAGACTTCTTATTGTTTTGTGATGCAATTTTGGGGACTCGCACGCTCGACGCTATGGCGGAGCGGAGCGGCGAAGTGCCAGCAACGCGTGATACTTACCTCCGCCCCTGCGGCAGCACCCCCACCAGCACCATCAACGCCCCGAGCCCCAGCAGCCACGGCCGCAGCCGGTCGCTGCGGCTGAGGCGGGCCAGGACGCTGTCGGCCGGGCGGACGGCCCGGATCGTCACCGGGGCGGGTTCGAGCTGGGCGTAGACGTCGACCGGGCCGGGGGGCGGGGGCTCGAGCACGGCGGTGCGGCCGGCGGGAACGAGCCGCATCTGATCCAGGGCCAGCGAGCGGACCAGGGCCTCGTCGCCGCGGTCGAGGGCGGCCAGGTAGCGGGCCTGGCGCCGGATGCGTTCGCGGCCCTGGGCGTCCATGGCCAGCAGCTTGTCCCGCTCGAAGCGGGTCCGCTCGAGCTGCTCCCACGCGGGGATGAGCACCACGGCGGCGACCAGGGCCAGGCCGGCCAGCACGAGGGGCCAGCCGGTGTCGAATCGGGATATGGGTGAGCGTGCGGCCACGAGAGACCGTATCGGCAGGGTGGGGCTTGGGCGCTGACAGGCGGGCTGGGTGCCACGGCTTGTCGTCTTCGCAAGCCGTGGTTTGGGGGGCCGAGGGCGGAGCACGGCTTGCCGAAGACGGGCAAGCCGTGGCACCCGGGGATCTACAGTGGCCCCATGGCCACGCCGATTGCCATCACGGGATTGGGGGTTGTCAGCCCGTTCGGGGTTGGGGTGGAGGCGTTCTGGGATGGCGTTTGTGCGGGGCGGTGCGCGATCGGGCGGCCGGAGACGCTCGACGCGAGTTCGTTCTACTGCCAGTACGCCGCCGAGGCCCCGAAGCTGGCGATGAAGGACCACCTGCCCAAGAGCTACCGGAAGTTTGCGCGGGTGATGGCGCGGGATACCGAACTGGCGGTCGTCGCGGCGAACGAGGCGGCGCGGAGCGCCCGGTTAGGCACCATCGGCGGAACGGACGAAGAGGAAGGGGCAACGCCCCCCTACCCGCCCCATCGCCTGGGCACGCACGTGGGGGCGGCGCTGATCGCGCCGGAAATCCCCGAGCTCGCCCGGGCCATGCACGCGGCGGCCGACGAGGACGGCAACTGGGACATGGGCAAGTGGGGAGAAACGGGCATGGGCCAGCTCACCCCGCTGTGGATGCTCAAGTACCTTCCCAACATGCTGGCGTGCCACGTGAGCATCCTGCATCAGGCCAAGGGGCCCAGCAACACCATCACGGCGGGCGAGGCCAGCGGGCTGCTGTCTATCGGTGAAGCGATGCGCGTGATCGAGCGGGGTGATGCCGATGCGAGCCTGGCGGGCAGCGGCGACAGCCGTGTGAACCACCTTGCGATCGAGCGTTTGCGGCTGGCGGGGCGATTGGTAGAGACGGCAGGTCTTGATGATCCTTCGAGGATCGTGCGGCCTTTTGATGCCGATGCACAGGGCAGCGTGCCGGGGGAGGGGGCGGCGATCTGCTTCCTGGAAACGCCCGAGGCGGCGGATGCGCGAAGTGCCAAAACGATCGCGACACTGCTGGGCTTCGGCGCGGCACAGGCTGTGCCGACGAATTGGAGCGACGGCGGGCCGGTGATGGCGGGGCTTGGGGCCACGGCCGGGGGCTCGGCCGGTGGGCTCGATGATGCGTTGGCGCAGGCGATCGGGCGGGCTTTGGATGATGCGGGTGTGCGGCCGGGGGAGATTGACGCCGTCTTCTGCCACGGCGCGGGTGAGGTGGCGCTCGATGAGGCCGAGGCTCGGGCGCTGCACGCAGCGTTTGGGGATCACGCCAGAGGGGTTGAGCTGTTCTGGCTCGGGCCGATGATTGGCGAGACGATGGCGGCGGGTGGGTCGCTGCTGGTGGCCGCCGCGGCGATGGCGTTGGAGCGTCAGCACTTGCCGGCGCGGGCGCAGCCGGGGGCAGGCCGGGGCAATCTGAAAACGAACTCATCCCCGGCGCGCGAGATGCAACTCCGCCGCGTGCTCGTCTGTACGCACGCGTTGGGCGGGCAATGCGCGGCGTTGGTGCTGGGTCGTGCTGGTGATTCCCCGGCCGAAATAGGAAACTGACATCCAGGACAGGCAATGGCACGAAGTCACCAGGGGCTTGGAGAGCCCCGGCATGGCAAAATTGCGCTTGCATCGCCCGGGGATTGGCTGTATTCTGGTCCGAGAAAGCGGATGTCGTTATGGGCAGGAACACAAAGGGGCGGCGCGTGCTTGTGCGTCGCGACGGCGATGCCCCTCAATCTGGACGGGTCGCTGGCCGATTTTGAGTCGTAGCGGCTTGCCGGCGCTGCCCTGCCGCTCGTCGGAGTTCCGCGGGGAGACAAGAGGAGAAAGACCATGCCGCAGGCCCCAGACCGCCGTTCGATCCTGCTCGCGACGCTTGCTGGCATGGCCGGTTCGTGGTCGGCGTTTGCAGACCCACAAGACGATCCGCTGGCCGAGCCATTCCCCGCCGTGTTCGATCTGAGCACGCTCGACGGCACGACTGGTTTCGCGCTCGAGGGCGTGGCGGCTGGCGATTCGGCTGGGTTGGCGGTCGCGGCGGCGACCGACATCAACGGCGATGGGATCGCCGACGCGATGATCGGCGCGCCGTTCGTTGGCGGGGCCGATGGGCCGGGCGAGGCGTACCTGGTCTTCGGTCGCGGCACGCCGTGGCCGGCGCGCGTGGGCCTGGCCGACCTCGATGGCGAAACCGGTGCGCGGCTGTTCACCTCGCGACCCACGGCATGGGGCGACCGCCTTGGCTTCGCGGTTGCCGGCGCGGGCGACATCAACGGTGACGGCTTCGGCGATGCGCTCGTGGGCGCGCCCTTCACCTGGCCGGGCAACCCCTACGAGGGGCCCTACCCGATGGGTGTGTCGTACACCATCTTCGGACGCGAAGATGCGGGTGGGGCGTTCCCGGCGTCCATCGACGTCGCGACGCTCGGAGGGAACGACGGCTTTGCCGTGTTCGGGCCGTGCATCTTCGCCGAAAGCGGGTCGGCGGTGGCCGGCGGCGCCGACATCAACGGCGACGGCGTGGACGACGTAGCCATCGGAGCGGCGGGGGCATTCGAGGGCTACTGCTACGGCGACAGCTACGTGCTCTTCGGTCGCAGCGCTCCTGGCGGTGGCGCGTTCCCCGAATCGCTCGGCGCGGACGACCTCGATGGCAGCAGCGGATTCGTCTTCAACTCGATCTGGTACGCCAACGGGGGCGGCACCTCGACGGCAGTGGGCGACGTGAACGGCGATGGGCTTGCCGACGCCGTGTTCGGGACGCCCCGCGAGTACACCATCGCGCCCTCGCACGCGTACGACGAGCTTACCGGTGCGACCTATGTCATCTTCGGGCGAGACACCACCGCGGGCGAACGGTTTCCCGACCAACTCGATCGCGACGACCTGGATGGCGACCTGGGCATCCAACTCGTGGGCTCTGGTGAGCTGGCCGGCAGCGGAAGTGCCGTGGCCGTCGTGGGCGACATCAACGGCGATGGCATCGATGACCTGGCCATCGGCGAGCCGGGCCGAGAATCGGGCGATACTGAACGCTCGCGCGGCGCGGTGCTGGTGGTGTTCGGTCGCCCCGGGCTGGCCCCGCTGATCGATCTGATCGACCCGGGCGAGGGCGAGGGATTCCGCCTGAACGGTGCGGCCGTGGGCGACTTGCTCGGCACGCGCGTGGCCGGCGCGGGCGATGTGAACGGTGACGGCTACGACGATCTCATTGCGACCGACATCCACGGGGCTCATGTCCTCTTTGGTCGCGACACGGCGAGCAGCGGCGGCTTCCCCGACGTCATGAATGTGACCGAACTCGACGGCGTACTCGGATTCACGATCCGCGGGAGCGTGGGCATCGACTCCATCGCCGGCCGGGCCGACCTCAACGGCGATGGGCGCGACGACCTGCTGCTGGGGTTGGCCGGTGCGTCGCCCGGTGGGCGCGATGGCGCGGGCGAGGTGGCGGTGGTCTTCGGGCGCGGGGCGCTCTCATGCCGCGTGGACATGGACGGCGACGGGGCCGTGACCATCTTCGACTTCCTGGTGTTCCAGAACCTCTTCCAGGACGGTGATCTGCTGGCCGATTTTGACGGCGATGGTGCGCTCACCATCTTCGACTTCCTCGCGTTCCAGAACGAGTTCGACATCGGCTGCCCGTAGATAATCATCGCGAGGGTTGGGCCGTACCACGCTCGGGACAGGCGTTGGTCGTCAGACCCTCGCACGGGTAGCCGCAGGCCGAGCGGTTGTTGACGAGCTCGCGCACGATGCGTCACATGCGTTCGATAGATGCGGCGCGCATGGTCCACGCCAGGCCGTGCGCGGTGACGCCGAGGAATTCGGTCGGCCCAGACCGGTTCGCCCCAAACGACAACCGGCCCCGCATCGCTGCGTGGCCGGTGGGTTATTCTCGGAACTGCCGCGGCTTACGGGCAGCCGGCGTCGAACTCGTTCTGGAACTCGAGGAAGTCGAAGATAGTCAGGCTGCCATCGCCGTCGAAGTCGGCGGCCAGGTCGCCTGCGTCGAACAGGTTCTGGAACTGCAAGAAGTCGAAGAGGGTCAGCACGCCGTCGCCGTCGAGGTCGGCGCGGCAGCCGCCGGTGCCGGCACCCCCTTGGATGAACCAGTTGTCGGTGCGGACGTTGCCGCTCGTGCTGGTCGCGCCGTCGAGCGTGAGGACGATCTGCGCGTCCGCGACGCCGTCCAGGTCGCTGATGTCATACATCTGGGTTGCGAAGTCGCCGGTCAGGTCGAGCCCGGCCTCGATGGTCGAGACGAGCGTGCCGCCGTCGAACAGGTCGATGGTGATCATGCTGAAGCCGGTGCTCGTGCGGCGGGCATCAAACTGGAAGGCGAGGTCTTCGAGGCCCGCGGCGTTGAAGCTGGCGATGACCATCGAGCCGTTGTTGAACGTGTCGGTGCCGCCCTGGATGGCCAGCGAGCCGCCGCTGCCCTCGCCGAACTGGGCACCCAGGTCGGTGCCGCTAAAGGACTGGACCCAGCGGAGCACCTCGTCGCCGCCGCCGCTGAGTGTGGTCTCGTCGAGGATGCCGCCCATCAGCGAGATCTCGGCCGTGCCGGCCTGATCGCCGAACTCGGCCGGGAAGGGGAATTCGTCGGCGGTGTAGCCGAAGCCGCCGCCGGGCAGCGACTGGTTGTTGAAGGACCAGTAGGCGACGTCGCTCTGGGCGGACACGGTGGTGGCGGCGGCGGCCAGGGCCACGAGGGCGAAGGCGGTCTTCATGATCGTCTCTCTCCGTTGGGAATGAGCCAGGATGGGTCGCCGTGGAGCCACACCGCCCCACGCGCAATCTTTGCGCAATCCTATCGCTGTCCGCCGCTCAAGCCCGGCCGGAACCTGGCCTGGGTGGCTGGTTTCATGGAATCTTGACGGTTGGTGTCGGGTGTGGGTGGAAGTGGTTGAAACAGATGGTGTTCTGGCTCCATCCGAGCCCCAGCCACTAGCCGGGGATCTCCTTAGGACCGGGCGCCAAAGACCCGCTCGCTTGCGCTCGGGGCTCGGCCGGAGCCGTCGTCTACTCGACCACCCGCCATTCCTTCCCCTCCCGCTCCACACGCCGGTACAGCGTGTCGCGCTCGACGGGCGTGAAGCCGGCCTCGCGGATGGCGCGTTGGAGGTCGAGGCTGGTCGTCTCCTGGTGCGTGCTGGCGCCGCCGACCTTGGTGATGTCGTACCACACGACAGTGCCGTCGATGTCGTCGGCGCCGGCCTCAAGCATCAACTGGGCCATGCTCAGGGTCTGCATGATCCAGAACGCTTTGACATGCGGGAAGTTGTCGAGCATCAGGCGGGCGATGGCGATGGTGCGCAGGTTCTCCAGACCGGTCGGGCCGTAGAGGTGCTCCATCTCGCTGCCGTCGGGGAAGAAGGGCAGGGGCGTGATGGTCTGGAAGTAGCCGGCCTTGCCTGCGGCCATGGCGGGCGTGGGCTTGGGTGTGCCCTCACGTGAGAGCGTGATGACCGGCGCGGTGACGTTGGCGGTCGCGGGAAGGCCGGGCTCGATGAAGCCGTCTTCGCCCGTGTAGCCCAACCGCTCGAGCGCCTGATCCTGCGCGCGGCGGAGGATCTCCATGTGCACCAGCCGCTCACGGCGCTGATCGATATGGCCGTAGAGGATGGTCGCGTTGGTGTTCAGGCCAAGCTCGTGCGCAACCAGATGCACGTCGAGCCACTCGTCGCTGCGGATCTTGCCCTTGTACGCCTCGTCGTGCACGCGGTCGTCAAAGACCTCGGCCCCGCCGCCGGGCAGGGAGTCGAGGCCCGCGGCCTTGAGCTCGCTGAGCACCCAGCGGATGCCGGCTTGGCGGTCGTCGCGCTTGTACTTCTTCGCAATCTTCGCAAGATGCACGATCTCGACGGCGGTCAGTGCCTTGATGTGCAGGGTGGGCGCGGCCTCCTTGATGGTCCGCATCATCTCGGTGTAATAGTCCCACGGCAGGTAGGGGTGCAGCCCGCCGACGATGTGCATCTCGGTGGCGCCGCTCTCGATGGCACCCTTGGCCTGATCACGGATGTAGTCCATGTCGCGCGTGTACGCGCCGTCGTCGCCCTTCTTGCGGTAGAACTCGCAGAACTTGCAGCTCAGCGCGCAGACGTTGCTGTAGTTCATGTGGCGGTTGATGTTGTAGTAGGCCGCATCGCCGTGGATGCGGCGGCGGACGAAGTCGGCCAGCGCGAGCACGCCCCAGACGTCGTCGGTGGCGTACAGCACCTCGCCGTCGTCGAGCGAGAGACGCTGCCCCGCTTCGACCTTCGATCGGATGGCCTCCAAGCGAGGATCGGACAGGGAAGCCGTGGTCGGGATGGGCAGTGGTGCGATCGACATGCTCAAATCATAGCAATCGGCGATCAAGTTTCAAAAATTCCTGAAAATACAAAATACCAACCCGTCCGACGTTATCAGGACTTCGATTTGGAAGTGGATCGCCCCGTTTCCGAGTACATTAGCAGCATGACGTTCTGGCTCTGGGTCATCCTGGCGTTCATTGGCGGCATCGCCGTCGCGGCTGTAGTATGGCCCAGGCTTGCCCGCATCATCCGATCGACCCCACCCGCCGACTTGCCCGAACAACTCGCCCCTGGCTGGCACGCCTGCTGCACGCGGTGCGGCCGGACCCGGACGCTCGCCAGCGTCGGGGGCATCCGGCTGGGCGGCAACCGGTCGGCGGTTAAGGCAACCCTCGGCTGGTGCCGGGGATGCAAGGGCTTGCGACTGGTCCGGATAGTTCATCAAGATCGGCTCGAAGCAAACCCTTAAGCCGAGCCAGGCATGTTCAGGGCCGCTGAGACCACGGTTCGAGTTGCCCGACCACATGCCAGGACGCCCTCCGATCGATGGCTTCCAGCACGCCTTGGCTGATCTCCTGGTCGGTCAGCCACCGAGAGCGGCCGGCATCGACGACGAAGCCCAAGACCACCCGCCGGTACGCCACGCCGGGCACGCTGGCGATCTCGTCGTCGCCCGGTGCCCGCCCCGCGGCGCTGCCTTGCACGTGGTAGAAGTCCACGGAATCGGCGAGCCCGGTCACCAGCGAGGCCAGTTGCTGGGGCGCTTCCGGGGCCGTCGAGTGGACCCACGCGACGACCACATCAACCGGCAGCACGCTCCGCACGGCGTCTGCGAACGCCTTCGCATCGGTGTAATCGGCTCTGAGCGGCGTCACGCCGGGCAGGCTTGCGAGCGCATCGAGCCTCGTTGGGCCCCGGGCCAACACGGCCACCTGCCAGCCTCGGGCCGCCAGGGCCTCGACCACGCCGGCGAGCATGCCCGTGCCGCCGACCACGAGCGCTCTGTTATTGTCCCCGGGGGTGGAATGGTCTTGGGCGTTCATCGAAAGACAATACGGTGCGCCGATCCGGCCGATGGCTGGTATGCTGTCCCCAGTCCGCACGCCGATCACCCTTGCCGGGAGCCCTCGCCATGGAACACGACCCTGCCCCGCCACCGGCCGTGCCGGCTCATGCACCGCCCACGCTGCCGACCGCCCCGCTGGCCGCCCACCGATCAAGTTGGCCGAAGGTGCTGGGCATCCTGTGCTGCGTGTTCGCGGGTGTCGGGCTGCTGATGCGGCTGTTCCAGACCGCCGGCGTGTTCGCGATGCAGCATCTGCCGATCGATGAGTGGATGAAGCCGCCGGCCCACCTGACCGGAGCGCTGATCGCGTTGTCGATCGCCGGATTCCTTATCACGGTGATCCACTTGGCCCTTGGCATCCAACTGTTGCGACGCCGGCCGAGCGCGATGGCTCTGGCGATCGCGTTCCTCGTGATCGTGGTCGTGCTGCACATCCCCAATTCGATCGTGCAGTGGCAGGTGCAGCAAGCGCAGATGCAAGGCATGCAGCAGCAGATGGCCCAGCAGTCCCAGGGCGGCGCGCCGCCACCGGCGATGCCCGTGCTCGGGTCGGGCTTCGGGCTGGCCATGGGGGTCATCGGCGGGCTGTTTGCCATCGCGTGGCCAACATTCCTGATCATCTGGCTGGTCTTGCCCGGTCACCGGCGCGAGCTCCGCGAGGAGGCTCGCATCAACCCATGAAGTGCCCCGGCTGCGAGTACGAGTTGTGGAACCTCAAGGCCGGCCCCTGCCCCGAGTGCGGACGGCCGTTCAAGCCCAGCGAGTTCGACTTCCTGGCCAACGCCGTCAAGTTCTGCTGCCCGCACTGCTCGCAAGCCTACTACGGCACGGGCGAGAAGGGTGAGCTCGAGCCAAGCGAATTCGATTGCGTGTCGTGCGGCGGGCACGTCACCATCGACGACATGCTGCTTCTGCCGGCCGACGCGCTGGGCAAGCGCGAGCCCACGCGATCGACCAACCCCTGGCTCGACCCGCACCGAAAGCGCCGCTGGTTCGGCGCGATCGCCGCGGGCATCGGCCAGCCGGGACGGATGCTCGAGGCGACACCAGTCTTCGGCACCACGGGCAAGGCGGTGGTCTTCGCGTCGCTGAACTTCTTCATGGCCGGGCTGCTGGGCATCGTAATGGGCGTCCTGCTCATGATCGCCAGCGGGGGCTCGGGCGTTGGGGTGCTGGCCTTCATGCTGATTTCCGGCGTGCTCGTGCCCGCGCTGTACATGTTCCTGTGGGCGGCGGTCACCCACGGCGTGCTGAAGCTGTTCCGCCAGTCCACGCCCGACGGCATGGGGCGGACGCTCCAGGCCATCGCGTTCACCAGCGGCGCGTGGATGTTCGCGCTCATCCCGTGCATGGGCTGGTTCCTGGGGTTTGTCGCCTGGACGGCGTGCGCCCCCGCGGCGGTGCGGGCGGCGCACAAGTGCCGGCTGGGTTCGGCCATCGTGGCCACGCTCGTGCTCCCGGTGATCACCGCCGCCACGGGCATCGGGCTGTACGCGTGGATGATCTTCGGAACCATGGGTGGCCTGGGTACCACCAGTTCATATTACAGCCCCGTGCCCCCGCCCGGTTGGGCACAGGGCACCGGGCTCGACCCTGACGTCGTCGCCCTCGTCGACGAGTTGAGGTACGGCGTGAATTACGGGTCTCCCCCTCTCCACGGCGCAGGCCTCATGGACCCGGCGATGGGCATCACGCATCGCGCTTTCTCGGAGCCCTCGACCCCTGACGTGACCATCGGCTCGCACACCGCCAGCACCCTCGAAGCCATGCGACCGCGCGATCGCGAGGCGGCGCTGGCGGCCATTACATCAAGTTGGCCGGCCGACGTAACCGCCCATCGCGTAGGTCGGCTGATCTTCACCCACCACGGCATCAAGCCGGGCGACGATCCGGGCCTGACACTGCTCATCGTCATGCCCGCGACGCCGGGCGGCGATTGGCACTCGATCCACATGACCGGCTGGCAGTCGAGTTCGATGCTACCGATGTACAGGATCGGCATGGAAAACACGAGCCGCGTGGCCGCCGGCCTGCCGCCCCTGCCCGACCTGAACACCATGACCAGCGGCACCGGCCCGTGGACGGCCGCGGACGGCGTCCCGCCGCCACCGCCGCCACCCTGACTCCAAATGGCAGCCTGCCAGATCGGCACCGGGTTGCCAGGGCCTGCATCCCGACACCCCTCTCGCGGCGTTTCAGGGCCGTTGGGCCGCATGATTTCCGTTGGCATCGCCCTTGCAACACCTCTGAGTACGGAAGGCCGCGGGGCCGGCCGGCCGGTCTTGTAAGGAGGGCCACAACCATGTCAAAAATCATCGGAATCGACCTGGGCACGACCAACTCGGTCGTGGCCGTCATGGAAGGCAGCGAGGCCAAGGTGCTCATCAACGCCTCGGGCAACCGCACGACCCCCTCGGTCGTCGCGTTCACCGACAAGGGCGAGCGCCTGGTGGGCCAGCAGGCCAAGCACCAGCAGGTGACCAACCCCAAGAACACCGTCTACTCGATCAAGCGCTTCATGGGCCGCCGCCATAAGGAGGTCGCCAGCGAAGAGAAGAACGTGCCCTACGAGGTCACCGGCGGGCCCGACGAGTTCGTGAACGTCACCGTGCGGGGCGAGAGCTACACGCCCCAGCAGATCAGCGCGTTCATCCTCCAGGAACTCAAAAAGGTCGCCGAGGACTACCTGGGCGAGGAGGTTACCGAGGCGGTCATCACCGTCCCGGCCTACTTCAACGACAGCCAGCGGCAGGCGACCAAGGACGCCGGCGAGATCGCGGGCCTGACCGTCAAGCGCATCATCAACGAGCCCACCGCCGCCGCGCTGGCGTACGGCCTCGACCGCAAGAAGAGCGAGAAGGTCGCCGTCTTCGACCTTGGTGGTGGTACGTTCGACATCTCCATCCTCGACGTCGCCGACGGCGTGTTCGAGGTCTTGAGCACCAACGGCGACACCCACCTGGGCGGCGACGACTGGGATCAGCGCCTCATCAACTACCTGGCCGACGAGTTCAAGCGGCAGGAGGGCGTCGACGTCCGCGACGACGCCATGGCTCTGCAACGCCTGAAGGAAGCCGCCGAGAAGGCCAAGGTCGAGCTCTCGACCATGCAGGAGACCTCAATCAACCTGCCGTTCATCACGGCGACCGATACCGGCCCCAAGCACCTGCAGATCTCGCTGACGCGCAGCAAGTTCGAGAGCCTGTGCGAGGACCTGTACAAGCGGCTCCGCGAGCCCTGCCTGGCGGCCATCAAGGACTCGAAGCTCGACGCGAGCAAGATCGACGAGATCGTGCTGGTCGGCGGCAGCACCCGCATGCCCAAGGTGCAGGCCATCGCCAAGGAGATCTTCGGCAAGGAGCCCAACAAGACCGTGAACCCCGACGAGGTGGTGGCCGTGGGCGCCGCCGTCCAGGGCGGCGTGCTCAAGGGCGACGTGAAGGACGTGCTGCTGCTGGACGTCACGCCCCTTTCGCTGGGTGTCGAGACCATGGGCGGCGTGATGACCCCGCTCATCGAGCGCAACACGACCATCCCCACCAAGAAGAGCGAGACCTTCTCGACGGCCACCGACAACCAGCCCAGCGTGACCATCAAGGTCTCTCAAGGTGAACGCAAGATGGCCAGCGACAACCGATTGCTGGGCCAGTTCGACCTCGAGGGCATCCCGCCCTCACCCCGCGGCATGCCGCAGATCGAGGTCGAGTTCAACATCGACGCCAACGGCATCTTGCAGGTCACCGCGACCGAGAAGAAGACCGGCAAGAGCGCGGACATCAAGATCACCAACTCGGGCGGCCTGTCCGAGGAGGAGATCGATAAGATGAAGCGTGACGCCGAGGTCCACGCCGAAGAGGACGAGAAGCGTCGCAAGGTGGTCGAAGCCAAGAACCGCGGCGACAGCATGCTGCACCAGACCCGCAGCGCGCTCGACGAGCACGGCGACAAGGTCAGCGGCGACGTCCGCAGCAGCATCGAGAGCGCCCTGTCGAATCTTGAGAGCAAGCTCAAGGAGGACGACATCGCCGCCATCGAGGCCGCGACCAAGGAGCTCGAGACCGCCAGCATGGAGCTGGGCAAGGCCGTGTACGAGGCCCAGGCCGCCGCCGGTGGCGGCGACGGTGCCGCCAGCCAGGCCGAGCCCAAGGATGCCGCCGAGAACGACGACGACGTGATCGACGCGGAGTTCAAGGTGAAGGACGAGGACAAGTAGGTCTCGCCAGTCCAAGCCTTTCAAGAACACGAACGCCGAGCGCTGGCTTGCCAACGCTCGGCGTTTTCAATCGAATCGATTTCTTTGATGATCGGCAAGGATCAGACGCACCCCGCATCGAACGCGTTCTGGAACGCCAGGAAGTCGAAGATCGTGAAGGCGCCATCGCCGTCAAAGTCGGCCGCCGGGTCCATCGCGTCGAAGGCGTTCTGGAAGGCGAGGAAGTCGAAGATGGTGAGGGCGCCGTCGCCGTCGAGGTCGGCGGGGCAGGCGGGCGCCTCGCACGACCAGCGCGCGATCGCGCTCGACGCGACACCGCCGGCAACCCGGAACCGTCCGCCCGCATAGACGGCCGCACGGCCTCCTTCGACAACGCTGACGATCGCGTCGACCTGCGTGCTCACACCGACGCCCTTCGGACCTTCGAGGGGCGACCAGTCCTGGCCGTCCCACCGCGCGATGCGATTGACCGTCCGACCTCCGGCCCCGCTGAACGAGCCGCCCGCATACAACGCCGGCCCATTCGAATCGACCAACGCCTCGAGCGTCTCGATGCGGCCGCGGACGCCGATGCCCCCGGGCGCGACCAGCGGCGTCCATTGCACGCCGTCCCACCGCGCGATGCGGTCGACCTCCACCCCGCCCGCCGTGTCGAAGAGGCCGCCAACATACAACGCGGGGCCGGAGCCATCGTCGTACACCGCGAGCCCCCAGGCCTCCCGTGAAAGCCCCTCGCCCATCGGGCCGGCGACCGCCGACCATGCCGATCCATCCCAACGCGCGATGGAACTCGCCGGGACGCCGCCCGCCTGCGTGAAGTTGCCAGCCACGTACAGCGCCGGGCCGTTCCCATCATCGAAGACAGCGAGCGACCTGATCTGGCCGTCGACGCCCACACCGGCGGGGCCGGCCAGGGGCACGTACTGCGCACCGTCCCACTTCGCGATCCGGTTGACAACCGCGCCATCCGCCTCGGTGAACCCACCCGCGAGATAGAGGGCCGGGCCCGTTCCATCATCGAAGCCGGCCAGCGCGCTGATGCTGCCGCCGGTGGCGCCCCCACCGCCGGGGCCGAGCAATGGCTGCCAACGCAGGCCCTCGCGGCGCGCGAGCGTGCCAACGTCCAAACCGCTCGGGGTACGGAACGTACCGGCCAGATACAGGGCGTCGCCGGCCCCATCATCAAACTCATGCATCACCCGCGCCGACCACACACGCGCATCGCCCTCGGTGACCGGCTCGACCCATCGCTCGCCGGTCCACCGCGCCCAGATGCTCCGGATCTCTCCGGATGGCTCGAACGCGCCGGCCGCCGCGTACAACACGTCCACGCCGCCCTCGTTCGACACCAGAAGGTCCGACACGCTGTTGAGCCCATTGCCCACGATCGGCAGGAAGCTCTCCCACCCCGCCCCCGGACGCAACCGCGCGGCCCGCAGGGCGCCAATCGTGTCGATCTGCTCGAAGTCGCCGCCCACGAAGAGGGCCGGCCCGTCGCCGCCATCCCATGCCGCCAGGGCGTACACACGGCCGTCGAAATCCGAACGGACGTCACCGGGCGGCGCCGACCACTGCGCCCCGTCCCAACGCGCCACATCGGCGAAGACGCCGCCGGCCGAGAAGAACTGGCCGCCGGCGTACAGGTGCTCGCCCTGGCCATCGTCGAAGGTGGCCAGCGCGAACACGGCGTTGGTCGTGCCCGTGCCGCTGGGACCATCGAGCGTCTCCCAGTCGGCGCCATCCCATCGGACGATGTAGTTCGCCGTGGCCCCGCGTTCGAACTCCCGGAAGAAGCCGCCCACGTACAGCGCATCGCCCCGGCCGTCGTCATAGATCTCCAGGTCGTAGACGGTGCCATCCACGCCCGTGCCGCCGGCCGTCCCGCCGCCTGGGGTGCGCAGGCCGCGCCACGCGGTTCCGTCCCATCGGGCGAGGTTGTTGGCCAGCTCGCCATCGACGGTCTCGAACAGGCCGCCCGCGTAGAGCGATGGTCCCGAGCCGTCGTCGAAGGTCCCGATGGTCTGGATGCTGCCCGAGGTGCCACTGGGCCGCGCGAAGCCCGAGCCGCCCGCGGGCATGACCATGGACCAATCGCCGCCGTCCCATCGCGCTACGCCGTAGGGCGCGCCGCCGGCCGCGCTCAGCCGCGTGCTGGCAAAGAGCGCTGCCCCCGAGCCATCATCCCCGGCGTGCAGGGCGTCGACGCCCGATCGAGCGGACGCCCCCGAAGCCCCCTGCACGGCGGACCACGCCGAGCCGTCCCACCGTGCGAGGTACTCGGCGGGGACCCCGCCGGCGGTTCGGAACTCTCCGCCCACGTACAGCGCCGGACCAGCCCCGTCGTCGTACACGGCCATGGACCACACGATCCGGTCGACGCCCACGCCATCGGACCCCTCCAGCCCCGCCCACCGCGTGCCGTCCCAGACCGCCACGTGGTTGACCACCTCGCAGCCCGCCGTCACGAAATCGCCCCCGACGTAGAGCTTCTCGCCTGTGCCGTCGTCGAAGGCGACGGCGGCGCGCACGTCCCAATCCAGGCCTTCCACGCAGAAGACGCCCTCGGCCCAGGTGGGCACGCACGACTGGGCGAACGCGGTCTCGCCGACGGCCAGGAACAGGGTCAGGCTCTGGGTCACGATCGCAAGCATCACGCGGGCGAGCGGGCGGGATATCGGGCGTGCGCGTTCTGATCGAATCGTCATGGCGTGTCCTCGCGGGGTCTGTTCGGATGCTCGTGGGTGTCCAACGGGCAGCATACCAGAAAGGCCGGCTTTTGCAAAGGGATTTTGGTGGGCGCGGGCGGATCAGAGCCAGGGTCTCCGGCCCCGAGTCGGACCGTGCCACCTTCATTGGGCCTCGAAGTACGACAGGCCGATCACCGGCGGCTGGTCCATCTCCAACCGGCGCCAGTTGACGAACGCCGCGCCGTCCACCATCGCGCGGAACATCTCGGGTGACCGACGCGACCACGCGGCGGCGTGATCGATGTGCAGCGTGAGGACCTCAGGCGGCTCCACGTGGACGGTTGTCATGCCATCGGCGGGCTCGTCCAGGCTGGTCAGGCAATCGATCCATGCGGCCATGTTGCGTCCGTAGAAGCCCGGGAACCCCAGCAGTTCGGCGAACACGTTGTGGAACGAGTTCCAGTCGGTGATGCGGTCGGCATCGAGTCGGAGCACCATCGCCGCCGTTCCTCCCCGCCCCAGACAACCAGGGCGAGCGTCGCTTCCCGATCGGACCCCATCGGTGGCGCCCAGGGGGACAATGTACCCCACGAGCGACGCCAGAACGAGTGCGAGGGCGTCTGGCCCAGACGGCCGGGACCGCCCGAGGGCCACGACGAGAGCCCCAAAACCCCCATCCCACGCCCGAAGAGCCCCTCCCCGTACATCCTGAACCGGTCCCAACGCGTCCTGGCCCCCTGGAAACGCTGTCCCGACCCCCGGGACAGCGTTCCCGACCTCCGAGGACGCGTCCGGCCGCCCCAAGAACGCGTCCGCACCCCCCATCGACGCGTCCGCGCGGGCCGGCGACGCATTCTCGCGCTCGCTCGGCGCATCCGCTCAAGCCGGCCCCGGATCGTGCCGACCATGGAACAGGCCGCCCGCATCGGGCCGGGCGGCGGTCGGGTGTCACCGTGCGGCGGAGCTTCGGCAATGGCCAGGCGGGCGAAGAAGGGCGAGGCGGCGTTCCTCTTGCAATGCCGCATGCTGGCCGATCGCTGGAACGCCATCGACCCCGCGGACATCGGCATGACGCCACAGACCGTGGGGGCCTTCGACGAGAAGCAGGCCGGGGCCCGTGACGCCGCCCAGGCGGTGCGGCGGGCCCAAGCGGCGCTCGACGCGGCGATGCACGACAAGCGCACCGCGGTCGCGGAGCTGCGCGCGAGCTTCGGCGCCGCGACGGGCACCATCGACGCCTACGCCAAGACCACTGGTGACCCCGATGTGTACGCCACCGCTCTCATCGCGCCGCCCGAGAAGCCCGGCGCGCGGCCCGCCCCGCCCACGCCGCAGCTCGAGCGCGTGCGCACGCTGGCGTACGGCCCCATCGAGCTGCGCTTCACGCCCTGCGGCGAGCGCGTCTTCTACGACATCCAGCGGAGCGTGGTCCCGCTCGAAGGGCCGCGGACGCCCTGGGAGCACGTCACCAGCACGGGCCACCAGCGCGTGCGCGACCGCAGGGTGCCGCGGGGCGTCGCCACCGTGCTCTACCGCGTGCGGGCGCACCGGACCTCGGGCCGCGCGAGCGCCTGGAGCAACCCGGTCACCGTCGAGTTTGGCTGCCGGGCGGGCGAGGGGATCGGTGCGGTGCCGATGCCCCGCGCGTCGTCGGGACGCGGGGCGGCATAAAGCCGCGTCCACGCCGAAACGCCCACCATCGCCATCCCGTATCCTCACGCGGCGGCACGGCCTGCCGGAGGAGAGACCATGCGTACGAATCTCACAAGCCGCCCGGCGGCGGCCCTGATCGGTCTCAATCTGCTTCTGGGGTCCGCCACCCCGCCCGCCGCGGCCCAGGACACCCGCAGCGCCCTGTGCCAGGCGGGGGCCTACGTCGAAGCGATCCTCGTCCCACCCACGCCCGTTGCCGAGCTCGTCCGCGACGGCCGGTACCTGCTCGCGCCCGGCGAGGACTGGCGCGTCATCGACGCCAGCGACCCGACCGACCTGCGGCTGGTCGCCAACCTCGACCTGCCCTGGCCGTACAAGGGCGCGAGTGTCGTCGGCCAGACGGCGTGGTCCTACCACGACCGGCTCGTCGTTTCGATCGACCTGACCGACCCGACCAGCCCCGCCGAGATCGCCGAGCACCGCACCACCGCCCGCATCACCAACCTAGCCCAGGCCGCCCCCTCGGGGAGCACCGCCGCGGCCGTGCTGGCGGTGGCCTCCGACCAGCAGCGCGTGGAGCTGTACGACGCCACCGACCCGACCGCGCTGCCGCTGCTGGGCGACGTTGAGCTGCCCGGCGCGTTCCTGCTCGCCGCGGCCGGCGACCTGCTGCACGTCCTGACCACCGACGGCGTGCTCGAGATCCTAAATATCGCCGATCCGACTGGCCCGCGACCGCTCGCCTCGCTGCCGTTCGGGGCGCAAGCGCGCACCATCGAGGTGCACGGCACCACCGTGTACATCGGCTGTGACGACCCGGGCCTGCTGGTGGTCGACGCGAGCGATCCAACAAGCCCGGAGATCGTCGGCACGCTCGACGCACCCGACTGCCGCTCGATCGTGCGGCGCGGCGGCACGCTGCTGATCGAGTCGGCCGAGCCCGGCCAGTTGCCCGACGGCCGCCGCGCGCTGCGCGTGCTCGACGCGGGCGACCCGGCCGACCTGCGCACGCTCCGCGCGTACACCTCGGCCGGCTCGGGCGGCCCGGTGCTGATCGGCCAGTACGCCGTCCTGACCGGCCGCGGGCTGGCCACCCTTGATCTCTCCGACTCGGGGGTCGGCTCGGAGCGCTCGATCGCCACGACCACGCGCGGGCCGGTGGCGCGCACGCTGGTCGCCTCGGGCTCGTACCTCTACGCCAGCGTGACCGGCGACCCCCCGGGCATCCTGGTGGTCGACGCGACCGATCCCGCCGCCGCCGAGTTCGTGCGCGACATACCTATGGACGACGCGGCGGGCGCGATGGCCGCCGACGACGACACGCTCGCGCTCGGCCTGCCCGACCGCCTGGAGCTGTGGAGCCTGGCCGACCGCGCCAACCCGGTGCTCGCCTCGTCGCTGATGACCGGCGACGAGGTCACCGCCTTCGCAATCGACGGCGACCGGCTGTATGCGGCGGTCCGATGCACGGGCCGCATCGCGATCCTGGACATCGCCGACCCCGCCGCCCCTCGCGTGCTGGGCCAGGTCATCGACCCGGGCTGCCCCGAAGTCATGGCCGCCTCGGGCGACCTGCTGGCCATGCACACGCGGACCGACCGCGAGATCGTCGTCTTCGACGTCTCGAACCCCGCCACGCCCATTGAGCTGGCTCGGTACCCCACCGCCGCCGTGGCCGGGGGCATGGTGCTGTCGGGCGACCTGCTCTACGCGGTCGTGCAGTTGCAGATCGACGTCATCGACCTCTCCGATCCCACCGCACCGGTGGTCATCGGCCAGAGCGAGATGCTGACCGCCAACGACCACCTGCTGTCGCGCCGCGGCGACGTGCTGATCAGCCACGACCGGCTCGACCGCCGCCTGCAGTTCTGGTCCATCGCCGACCCCGCCCAGCCGGTCTACGCCGGCGCGATCCACCAGCCCAACACCGTCGGCGTGGCCTGGATCGGCGATGGGGCTGGTGGCGGCGAGGGCGACACGTTCGCCCTGCTCGAAACGACGTTCCACGAGACGGTCCGGCTCCACGACTTCTCGCCGTGCGTGCGCTGCCCGGCCGACCTGGGCGGCGACGGCCGGCTGAACGTCTTCGACTTCCTCGAATTCATCAACCGTTTCAACCGCGGCGACCCGAGCGCCGACTACGACGACAGCGGCGACGCAAACCTGAACGACTACCTTCGATACCAGACGTTGTTCGATCAGGGCTGCCTGTAGGTCGGCGGCCCATCACCCATCTCGCAGCGAGAGGCCGAGCCCCTCGAACACGACACGAAGCTCGATCCCCGTCGAGAACAGGAAGCGATGCTCGAAGGCCCCCTCGGCCAGGTGCGCTTCCCAGTAGCCCAGGTCGCCGTAGCCGGTGGGGCCGGGCAGGGCGGGGGCGTCGCTCTGCGTGCTGTGGAAGGAGCGCACGCCGGTGTAGCCAAGCGTGAACCGGCGGGCGCCGCCGCTCCCATCATCGCCGTCGAGCACCAGCGTGAGCGTGTGTGCCGCCGCGTCAATGCCCAGCGAGACGAGCCGGGCGTCGTGGATCGACACGCCTTCGTCCGGCTCACCCTCCAGCCGCAGCACGTCGGCCGGCAAGCGGTCGCGAATCGTGTCGAGGTGGGCTCGGTAGGCGTTGGAGGCATCGTTGGGGTTTGGGCCATTCGGGTTCTGCCCGCCCCACCACCAGCCGAAGGTGAAGAACTTCAAGACCCATCTCCGAGCAGCCGCCGCCTCAGCTCGTCGGTGAGGTCGAACCCCGCCGCGTCATCCGTGTAGCAACTCCCATCGTCGCAGGCCCATACCAGCCGCGTGCCATCGGGCGAGAGCCTCAGGGCCCAGACGTACTCGCCCTTGGACCGGTAGCCCAGTTCCTCGGCGTTCGAGCGGACCAGCGCCGCCCGGTCGGTGGGCTGACGCTGCAACTCCTCGGCGATCACGCGCGTGAGCATCTCCAAGAAGCCCTCGGGCGACGTGGTCGACGGAGCTTGATTCGCCCGATGCTGCGCCCGCGCGAATGCGGGCGGATAGCGACGCACCGACTCGAGCAGGGCCGACAGCTCGGCGTCGGCGGCGAACGGACGCAGGGGTTCGGGATCTTCGCACGAGACATCGACCACCGCGATGGCGTGGCGCAGCGAGAACATGACGAGGAAGCCATCGTCCTCGTTCGGCAATTGGGGCCACCAGACGTCCTGGACGTAGTGGATCCATGGAACGACGACGTGCATGCGAGAAGTGTACGGAGTGAGCCGGCTCATACTCACACCCCACAACACCCAACACGCCCAGCTTCACCCACCTGGGCGTCCGAAAGCCGGGAAGGTTCTCCAACACTGCGTTCCAGGCTTCGGACGGGACCCGATGGGCCCCTCGGGGACGGCGCAGCCGGGATGGCCACGCCCTCTCTCTCCCGATCGTGCGCGGGCGGCGTTGAGCGACGCGGCCCGCGGATCGTCCGGATCCTCTTCGGTTCGCGCAGCCACGACCCACCAACACAACATCAGAATCGCGCACAAGGTTACCTAACTTCCGCACTGCGCGGCCCAGTTTGTCCAAACCCGGCCGGTACACTTGGCCCGATGCCATCGCCCAACCCCGAACCTGCTCTTTCGGCCACCCCCCGCCGACACGACCTCGACGCCCTGCGCGCCATGGCCATGCTGCTGGGCATCGTCCTCCACGCCGCCCTCAGCTTCTTTGATACGCCAATCTGGCCGGTGCAAGACCGCAGCCGCGCGCCGGCGCTCGGCCTGGTCGTCATGGCCATCCACGGCTTCCGCATGCCGCTGTTCTTCCTGCTCAGCGGCTACTTCACCGCCATGCTGGCCCAGCGCCGTGGGCTGGCTGGCCTGCTCTCGCACCGTGCGAAGCGCATCGCGCTGCCGCTGGCGGTCGGCATGGTCACCGTCGTGCCGCTGGTGTGGGGCGTGTCGATCTGGGCCCAGTCGAGCGCCACGACGCCCACGAGCAAGACCGCAGAGGGCGCACCCGCCACTGATCTGGACATCTGGACCGCCGCCGCTGTCGGCAACATCGACGCCCTGCGCCGCCACCACGAGGACGGCTCCGATCCCAACGCGCTCGACCCGACCTATCGCATGAACCCGCTGGCCTGGGCGGTCGTCGGCGACCAGCCCGACGCGGTGACCCACTTACTCGAAGCCGGGGCCGACCCCGCCGCGGCGTACGGCGACGGCAACACGCCGCTGCATACCGCCTGCTTCTTCGGCAGGGCCGACGCGGCAAAACGGCTCATCGACGCCGGCGCCCCCGTTAACGTGCGCAGCCCGGCAGGCGAGACCCCCGCCGACACGATGCGCCACGGCAAGGGCACGACCGACTTCATCGCCGGCCTGCTGCGCATCTCGGTCGACTTCGAGCAGGTCCAGGCCGGCCGCGAGGAGATCCGGGCGATCCTGGCCGCGGGCCCGACGCCCGTCGACACCAGCCCGCCGCCAAACCAACTGATCCGCCTCGTGAAGGGCCTGCTGTTCGACTTCCCGGTGTTCCACCACCTGTGGTTCTTGTGGTTCCTGTGCTGGCTCGTGCCGGGGTATGCGCTTGTGGCCCTCTTGATTCGGCCATTCAAGGGCATCCGCCTGCCACGCGCGATCACCGTCTTCGCGTCTCCGCCCGCTTGCCTGCTCTGGCTCGTGCCGCTCACGATGCTCGCCCAGTGGCCCATGAACGCCGGCGGCACGCAGGTCGGCTTCGGCCCGGATACCTCGGCCGGGCTGCTGCCCATCCCCCGCGTGCTGGCGTACTACGCGATCTTCTTTGGCGCCGGCGCCATGCTCTACACCGCGCGCGGCGCGACCGCCCGCCTCGGCCGGGGCTGGTGGCTCACGCTCCCCCTGGCCATCGCCGTGCTCGTGCCAGCGATGTCGCTGTGCCTGAAGACCCCCTGGCCGCCGGCGCTCGCCCAGGCCCTGGCCGGGCACGCGACGACCGTCCACGTCCTGGCGGTCGCTGGCCAATCGCTCTACGCATGGCTCATGATCTTCGGCCTCATCGGCCTGCTCGAGTGCGCCCTCAGCCGGGAACGGGTCGGCGTGACCGGGGGCGTGCGTTACCTGTCCGACGCGTCCTACTGGCTCTACGTCGCCCACCTGCCGCTCATCATCGCCGCCCAGATCCTGGTGCGCAACCTCGACCTGCCCGCGGCGGTCAAGCTGCCACTCATCGTGCTCATCACGACCGGAGTGCTGCTCGCGAGCTACCAGCTCATGGTGCGATACACGGCGATCGGGCGGATGCTGAACGGGCCGCGGACGCGTCGCACGGGGCCATAGCCGCGTGCATCGATCGGCTATCGACCACCCTCGACCCGAACCCCACACCCAAGCAGGGCATCCCGCACCGCCCCCGCCATCGCCAGCGCTCCCGGCGTGTCCCCATGCACGCACAGCGTGTCGAACCGCCCGCTCTGCACGAGCCGCACCGCCTGCTCGGCGGCTTCCTGCGCATCGGCCAGCACCGCGCCGGGCTGGTCCCGGGGGATAAGCGCACCATCGGCGTACCCACGATCCGCGAACCCCTCGCGCGCCACGCGCAGGTCCATCTCCGACCACTGCCCGAATCCGGCCGTGTCTGGCAAACCAAAGAACACCAGGTCCGCGAACGGATCGCCCGTGACCTCGGCAACGGCATCGAGGCACCCGCGCGCCACGGCCTCGGCCGCCTCCGCGTCCGCCATCGCCCGGTGGTACAACGCCCCGTGCGGCTTGGCGTGCGAGAGCGAGAGCCCCGTCTCCGCCGCCACGCGCGCCAATCGCGCGACCTGCTCGCGGCACAACGCGTAGATGGCGCTGGAGTCCAGCCCCAGTTCGCGCCGCCCGAATCCCTCGACATCCGCGTACCCCGGATGGGCCCCGAGCCCCGCACCCCGGTCGGCCGCCCGCCTCAGCACGCCGCGCATCAACTCGGGCGACCCCGCGTGCCCGCCGCAGGCGATGTTGACCGACGACACCACGCCGAGCAATTCGAGATCGCTCTCGAGCAGCTCATCAAGCTCGCCCGCGTCGGCGTTCAGGTCAATCGCGGGTCCAAGCAGGCTCGCATCGTCCATGCTGTCACTGTACGGGAGCGATCGCGGCATCGAGAGTCAAACGCTGCTGCACGAGCAGTTCGCGTGCGTCCTCCCGTCCCACAACTTCGAATCTCACCCACTGCCCGGGCACCAACTGCCCCACCGCCGGCAGGTCGGCAGCGATGACCGTGCCCACGGTCGCGTAGCCGCCGGTCGTCGGTCCATCGGGACCCAGGATCACCAGTTCGCCCGACGACGGTGCCTGGATGGTGCCGTGCATGACGCCCCGGCTGGGCCCGGTCTCGACGGCGTTCCCCTCGCCGGCGCGATCGAGGCGTATACCGACACGATCACCCTTCGGCGACACCCTCAACAGCCCGGCGGGCGGCTCGGCTTCGGCACCGTCGGCAACCACCCGCAGCACACGACTCCTCGAAGCCAGCTCCAACATCGCGCGGACGTGCGAGGGAAGAGCGCTGGGCCCGCGCATCGCACCGCCAATCGGCAACTCATCACCAGCCCCGAGCGACCGGCCTTGCAGCCCTCCAAATCCGGCGCTCGCGAGTGTCGACCGCGAATCCAGCACCATCGGCACATCCAAGCCACCCGCGACCGCGAGATACGCCCGGCACAAGCCATCATCTGGGCCAAACTCGATCGACGCACCGGCTTCAAGTTCGATTGCCTCGAACGCCCGGCCCCCGGATGAGCAGACGACCGCGATGGATCGCATCGCCTCGACCCTCATCCGCCCCATCGCCAATTCGACGCCGGCCGCTCCATCGGCATTGCCCACGACCCGATTCGCTACACGCAACGAAAGTGGGTCAGCCGCGCCACTTGTCGGCACCCCCTCGTGCGCGTGTCCGAGCCGGCCCAGATCCTGCACGCTCGCCACGCCGCTGATCTCAACCACGCGGAGGCTCATGCGTCGAACTCGCGGGCCGTAATCGACCTGAACCGCACGACGTCTCCCGCGCGCAAGAGGGCGGGCTCCTCGCGTTCCACGCCGAACATGACCGCCTTCGTGCGCCCGATGATGCGCCACCCGCCGGGGCCGGGCAGCCCGTACACGCCGCTGTACGGGCCCGCCACCCCCACACTCCCGGCCTCCAACCGCGTGCGTGGCGACGCCAGCCTCGGCACGTGCAATCGCTCGGGCAAGCCCGTGAGGTACCCAAACCCGGGCGCGAACCCGAGGAATGCCACCGTGAACTCCGTCGAGGTGTGCGCCTCGACAACCTCGTGCTCGGCCATCTCCGAGAGCCTGGCAACTTCCGCAAGATCCATCGCGTGCGGCGGCTCGTAGCACACCGCGATCTCATGCACCCGGGGCTCGGGTGCAGGACGACCCTCAACACCTTTCAACTTCTGGGCGAGCTTGTCCGGCGTGACATCCCCCAACGGATCGACCGTCAGGTACACCGCCCCTTCGGTCGGCACCACGTCACGGATCCCCGAGACGCCCCGCAACACTCCGGCGGCCGCGTGCGCGGGCATCGGACCGGACACGCGCAGGCTGCGCTCGCTCGTCCATTGGATGTCGAAATCCCCTGGCCCGGCCATGACCAAGAGTAGTAGCTCCGATCACTGTGCCGTGGCGACCGCAGGCAGATAAGTAGGCCGTGTGTCGGCTCGCAGGGCGGCGGGGATCACGCGCCGGCGGAGCCGCTCGCGTTTACCCTTCTTGGTCGAGAGCTGGCCGTACTGCCTCATCCGCTCGACCACGGCCTTGCCGTCCAGCAGGCGGATCGACCCGTCGAAATCTTCGACCAGGGCGGTGCAGCTCTCGACCCAGTCTCCGCAGTTGTAGTACATCATGCCCTCGTGCCTGGCGTCGGGGCGGATCTCGGCCTTGTGGATGTGCCCGCACACCACGCCGTCGAAGCCCTTGCGCTTGGCCTCGTCGGTCAGGGCGTCCTCGAACTTGCTAATGTAGGTGCAGGCGCTCTTGACCTTGAGCTTCAGGAACTGGCTCAGGCTCCAGTAATTGAGGCCCAGCAGCTTGCGCACGCGGTTGTAGTGCCGGTTGAGCCGCAGCAGCAGCTCGTAGCTGGCCGACCCCAGCATCGAAAGCGTCTTGGCGTGCTTGACCACCATGTCGAACTGGTCGCCGTGGCTGATGTACAACCGTCGCCCGTCGGCGGTCAGGTGCTCGGCGTCGAGCATCAACTCGACCCCACCAAAGTTCAGCCCGGCGTACTGCCGCGCCCCCTCGTCGTGGTTGCCCGGGATGTACACCACCCGCGTGCCCTTGCGCGCCATCTTCAGGATTCGGCCAATGACGCGGTTGTGCTTGCCCGGCCAGTACCACTTGCTCTTCAGGCGCCACATGTCGATGACGTCGCCCACGAGATACAGCGTCTCGCAGCGCACGCACTTGAGAAAGGCGCTGAGCTCCTTGGCCTGGCAGCCGTTGCTGCCCAGATGCAGGTCGCTTAGGAAGATGGTGCGGTACCGGAGGTCGAGGCGTTCGGTCCCGGTCACCGGGTCGCGTACCACCGCCGGCTCGGTCCAGACCGCCCCGGCGGGATTGGCCCCGGGCGGAGTTCCAATGTCACAAGTGTCTCGCGGTTCCTCCATGCAGTATTCTTCGGCAGTCGACAACTGAATTCCGTCTCATGAAGCACGGTTTTGCGTGAATGTTTCTTTAGGAACAGGTTACGAACGGACTCGCAAGAGCTCGGCAACCCGGCCCACCGCGCTTTGCCAACCCTGCGGGTCGGCCACGCTGTCCGAGACGGCCACGCGATCCCGATCCTGGAGCACCCGGTACACCGCGTTCTGGGCGACGTCGAGCCGCACCTCGAAGGGCGCCACCCGGACCATCTCCACCAAGGCGCCGATCGCCCGCAGGGCTTCGAGGTCCGCCGGGTCGGCCGACAGCCGTTCGCTCAGCCGGGCAATGGCCGACTCGGCCACATAGGAAAGCGTCGAGCGGTCGAGGTCCACGCCCGCCTGCTCGGCCCGCTCCAGAATCTGCGCGGCCTGGGCCACGTCCGGGTGCTCGTCTCGCAACGCTCGCACCAGGTCGGCGTTCAGCACCAGTTCGACCGGGAAGTACAGCGCTCTGGGTGAAGGAATCTTCAGCGCATGCAGGAAGTGCAGCAGCGGCGCCTGGTCGTCGTACATCCGCCGATACGTCGCCTCGGCACTATCGAGCGCGCCCTCGAGCACCTGCTCGGCCACCATCCGCTGTTCGTCCTTGAACAGCGACGCGAGCGAAAACGTAGACGCGCCGAAATCCCGTTCGATCAGCCGCAGCAGCTTGCCGTACTGGGCCATGTCGAAGGCCTGGCGCGACTCCTTCAAGAACGCCGCCAACGCCTCTTCGCTGACATCAAGCCCAGCACCGCCAGTGATGATGTGGTCGGCCAGGTGCAGCACCGCGTACGTCACGCGCTGGCTATTGAGGCTGATCTTGCTCGTCAGCGTCGCCCGGCCCACGCGCAGCCGCGTGCGTCCCGCGGTCAGCTCGTGCCGTTCCTCGCTGCGAACGGTATAGCAATACACCTCGCTCTTGTCGTCGGTATCCTCGAACAGCGAGATCACCGCGTAGTGCTCGGCCATCTTGAGCAGGTCGACCTTGGCCGGCCGCACCATGTTCATATAGACCTGCCGCCCGTCGCCGTGCTCGGGCAGGTTGCTCCGGGCCTTGCCGAGTCGATTCAGGAACTCTTCCTCGAACGATTCCTCGAATAACCCCTCGGCGATCTGGATCACCCGGCCGGCATACTGCAGGATCTGCACCGTCTCGATGCCCGTCAGCTCGTCGAAGAACCAGCCGCAGCTGGTATACATGAGCATCGCGTTGCGCTGCAGTTCGAGCAATCGGAGGATGCGGGTATAGTCGACCGGACCGTCGTGCGGCCCCACGTGATGTTCGATGAACTCGACAGCCCGCTCGCGTGAACGATCGAGGATGACCTGGATGTACTCATCGCGCGCCGCCCAGGGATCGATCAGCAGCGTGCTGGCCTCGCGCTCGAACCGCTCGGCCATCAGGTCACGCAGCCAATCGAGCGCGTCGCGGAGGGGCTTGCGCCAGCCCTGGTTCCAGTTCGGATGCCCGCCCGAATGGCACCCGCAGTCTTCCTTCCATCGCCCCACACCATGCACGCAGCTCCACGACGAGTTGTCGATGATCTCCGCCTCCCACTGGGGAGGGTGCAACTCCAGATAGCGGCCATAGTTGACCAGCGTGGCCTCGTTGCCATCGGCGATGTGGCGGACGGCGTACGACAACGCCATGTCGCCGTACGGGTGATGATGCCCGTAGCTCTCGCCATCGGTGGCGATATGCACCAGTTGCGGCTCCTGGCGCTGTGGATCGATGCCGCCCAAGAGCCGGCGGGCGAAGTGTTCGCCGTTGCCAAGCAGCCGCTCGAACGCGACCGCCTGCGACAGCGGGCCGTCGTAGAAGAACACCGCGATGCTCCGCCCGTCTTCGAGGCGAACCAGGTACGACCGCCGGGGATCGATGCCGTGCTGCGTGGCGTCGATCCACTGGTCGGTCCCGATTTTGCGGTACCGCATCGCCTGCCGGGGTGCGAGAATCGTGTACGCGATGCGCTGCCTGGCCAGCTCGTCCAGCGTGTCGCGATTGGCCGCGGTCTCGGGCAGCCACATGCCCTCGGGCCGGCGGCCGAACCGGTGCTCGAAGTCACGAATCCCCCACAGCACCTGCGTCCGCCGGTCGCGCTCGCTGGCCAGCGGCATGATCACGTGATTGTACGCCTGGGCAATGGCCGACCCATGCCCGGCGTTCAGCTCCAGGCTCCGCCGGTCGGCCTCCAGGATCGCCTCGTACGCCTCGGGCGCGTGCTCCTGCATCCATGACAGCAGCGTGGGCCCGAAGTTGAAACTGATGTGCGCGTAGTTGTTGTTGATCCGCTCGATCCAGCCCTGCTCGTCGAGGATGCGTGCCTGCCCGTTGGGCTGGTAGCACTCGGCCGTGATCCGCTCGTTCCAATCGTGATAGGGGTACGCCGAGTCCTGCACCTCCACCGCTTCGAGCCAGGGGTTCTCGCGCGGCGGCTGATAGAAGTGGCCGTGGATGCACACGTAGCGACTCATGAAACGCCGGCCCCCGATCGTTCGGCAACTCGCCCCGCCCACGCCCGCACGCGGGTGGCGATGCTATCGTCGGCCAGCAGCTCTTCAAGCGTCACGCGCATCGGCCGACGCCAGCACGGGTAGCCCTCGCTGACACCGGGGATGTTCTGCGGCTCGGCTTCACCCCACAAGTCCTCGAGCGCGAGCATGACAACCGGAGCGGGCGACCCACACAATCGATTCATCAGCGCATCAAAGAGCTCGCCCTCGCCACGCACGCCCAGTGTCTCGTGCAATCGCTCCACCGCGGCCTCACGCAGGCGCGCGTCGTACTTGGCCGACGACTTATCCAGCAACCGCAACGCCCGTCGCAGGTCGATGTCCCGCCCTTCGAGATACCCCGCGAAAGTCGGCATGTCGTGCGTGTTCGCCGCGGCCAGCAGTTCGTGCTTGGCCGCACCCGGTGCCATGGCCTGATCACCGCCGTCGTACTGGGCGGCCGTCATGCCCATGAGCTTGCGCTCGATCATCGCCGCGTCCACCTCGGGCGGCACGGTGCCCAGGTTCTCGCCGATAAAGGTCGCTTGGTGCTCGTGCGAGAGATCGGCCAGCACGTCGAGCGCGCCGCCGGCGTCGTAACGCACGTACACGCCATCGTCCGCGCCGTGGCCCTCGGGGATCCAGTACAACCGCCACAGCCCCATGACGTGGTCGAGCCGGAGCGTGCTCGCATATCGAAGGTGCCGCCGCGTCGCCTCGGCCAATTCCACATGCCCGCCCAGCCGGACCCGCTCTGGGATCATGGGCGGGAAGCCCCACACCTGGCCCTCGGGGAAGTAGGCATCCGGCGGCGCCCCCACGGCCACGCCCTTGGCATACAGATCGGGTTGGCGATGCACGTCGAAGCCGCTGGCGACAACACCAACCGGCAAGTCCAGATACAACCCGCACCCAGCCGCTTCGGCACGATTCCGCACGCTCGACAGTTGCTGGTGCAGAAGCATCTGGGCGTACCCATACAGCCGCTCCTTCGACGGATCGCCACTCTCGAGTGCACGCCATTTGGCGTATTGGGCGATCAACGGATCGCGACTAAGAAACGCCTCGACGGCCGCCGCATCGGCGTTCGCCGCCTCTCGCTCCAATACACACCGCTTGAGATTCCAACTCGCCTCGTAATCAATCAGCGACGCCTGACCGAGCCGCTCGGCCTCGGCCCGCTCGCCGTCGATCATCGCCGAGGTGAGATCAAGGAACAACTCGCTAAACACACTCCGGCTCACCGGCGCGTACGGGCAGCCATCGATCGGCGTTGCGTACCGGCCGGCGAGCAGCGGCAGCGTGCTTACCAGCGAAGCGCCCAGCCCGCCGGCCCACTCGCACAATCTGGCCAGGTCTTCGAGATCACCAACCCCACCACCGCGTCCCGATCGCACCGCATACAACGGTCCGAACACGCCCAGCTTGCGCTCATCATCACGCCAGAAGGTCTTGACCGGCTGGCCTGGGGTCAAACTCTCGATGCGTTCGGCATCGGCGGGCTCTTCGATATCCACACCCAACGCTCGCAACACCGCCGTCAGCGCCGCCTCGCTCGGCAAGCACCACACACCCATGCCGTTCTCGTGCTCGGTCAGAACACCGTGCGCCTGCGCAAGGCGCAGCAGCGCCGGGTTTCGAGAGTCGGGCTCCCGCACGCTCATTCCTGCGGCTCGCACCGAAGCACGAGCACCGATAGCGGCGGCAGCGTCAGGCCAACACTGAACGGCCGGCCGTGCGAAGCTGTTTCTTCGGCTTGCACGCTACCAAGATTGCCCACGCCCGAACCACCGAAGCACTCGGCGTCGGTGTTCAGCACCTCTTGCCACGTGCCCCCCATCGGCACGCCAAGCCGATACCCGTCGCGCACCACCGGCGTGAAGTTCGCCACCACCAGCACCGTGTCGTGGGGCGTCTTGCCCCGACGCAGATAGGCGATGACCGTGTCCTCCGAGTCCGTGCAATCAACCCACTCGAACCCGCGCGAGTCGCAATCGCGCTCGTGCAGCGCGGGCTGAGACTTGTACAACTCGTTGAGCGAACCAACCAGCGCCGCGATGCTCGCGTGCTGGGGCACGCCTTCCAGGTGCCACTCCACGCTGCTGTCGTGGTCCCACTCGGGTACCTGCGCCAGCTCGCCACCCATGAACAGCAGCTTCTTGCCCGGCTGGGTCCATTGCAACCCGTACAGCAATCGCAGGTTTGCCAGACGCTGCCACTCGTCGCCCGGCATGCGCCCGAGCAGCGAGCCCTTGCCGTGCACCACCTCGTCGTGGCTCAGCGGCATGACGTAGTTCTCGCTGAACTGGTACACAGCCCGGAAGCTGATCTCGTTGTGGTGGTACTTGCGGTGGATCGGCTCGTGCCCCAGGTACCGCAGCGTGTCGTGCATCCAGCCCATGTCCCACTTGTACCCGAACCCGAGCCCACCCAGGTGCGCGGGGCGGGACACGCCGGGCCACGCTGTCGATTCCTCGGCGAACGTCACGATATCGGGGAACGCGCCGTACAGGGTCGAGTTAAGCTGCCTCAGGAAGCTAATCGCCTCCAGGTTCTCACGCCCGCCAAACTGGTTGGGCACCCACTCGCCCTCCTCGCGCGAGTAATCGCGGTACAGCATCGACGCCACCGCATCGACGCGAATGCCGTCGACGTGGTACTTGTCGAGCCAGAACATCGCGCTGGAGATCAGGAAGCTGCGGACCTCGTGCCGCCCGTAGTTGAAGATCATCGACTTCCAATCGGGATGGAAGCCCTCGCGCGGGTCGGCGTGCTCGAACAGGTGCGTGCCATCAAAGAGCGCCAGCCCGTGCTCGTCGCCTGGGAAATGGCTGGGCACCCAATCCAGGATTACGCCGATGCCCGCCTGGTGCAGCGTGTCGACGAGGAACATGAAATCCTGCGGCGATCCGTACCGGCTCGTTGGGGCGAAGTAGCCCACGGTCTGGTAGCCCCAGCTCTTGTACAGCGGGTGCTCCATCACCGGCATGAGTTCAACATGCGTGAACCCGAGCCGGTTGCAATACTCGGCCAGCACCGGCGCAAGCTCCCGGTAGTTCAGGCTGCGGTTGCCGTCCTCGGGCACGCGCCGCCACGAGCCCAGGTGCAGCTCGTAGATGCTCATGGGCTTGTCGACGCGGTGCCGCTCGCCGCGACTCTGCATCCAGTCCTCATCGTTCCACTGGTAGTCCAGGCCATGCACGATCGACGCCGTGCGCGGTGGTTGCTCCTGGAGATAGCCGAACGGGTCGGTCTTCTCCAGCCGCCGCCCGCCGGCGTGCGAGTCGATGACGTACTTATAGTGCGCCCCCTCGCGCGCGTTGGCGGCTATGCCCACCCAGAGCCCGCTGCGGCCTACCGGCGTCAGCGTGTCGGCACCGGGAGACCAGTAGTTCCAATCCCCCACCACCGACACGGCCCGGGCGTTGGGTGCCCACACACCAAACCGCACGCCCTGCCCGCCTGGCAGCGGATGGGCCCCGAGCTTCTCATAGAGGTGCGCATGGGTGCCCTCGTTGAACCAGTACTGGTCGTCGGCCGAAATCCAGCCGGCGTCCTGGTTCTGGGGCTGGCCAAAGGCCTGCTGGGCGTTAGGAGGCATCATCAGGAGATGGTTGGTCACGTCTGGGCTCTCCGAGGGGTAGGCACACCCGTAGAGTCCAGATCGACCGAAAACCCGCTCCCGTCCAACCGATTCGGAGCAGGGGACTCCCCATTCGAGCCCTCTCAGGCCAGCCCGCGCTCGCGGCGCAGCTCGGCCTCGGCCCGCAGCCAGTCGGCCACCGGGTCTCCCCAAGCGCCATGGCGGGCCTCGTAGATCTCGTGGGCCCGCCGGCGGATCTCGTCCTGCGTGGGCTCGCCGGTACCGGGCTGGGGCAGATCGGCGTAGGCCTCAGTCGAAGGTGCCGGCGTCTTGCTCACGCGTGCCACCGTGTGGAGCACCCCGGTTCGCGCCGCCATCGCGGCGCGCTCGAGCCCGGCCGGTTTGGCCTCTGCGGCGCGGTCGGCCCGGCCTGGCATCGTGCTCGTGGGCACCCGCTGGGGCGGGTTCGCGGCCATGTGGTTGAGGACCGATTCGGGGACGTCGCTGCGGGTCTCGCGCTCACGCCTCGATGCGGTGAACACCGAGTAGGCGTGCTGGCGGAGCGCTGTGCTGTTGGAGCCGATCACGGCCCACCTCCATGGCAGCCAAGGAAAAGGCCGCCTCTGCCCACAATCGTACGTTCTCTCGATTCATCGACAAGCGAAAGAACCGACTTTGGTCCCCCTGGATCCGAAACTTCATCAAACCCTGACGAGCAAGTTGCGAACAGCCGATCGCCCTTGACCCTCCAGGGCCATTCTCACTCAGGCCACCCCGCGCATGGGCCGATAGTGCTGTGACGCTCCTCCCCCGGCACGGAGCCCAAGAAACGCCCAGCCACCCGCGACGCGCATAGATTGCGCACGGGCAAGGTGATGCCTCGCACGGAGAGCGACGTGGTCCCCATCAGGACAGACAACGACCTCGAACGCCCGACCCTGCCCGGCGGCCGGGGCTCGCCCGGCGTGCTGCTCATCGAGTCCGGCTTCGAGGTCTGCAACCCCATCGGCGGCATCTACCAGGTGCTCCGCTCCAAGGCGGCCACCATGGTCGACCACTGGGACGACCGCTACCTCATGCTCGGGCCGTACGTCGCCGATCAGGCCGCCCTTGAGATGGAACCCCGCCGGCCCACCGGCTGGCTGGCCCGAGCCGTGGCCGCCCTCGACGAGATCGGCATCACCTGCCACACCGGGCGCTGGCTGGTACCGGGGCGCCCCCGCGTGGTCCTGCTCGACATCGACCTGCCCCAGGAGCGCATCAACAGCGAGAAGTTCTACCTCTGGCAGCACGAGCGCGTGGGCTCGCCCACCGGCGACGAGATGGTCGACGGCGTGATCGCCTTCGCCGACGTCACGAGGCACTTCATGCGCGCCGTCGACACCGCCTGGCGGGACCAGCGCCCCGCCCGCCGGCACACCCGCCGCGTCATGGCCCACTTCCACGAGTGGATGGGCGGTCTGGCCATCCCGCTCATGAAGCGCGAAGAACAGCCCATCTCCACCGTCTTTACGACCCATGCCACCCTGCTGGGGCGGTATCTGGCCAGCAGCGACAACCCGCCCGACACCGTCGAAGGGCTCGACCCGGGCGCCGAGGCCGACCGCTTCGGCATCCGCGCCCGCCACGACTATGAGTGCCTGGCCGCCCGCGACTGCGACGTGATGACCACCATCAGCCCGCTCACGGGCGTGGAGTGCGAGCACCTGCTGGGCCGTAAGCCCGACGCCATCCTGCCCAACGGGCTGGACATCGGCCGCCTGAGCGTGGGCCACGAGTTCCAGACCCTGCACGCGGTGTTCAAGGACAAGGTCCACCACTTCACGATGGGCCACTTCTTCCCCACCCGGCCCATCGAACTCGACCAGACGCTCTACTTCTTCACCAGCGGCCGATACGAGCCGCGGAACAAGGGCTTCGACCTGTTCATCCGCGCCAATGCGCGCCTCAACGAACTCCTCAAGGAGACCAACAACCCCCACACGGTGGTCTCGTTCATCATCACGCGTCGCGACGTGCGTTCCATCGACCCGGTCGTGCTCCAGAACCGCGCCGTGCTCGACGAACTCGAGGACACCTGCGAGCACATCGCCGACGACCTGCGTGAGCGGCTCTTCCGCACCGCCGCCAGCGAGGGCCGCGTCTCCCTCGACGCGATGACCGAGGAGTACTGGATGCTCCGCCTCAAGCGCACGCAGGCGGCCTTCCGCACGCGGGGCTGGCCCAGCGTCATCACCCACACGCTCGAAGGCGACCCGCGCGACGAGATCCTCAGCGAGATCGCCGTCGCCGGCCTTCGCAACGATCCCGAGGACCGCGTCAAGATCGTGTACCACCCCCAGTTCATCAGCCCGACCAACCCGCTGTGGGGCATGGAGTACGACCAGTTCGTGCGCGGCTGCCACCTGGGCGTCTTCCCCAGCACGTACGAGCCCTGGGGTTACACGCCCCTGGAATGCCTCGCCCAGGGCGTACCGGCCATCACCACCGACATGTCGGGCTTCGGCGACTTCGTGACCGAACGCCACGCCCAGCCCGCCGGCTGGGCCCCGTGGGTGCTGCACCGAAAGCACAAGACCGCCGACCAGGCCGTCGAGGCCCTGGCCCAGCGGATGCTCGAGTACTGCCAGCTCACCCAGCGCGAGCGCATCCGCGTCCGCAACGCCGCCGAGCAGCGGTCCTGGCTCTTCGACTGGATGGAGATGGGCGAGGCGTATGCCCAGGCCCACGATCTTGCGCTGCACCGCGGGCCCCAACCTGCCGAAGTGGAATAAGCGAGCCCGGCAACCGGCTCTCCCAGACGCCCGAGCCTCGATTATCGGAAGGAATCACCGCATGTCGCCGACCAGCTACAACCAGCATCTGGGCATCGATCCCCGCGTGGCCTACTTCACGATGGAGATCGCCCTAAGCGACCGGCTCCCGACGTTCTCGGGCGGCCTGGGCGTGCTGGCCGGAGACACCATCCGCTCGGCCACCAACCTGCACGTGCCGGTCGTGGCCGTCAGCCTGCTGCACCGCGGCGGCTACTTCAAGCAGACCCTCGACAAGGACGGCACCCAGCACGACGAGCCCATCAAGTGGCAGCCCGAGAAGCAACTCCAGCGGCTGCCCACCGAGATCAGCGTCAAACTCGACGGCCGGACCGTGCGCGTGGGCGCGTGGAAAACCACACTCAAGAACGTCAACGACGACTACCAGACACCGGTCATCTTCCTCGACACCGACCTGCCCCAGAACAAGGTCGACCACCGCAAGATCACCAACCGCCTCTACGGCGGCGACGACGAGCTGCGCCTGCGTCAGGAGGCCATCCTGGGCATCGGCGGCGTGCGGATGCTCCAGGCGCTGAGCTGCTCGAATCTCAAGATCTACCACATGAACGAGGGCCACGCCAGCCTCCTGGTGCCCGAGCTGACCCGCCACATCGCACGACACACCCATCGCAAGCCCACCGACCCCACCGTGCTGGCCGAGGTCAAGGAAAAGTGCGTCTTCACCACGCACACGCCCGTGCCCGCCGGCCACGACCGCTTCCCGATGGAGATGGTCCACCAGATCCTCGACCCCGAGATCTTCGCGCTGCTGCACGCCGAACCCGAGGGCGCGATGCACGAGGCGCCGATGGACGCCAATCCAACGGCCGCTCCGCAGGCGACCCAGGCCGTCGGCCAGCAAGCCAGCCGCCGCTACGGCGGCACCGCCGTGGCCGAACCGCCCCCGCCCCCGGAGGGCACGCTCAACATGACCCTGACCGGCTTCTGGGGCAGCGGCCGCATCAACGCCGTCGCCCGCCGCCACGCCGAGGTGTCACGCAAGATGTTCGGCCGCGACGACATCCAGTCGGTCACCAACGGCATCCACGCCCGCACCTGGGTCTGCGGCGATATGGCCAAGCTCTTCGACAAAGAGATCCCCGCCTGGCGCCAGGATAACTCCGAGCTTCGTTTCGCCCTCGACTTCGATCCCAAGTCCCTGCTCAAGGCCCACCTGCGCGCCAAGGTCGCCCTGATCGACCGCGTCAACGAGCTCACCGACGCCGGCTTCGACGTCGAGACCTTCACCATCGGCTTCGCCCGACGCGCCACGGCCTACAAGCGGCTCACCCTCTTGCTGCGCACCCCCAAGACCCTCGACGCGATCGCCGAGAAGCACGGCGGCATGCAGATCGTGCTGGCCGGCAAGGCCCACCCCAAGGACGAGCCCGGCCAGGCCATGATCGTCGACACCCTGCGCAAGGCCAAGCGCCTCAAGCACGCCCGCGTGGTCTACCTGCCCGGCTACAACATGGACCTGTGCGGCCTGATGACCGCCGGCAGCGACATCTGGCTCAACACCCCGCGCCCCCCGCTTGAGGCCAGCGGCACCAGCGGCATGAAGGCCGCCATCAACGGCGTGCCCAGCCTGAGCACGCTCGACGGCTGGTGGATCGAGGGCTGCGTCGAGGGCCTCACCGGCTGGGCCATCGGCAAGGACGACTTCGCGCCCACTCGGAAGCGCAAGGCCCCCACCACCAACACGCAGGACAAGCAGCACGCCGAAGACATCTACAACAAGCTCGAAAACCAGATCCTGCCCGCGTACGAGGACCGCTCCCAGTGGGCCCGCATCATGGCCAACACCATCGCGCTCAACGGCGCCCACTTCACCACACAGCGCATGGTGCGCGAGTACGTCAGCGGCCTGTACTTCGTCTAAGTTCGCTTAGCCGCCGCCGCGCAGCACCGCCGGATCGAGCGTGCCCTCGAGCTCGAAATCCGCGCCGGGCCGATAGAGCCCCGCGTCGAACATCGCCTGCCAGAAGATGCCCGGCAGCGTGTAGGCGAACTCGCCGCTCAGGCGATAGCTCGACTCACCCTCGGGCAGATCTTCCCACTTGACGGGCACGGGTAATTCGATCCGCTGCTCGTCTTGACGCGACAGCGTGGCCTCGGCGCTGCGTCGACCGCGGAACACCCGCTTGCCATCGACCACGAGCTTGTAGTCGACCATCCGCAGCGGCAACTCGGTCTCGCCCCGGTTCCTGGCGACGACGGTGAACGTCAGAACGATGGCCTCGTCGGTCGCTTGCGTGGCCGCGCCCGCCTCGACGCCGGCCGTGGGCCGAGTCACGCAGCCGCACAGCAAAAGCCCGCTCAGGAGCACCAGCAGCAGGGACACCGGCCGGGCAGTCATCGCGCGACATCCATCAGGATGGGCAGCACCACGACGAGCCCCACGAACGCCGCCAGCCCAAGCCCCAGCATCGCCAGGATCACCTGCACCGTCATCACGATCACCGGCCGCGGTAACCGCTTGATGTCATCCACACGCACGGCCTTCCACGCCAGGCTCACCAGCAACGCGATGGGCAGCAGCAGCATGAACCACCACGCATGAGCGTCGATGGGGTCGATCAACGGCCGCCAGGCGAGCATCTGCACCATCACGAGGCGCCTCCCGAGCCGTACAACTCGGACTCGGGTAAGCGGCGGTTGAACAGCGCATCGAGCACGGCCACCAGATTGAGCATGCCCGCCAGAGCGCACATCAGCAGCGCCACCTCGTTCACCTTGCCGACCGACTTGCCGGCACCCGCGGTGCCCTGGTACAGGTTCGCGTCGCCCCACTGGGGCGTCTGCACGAGCTGCGGATGGGGCATCCCATCGCCCTGATCCGACGCCACGCGCACCTCGCCGGGATACGCCGAGCGGAACGTCGGCTCGAGCCGACCGGCCGTGTTGGGGTCCATCGACCAGGCCTTGAATCGGTTCTGGTTCACCCAGTCGGCCCCGAAGGCCAGCGGCCCCACGAAGGCGTGGACGTAGAACCACAGGCGGTCCTCGCGGCTGTCCACGGTATCGATGCCGCCCAGCAGCAGCCCGCCGAAGAACAGCCCCAGCACGCCAATCGCGATGGCGACCGCACGCCTTGGCTGTCCCAGCAGCACATGACCCAGGCCCGGCAGAACGAGCCCCGCCACACCGGCCACCGGATGGAATCGCTCGGCTCCCGGCACGAACCGGGAATCGCCCGCCTTGGTGGCATCGGCGGATGGAGCGGCCTGTGGGCTTGCGGGCGCGTCGGACATGCGGCCGATGGTAGCCCCAGGGCCCCCCGAAGTGCCCACCCCCCGGTGGCCGCCGCCGGGTCTTGCGGAGCCCGGTTGACACGGCCCGCAAGGGGTGTAGCCTTGCGGCGCTCCCCGAGCGCGCCGGCACACCCCAACGGACGGGGCCATCCGGCACCGAGCCTCGCAGAGCAACCGGTGAAACGGCCCGTTTTGGACATCCGGTGGGAACCAGTGCCCCCCACCGACGCGGACGAGAAGACAATGCCCACGCTCACACTGAACACCGACGAAGTTATCTGGGCCCTGCCCGGCCGGGCCACCGAGGGTGCCCCCTCGTGGCGCGGCAACTCGGACGTTGTCGCCTACGACGATGACGATGATGACGAGTTTGAGGATCTCGACTACGACGACGATGAGGAGGAAGATGAGGACTACGACGCCGACTTCCTCGACGACGACGACGATGATGATGTGGCCGACGACGACAGCGATGCCGATGAGGAAGACGAAGACCTCTAAGGCCCAAGGCCCGCCCGCACCCTCAGCGCGGCTTGCCGGCGGCCAGGAGCACGCCGGCCATGCCACGCAAGCAAAACCAAGACCCCAAGCCCGCCCGGCCCGAAGTCGATGAATACGAACTCGACGAGGCCGAGACCGCCTCGCTCGACGAGGCCATCGCTCCGCTTGCCGGCACCGAAGAAATCGACGGCGACGACTCACCACCCCCGCCCGAGCCCCGCCGCGCCGAGGTCGTCGACCGCCGTCTGGGCCTCGACCGCCGGGACATGCCCGGAGGCGACGTGGCACCCACCGGCTTCGAACGCCGCCGCGGCCGCGGCCGCCGCCTGAGCGACGCCCACCGTGCCGCCGAAGAGGGCGAGATGACCCAGGAGCAGTTCATGTTCCTGATGGCCATCGACGCCTTCAAGAAGGGCAACCAGGTCACCTTCCCCGCCTGGAGCGACGTGCTCGAGATCATCCGCCTGCTGGGCTATCGCAAGGTGCAGAACGCCGCGGTCGACCTGGGCCGGGCCGAGGACTGGACAGAGCCGCCGCAAGCGCCCCACAACGTGCGCACCGACAAGCAACTCCAACGCCACGCCGCCGCCCGCGCGGCCTTCAGAAAAGACGACAAGGTCGCATGATTTGGTTCTCCCCTCCGTACCATGCGGGGAGGGAGACGCAAAATGCACATCTTTTTCGACGGATGGGAAGGCATCGTCCGTACCTTGATCCTTGGCATCCTTGCCTACGTGATGATCGTGACTTATCTGCGGCTGTCGGGATTGCGAACGCTCTCGAAGATGAACGCGTTCGACTTCATCGTCACCATCGCCCTTGGATCGACCCTCGCTTCCATCCTGCTGAGCAAGGAAGTCACGCTCGCCGAGGGGACCGTCGCGGTGGGCACTCTGGTGGGGCTGCAGTTTCTCGTAACATGGATCAGCGTTCGTGCGCGGTGGGTCCGTAGGGCCATCACCGGTGAGCCCCTGCTCCTGCTCTACAACGGCGAGCTCCTCGACGACGCTCTTAAGCGTGCCCGCGTCACTCCCGATGAAGTCCACATGGCGTTACGCGGGGCCGGCCTCCAGGGCATGCAGAACGCCCACGCCGTGGTTCTGGAAACAGATGGCACGTTCACGGTCTTACCGCAGGGTGAACAAAAAGGTAAGTCCAGTCTCGATGGCGTTGTTGGGGCACCCACCGCTTGACGCGGCCCTGGCCTACTTGTCCTTGTAGAAATCCAGATTCAGCTCGACGTACTTGTTCCACTGCTCGGGCAGGTCCTCCTCGGGGAAGATCGCCTGCACCGGGCACTCGTCCACGCACAGCCCGCAGTCGATGCACGTGTCGGGATCGATGTAGAGCTGCGTGGCGTTCTCGAAGTCGCCCTCGTCCTTGCCCGGATGGATGCAATCCACCGGGCACACCTCGACGCACGAGGTGTCCTTCGTACCGATGCAGGGCTCGGCGATGATGTGCGGCATGGCAAGGCTCCAGAATCAAGAACGGGCCGGCGGCGAGACTCCTTCGCCCATAGCCCGGCAAGTAGTTCGATCGAGCGCGATTATACAAGCCACCCCGCCCGCGTCACCCGCGGCAAGGTCCGGCCAGGAGGAATCCCGAAGCCGTCACGAGAGCCAGATCAGCCGCGACCCACGCCCGCCGGCACGCGCTCGCGAGCGGGCACCTCGACCATCGGTGACTCGTCCCCGGCATGGGCGTGCCCATTGAGCGACGGCTCGACCGAGGAAATCGGTACGGGGGCGGCTTCGATCTCGAGAGCCGCCTTCATAAGCCGGCCGGGCTTGAACCGCACCGCCAGCTTGGGCGGCACGGGCACGGGCTCGAGTGTTTTCGGGTTCTGGGCGGTCCGGGCGGCCCGAGACTTCACCTCGAACACACCAAAATCACGAATCTCGATCCGCTTGCCCTGACCGACCGCGTCGATCACCTCGTCGAACACGCCCTGGACCACGGCCTGCACGTCATGCCGTGAGAGGCTCGTCCGCCGCGTGATCTGGTCGACCAGGTGCTTCTTGGTCACGTTCTTGTCGTTCTGGATACTCGCATTGCCGGTGGAAGCCATGGCGACTCCTGGATGGGTGTCGACCCGCGATGGGGCAATGAGTGGCCGATCCCCACGAAAGTCTCGGCCGATAAGAGCCTAGTCGGGGCTCTCGCAAGAGATACGAGCGCCCCGGACGGGCAGTATCCCAGATTTCCGATCAAGAATCAACTCAGTCTGCTTCGAAATGGCGAGGAGTTTTTGATGCAGTTCCCTCGGATGGTGGAGAACCCCGCCTGGGATGCACGCCACGGCGGGTTCCCTCGCCGGTTTCCCGCGCCGCCGTGCCGACAACGTCGGGCAACGCCGTCTCGTATGTTCCCTCGATCGCTTGCTTTACAAAGTCCATAGCCTGACCGATCCCGTCCACTAAGTGAAACAGGGAAAGGTCGCTCTCCGAGACCGTTCGGAATTTGTTACACATCGATTCGGTAATCCACCGCACCGGTTCGGCCCAGAACTCCGATCCGTACAGGATCAGCGGGAAGGGCTTGACCTTCAGCGTCTGCATCAGCGTCATCGCCTCGAAGAACTCGTCGAGCGTGCCAAAGCCCCCCGGGAAGATCACGAACGCGCGGGCGTACTTCACCAGCATGACCTTCCGCACAAAGAAGTACTCGAAATCCAACTCGTCGGTCTGGTACGGGTTGGGGGCCTGCTCCATCGGCAGCGCGATGTTCATGCCCACCGATCGCCCGCCCGCCTCGTAGGCCCCGCGGTTGGCCGCCTCCATGATGCCCGGCCCGCCCCCGGTGATGACCGTCAGTCCCGACTCGGCCAGCGCCCGTCCCATCTCCCGGGCCGCCTCGTACATCGGGTCGTCAGGCTTGGTGCGGGCCGACCCGAACACCGTCACCGCCGGCGGCAGCCGCTCGAGCGTGTCGAACCCATCCACGAACTCGCTCATGATCCGTAGCACCCGCCACGAGTCGTGCCCGCGGTCGGGGTGCGACTCGGGGAACGGACCGAATTTCACGCCAGGATGTCCATCACTATGCTCGGCCATGCCCGGATCATCGGCCCCCGACGGCCACAAGCAAGCTCCGCCCCCTAAACCACCCCAAGATTGGTCCATCGACGCCGCCCTGGCCTGGCTCAACTCAAGGGTTAACTTCGAGCGTCAGCCCAACCGCGACCTGGCCGCCCGCGTCCTCAGGCTCGACCGCATGTGCGCCCTCTCGGCCGCCCTGGGCGACCCGCACCTGGCGGTCCCGGCCATCCACGTGGCCGGCAGCAAGGGCAAGGGCAGCATCACCCGGATGGCCGCCAGCATCCTCAGCTCGGCGGGCCTGCGCACGGGCGCGTTCACCAGCCCACACCTCATCACGCCCAACGAGCGCATCGCCGTCGACCGCCGCCCGATCGGCGACACCGACCTTGGCGCCGCGCTCTGGCGTGTGTCCCAGGCCGAAGCCAACCTGCCACAGGACGTCATCGACCGCTTCGGCTCGCCCACATACTTCGAGGCCATCACCGCCGCCACCTTCGACCACTTCGCCCAAGCCCGCTGTGACGCCGCCGTGTTTGAGGTCGGCCTGGGCGGCCGCCTCGACTCGACCAACATCGTGCAACCGGCCGCCTGCGTGCTCGCGTCGATCGAGCTCGAGCACACCGACATCCTGGGCGACACATTGGCCGCGATCGCGCACGAGAAGGCGGGCATCCTCAAGCCGGGGGTGCCGGCCATCTGCGTACCCCAGCCCACCGAAGTGCTGGACACCTTCCGAGACCAAGCGGCCCAAGCCGGCGCTCCGCTCCTCGTGCTGGGCCAAGACGTGCCGTTCACCCAACGCCTGGACGCGGGCCACGCCATTGTCGGCGTGACCGCCAACAACCGACGCTATACCGATGTCCGCAGCCCCCTGCCCGGTGCCCACCAGGCCGCCAACACCGCAGCCGCCGTCGCCGCATGCGCCGTGCTGCTGGGCGAAAATCTCACCGACGCCGCCATCGCCGAGGGCCTCCAACGCACGCCCCGCGACGGCCGCATGGAGACCATCGCAACTAATCCGACCGTCATCATCGACGGCGCCCACACACCCGCGTCCCTACGCGCCACCCTCGCTGCCCTACCCGCGCACGACGGCCCCCTCGTCATCCTCTTCGGCTGCGCACGAGACAAAGACGCCGCCGGCATGCTCGACCAATTGGCCGAGACCAACGCCAGCGTCGTCTTCACCCAGGCCGGCCCACGCTCGCGCCCGGCCGATGAACTCGCGTCGATTTACAAGCCCGAGTGCGAGTCACTGGCCGACCCCGCCAATGCCCTGGAGCACGCACGCGCAACGGCTGGCCCGACGGGTCTCGTACTCGCCTGCGGCTCGTTCATGCTGGCCGGAGCCACCAAGGCGATGGTCTAGAACGTCGCCTGCCCCGTCGCCCGCGGGAAGGGGATCGCATCGCGGATGTTCTGCAGCCCCGTGCAATACATCACCAGCCGCTCGAAGCCCAGCCCGAAGCCCGCGTGCGGCACGGTGCCATACTTGCGCAGATCGCGATACCAGCCGTACTCGTCCTTGGGCAGGCCCATCTCGTCGATGCGACTGTCCAGCACGTCCAGCCGCTCCTCGCGCTGGCTGCCACCGATCAGCTCGCCCACGCCCGGCACCAGCACGTCCATCGCGGCTACTGTCTTCCCATCATCGTTCATCCGCATGTAGAACGCCTTGATGTCCTTGGGATAGTCCACCACTACCACCGGCTGCTTGAACTTCTCTTCGGTCAGGTACCGCTCGTGCTCGCTCTGCAGGTCGGTGCCCCACTCGACGGGGAACTCGAACTTCTTGCCGCACTTCTGCAGGATGTCCACAGCCTCGGTGTAGGGCAGCATCCGGAAGGGCGACGCGATCACGTGCTTCAGCCGATCGACCAGCCCCTTCTCGATGCGCTCGTCGAAGAACTTGGCATCGTCGGCGCAGTGCGTCAGCACGTCGTCGAACACGTGCTTGAGCAACCCCTCGGCCAGCTTCGCGTTGTCGTTCAGGTCGGCGAACGCGATCTCGGGCTCGATCATCCAGAACTCGGCCAGGTGCCGACTCGTGTTGCTGTTCTCCGCCCGGAACGTCGGCCCGAACGTATAGACCCGGCTGAGCGCACAGCAGTACGTCTCGACGTTCAGCTGCCCCGATACCGTCAGGAACGCCTGCTTGCCGAAGAAGTCTTCGGTCCAGTCCACACCCCGCTTGTCCTCGGTCAGCGGCGGGTTCATCGCGTCCAGCGTGCTGACGCGAAAGAGGTGCCCCGCGCCCTCCGCGTCGCTCGTCGTGATGATGGGTGTGTGGATCCAATAGAACCCGTTCTGCTCGAGGTAGCTATGCACGGCGTACGCCAGGCGATGCCGAACTCGCGCCATCGCGCCGAACGTGTTGGTGCGCGGTCGCAGGTGCGCCACCTCACGCAGGTACTCAAAGCTGTGCCGCTTGGCACTGGCCGGGTACGTATCCGGGTCGTCGACCATGCCAACGACCCGAACTTCCTTCGCGACCACTTCCACGCGCTGGCCCTTGCCCTGGCTCTCGACCAGCTCGCCATCGACCTCGACCGCGCACCCCGTGGTCAGGTGCAGGACCTCGTTCTCATAGTTCGGCAGGTCGGTCTTGGCGACGACCTGGATCGGGTCGAAGCACGAGCCGTCGTGCAACTGGATGAAGCTCAGCCCCGCCTTCGAGTCCCGCCGGGTCCGCACCCAGCCCTTGAGGGTCACGCCCGCCCCAACCTCGGCCAGAAGGGCATCCTTCACACGCATCGAGCTCATCGCCGCCGTCCTTTCACGTCCCGCCGCCACGAAACGCCAGCGGGGCGGGCATGGTACGCTTACGCATGATCGAACCACGCAAGACCGTTGTCCTGTGCCTTGGTATCGCCGGGCTGATTGCTACCGGCGGCTGCGCCTGCCAACGGTGCGCCACCACCGAAGAACCGGCCGCCACGCCCGACAGCATGGCCGCCGCCGAGCCCGAGCCCATCGAGGTCCACCAGTGGGACCGCTGGCGCATCGCCGGCCAGCCCATGCCGGGCGACTACGAGCGGCAAGCCCGGGCAGGCACCACGCTGGTGGTCAACCTCCGCACCCAGCCCGAGGTCGATCGCCTCGAATTCGACCCGCGCGAAGAGGTCGAGAGCCGCGGCATGGCCTACGTCGCGATCCCGATGGGCGGCGACAACGGATACACGCCCGACCAACTCGATGCGTTTACCAATGCCATCGATGGCGTCGAGGGGCCGATCATGATCCACTGCGCTTCGGGTGGCCGCGCCCGCATGTTGTGGGCCGCCTACTTCGTCGAGGAAGAAGGCATCCCCCTCAACGAGGCGATGCTCCGGATGGAAGAGGTCGGCGGCCGACCAGCCGTGATGGAACGCTTGCTCGGGCATCGCCTCCACTACACGCTGGGAGAGCCCCTGCCCGAGCCGGAAGCCGACCAGCCGTGATGGGCCCAGACGACAACGTCTGCTTGTGCTTCCACGTCCCACTGGGCAAGATCCGGGCCTACGTCAAGCGAGAAGACCCGCCCGTGGCCTCGCTTATCAGCGAGTGCCTCGGGGCCGGCACCGGCTGCGGCTGGTGCGTCCCGGTGCTCAAACAGCTCCACCGCCAACACCAGGCCGGCGAGCCGATGGAAGTACGGGTTGACCCAGAGATCTACGCCGGCGGCCGCCGATCCTACCAGAAGACCGGGGAAAGGCCGGATGAGACCGCATCCGATGGCGGAGAGTCGTCGTAGAACATTCCTGAAGGCATAGGAGCGCAAAAAAGGCGACCCGACTCCACGAGACGCCGGGTCGCCTGTTGCGAGGAATGCATCCCGGAACTTTGCCCGGAACGAGTGCAGACTAACCGAAACCACGGGGTCTTGTAAAGGCCTTTTTGCTCATTCCATACAAAAAACTCACCCAACACCCGATTGAGGTGGGGTGAGCCTGTGTTTTCGCGCAAATCTTGCCGCTGCAAGGCGACAATAATAAGTAAAATCCCTTATTCTTCGATTGTCCGAAGCCCCATACCGATCTCGACCAGCCGCTCCTTCACCTCCGTAAGTGAAGTGGCGCCGAAGTTCTTCACACCCATCAGCTCGGCCTCGGTGTGGCTCACCAGGTCGCCCAGGCTCTGGATGTTCAGCAATTGCAGCGCCCGGCGGGCACGCACGCTGAGGGCCAGATCCGTCACGGGCTTGTTCAGCATGGCCTCCTGGCTGGTGCCGCGGAAGCGGTCGAGGGCGGTCCGGCGGCCCGAGCGGTGGCCATCGTCGACGCCCTGGCCCAGGGCCATGTTCTTGCCAGACAGCATCTTCTTGATCTCGTCGAGGCTCGAGTCCCCGAAGTTCTTGTAGCTCATCAGCTCGGCCTCGGTCGTCCGCAGCAGGTCGCCCAGCGTGCGGATGTTCATCCGCTTCAGGGCCGTCCGCGTGCGCACCGACAGATCGAAGTCGGTGACCGCCATCTCCATCTCCTGGCGACGCTTGATGTGGTCGCTCTCGGAGTCCTCGATGGTGCCCTCGTCGCGGCTGGCCACCACGTCCTTCATGTAAAGCCGGGCCCGGGGGTGGTTCGGGTCGGTATCGAGCACCTGCCGCAGGCACCGCTCGGCCCGGTTGTACTCCTGGCGGTCCTCGTACAGCACGGCCAGGTTCAGCAGGGCGTTCACCGGAGCGGGCGTCTTGTCGCACAGCCGCTCGTAGAGACTGATAGCCTCGTCCTCCTCGCCGGCCAGGTCGAGGTGGTAGGCAAGCTGGAAGGCCGCCTCGTCGTGCCCCGCGTCGGCCTGCACGGCCTTTCGGAGCGTGCCGATGGCATCCAGCCGATCGCCCGCGGCGGCCTGCTCGCGGGCCTCCCCGAGCAGCCGGCCGGCCAGGGCCGAGTCTCCACCAGAACCAATGACCATATCGAGCGCACTAGGGGACGAGCTGGAACTCAAGGCGAGACCTCCGGGCTTTGGCAAATCGAGGGGATTGCGGGATCACGATTCTAGGCCGAGGTGACTCCCGCCGGGTAATGGACCCTATTCCCGACCGCTCCCGGCGGACGAAGCCCAAGTGCCCTTGACTTGCGACCCGATATCGGTCATAGTGCCCATATGAGCAATGCGGAGGGCACATCGGCATGATCCCACACCGCCGCCGCATTGGCACCATGGCACTGGGCATACTCGCTATCGCGGATCTCGCGACCGGCCAGGACTTTGAGGCTAGCTACATCCTCGACGTTCTCCGGCACCCAGATGCGGCAGATCCCATCGCTATCGTGCGAATCAACTCATGGACCGGCATCGGCTGCTCGGAGGGCGAACCGCTCGTGTACGGCGGTTGGTTCGAGATGCAGTTGAGCCATCCCGTGGTCGACTACGCGTCGGCGATAATCGTGGATTGTGCACTGCCGTCTTTCGGTTTTAATGACGCGTGCGATTCGGGTGGACCGGCACGAGCATACGGTGTTCGCATCGTAGATTTCGCGTACATCCAAGGCGGCGGCGGCATCTTCCTATTCGACAACCCGCTCCACATCATGGACGTGCAGATCACGATCGATGATCTCACGCCACGAAACCTCGAGCTCGAAACCATCTCGCTGCGTCACGTTTCGGGCTGTCTCGGCGGCAGCGGTGGCGTGTTTGCCGAATCTCCGGCTGTGACGAAAGGCTCAACCATCATCCGCGTCAACGGCGGCTGCCCCGCCGACTTCGACGGCGACGGCTCGCTCTCCATCTTCGACTTCCTCGCCTTCCAGAACGCCTTCGCCGCCGGCGACCTCGCGGCCGACCTCGACGGCGACGGCGTGCTCACGCTGTTCGACTTCCTGGCCTTCCAGAACGAGTTCGACGCGGGGTGTGAGTAGGAAGAAGGCATCGGGCACTGGGCATCAGGCATCAGGCATCAGGGGGAGAGCGGTTGGGCGCTCTCCCCTTTTTCGTGGCCTCTTCTCTTCCCTGATGCCTGGTGCCGGATCCCTGATGCCTTCCCCGCCCCTCACACCTCGATCTCGTCCCCCGACAGCTTCATCCGCTTCCACGCCCCCAGCTTGAAGCGCACCAGCAACGCCACGCCCAGCACCACGATGTAGGCCGAGGCGAAGATCCAGGGGCCAACGGCACCCCACTCGGGCTTCACCGCGACAGCTAAGTGCCCCCCGCCGACGATGAGCAGCCACGACAGCACGATCGTCAGCACGCTGGGCACCAGCGTGTCGCCCGCCCCGCGCAGGGCGCCGGTCATCGTCACCGCCACGGCGTCGAACGTCTGGAACACCGCCGCGGCGATCAGGATCATCGAGCCCACGCGCACGAGTTCGGCGGCGCTCTCGGCGTCCATGTCCTCGGTCACGAACAGGCCCATGAGCTGCTCGCGGAACACGATGAAGCACGTGGCGCAGGTGCCCATGTACGCGATGCCCAGGCCCATGCCAAGCCAGGCCCGCTTCTCGGCCAGGTCGAGCCGGCCCATGCCGATGAGCCGGCCGACGATGGCGGTGATGGCGATCGACAGCCCCACCGTGGGCATGAACGACAGGCTCATGTACCGCAGCGCGACCCAGCCTGCGGCCTGCTGGGCCTCGCCAAAGCGGCCGCCGAGCCCCACCATGAGGTAGCCGAAGCAGACCATCTCGTTGACCATCATGAGGCCCGCGGGCGTGCCGACGCGCAGGATCTCCTTGATGGGCTTGGAGGCCGGCTTCCACGCGGTGCGGGTGTCGAAGTTCTTCGCCCAGTGCGGCATCAGGAACATGGCCGCGGGGATGAGCATCTCGACCGCGCTGCCGATGACCGTGCCCAGGGCCGCGCCCATCAATCCAAGCTCGGGGAAGCCCAGCAACCCAAAGATCAGCACAAAATTCGCCAGCACGTTCACGACGTTGCCCAGCAGGGCCGCGGCCATCGGCACCAGCGGCTTGTGCATACCAAAGAAGTACTGGGCGACGGTCCGCGCGCCCATCGTCAGGATCGCGCCGTAGATCAGGATGTTGGCGTAGCCCGTTTCCAGATCAACCAATTCGGGCGAGTGTCCCATCTTTGCGAAGACCGGGGGGAGCGCGAACACCATCGGTAGCAGCACTACCGCCGTCGCCAGCGCGATCCACCACTGCGCCCAAACATACTGCGCACCCTTGCGCGGCGAGCCCGCGCCCAGGTTCTGCGAGACGAAGCTCGACACCACGCCCGACATGCCGAAGATCAGCGAGAGCGGGATCCACACGGCCATGCCGCCGTTGCCCTGGGCCGAGACGTATACCGGGTCGTCGCCCCACTGGGTCACCATCTGCATGTCGACGAACTGCATCGCCGAGTAGCTGACCATCTGCACGATGCTGGGCGCGGCGATGAACAGCATGTCCAGCAGCGGGTGCCGGAGCAGCAGGCGTTGTTCTTCTGGAGCGCCGGGGAGGGTCATGGGAGGGCTTCCACGACACTCGCGAGCGCCGCTACGTGGGGGAGGTCGAACGTGCGGCGGCGAGCCGTGCGGCCAGCGCCAGGGCGGCGGCCATCGATCCCGCGTCGGCCACGCCCCGCCCGGCGATGCCGAAGGCGGTCCCGTGGTCGGGGCTGGTCCGGGGCACGCCGAGCCCCAAGGTTATGTTCACCGCGCTGTCGAAGGCGACCAATTTCAGCGGTGCCAGGGCCTGATCGTGGAACATCGCCACCACGATGTCGAATTTCCCGGCGGGCCGGCGGGCGTCGCGGAAGACCGTGTCGCCCGGCAAGGGCCCCGCAACGTCAATACCGCTTGCCCGGGCCGCTTCGACAGCGGGCGCGATGATCGCGTCGTCCTCGGTACCCAGAGCCCCGCCCTCGCCCGCGTGTGGGTTCACCCCCGCAACAGCAACCCTGGGATCCTCGATGCCCAGATCGCGGCACAGCCCGGCGGCCAGTTCGATGACCTCGCCCACGCGCTCGGTCGTGATGGCCGAGGCCACCTCCCGTAGCGGGATGTGGGCCGTCACCAGCGCCACGAGCAGGTTCGGGCTCACGAACGCCATCGCGTGGCGGCCGGCCTCCAGCCGCTCGGCCAGCAGTTCTGTGTGGCCCAGGTGCCGCCCGTGCCCCGCCGCCACCCAGGCCGCCTTGCTGATGGGGCCGGTGCAGATGGCGTGGGCCTTCGCCGGGTGGCCCTCGGGCAGCCTGGTCGCGTCGATGGCGTGCAGCACCTGGGCGTGGCTGACGGCCCCACCTCGGGGCGTCGAGTCGTGATCGAACGGCTGGCCGTCGTCGTCACCGAGCTGGCACACGACCACGGGCTCGCTCTGGTCAATGTCCGCCAATTCGTGGACCACGGGCCACTCGTGCCGACCGAGCGCCCGCGATGGGCCGTAGATGACGACCCGCGCCCCCTCGGCCGCCCCACCTCGCACGGCCGCGCACAGCACCTCGGGCCCGATGCCGCCGGGGTCGCCCATCGAAACGGCGATGCATGGGAGGTTGGCGGGATCGCTGGTGGTCACCGGCGATGGTAGTGACCGACCAACGAGCCCAATCGCCGGGAAACCATGAACCAAAACTCATCCCAAACCCGGGCCAACCGGGCCGCCGGCTACCATTCTCGATGGATTACACCAAGTTCTCGACCACACCCACCCGCGTCCTGACGCTCTTGGCGATCGCCGGAACCACACTCGTCGGCGGCTGCGGCAACTCGAACCCGCAAGCGCCCTCGGGCGATTCCTCTACCACGGCCCAGCCCGAGCAGCCCCAAGACGAGCAGCCCGCGGCTGGAACGCCCGATGGGCAGCCATCCGCTGAGCAGCCCGGTGGCGAGGAGCCCGCGGCCGAATCACCCGGCGAGCCTGCGGACGAAACCCCAGCCCAGCCGGTGGCCTCCGAGGGCTTCACCGAGCTTGGCATCACCGACACCGTCGTTGGTGAAGGCCAGGCCGTCGAGCCGGGCGCGACCGTGACCGTCCACTACCGGGGCACCTTCCGCGAGTCGGGCGAAGAGTTCGATTCGAGCTATAGCCGGGGCGAACCCTCGGAGTTCCCCCTCACCGGCGTCATCGCCGGCTTCTCCGAGGGCCTGCTAGGGATGAAAGTTGGCGGCAAACGCCGCATCGAGATCCCCTGGGCCATGGCCTACGGCGCCCAGGGCCGCCCGCCGGTGATCCCGCCGCGCTCGGACCTTGTCTTCGAGCTCGAGCTGGTCGACGTGCGCAACCCCCAGCCGCCCGAGAGGCCCGAATTGGCCAGCGAGTTCGCGGGCGAGCCCCAGGATCTTGGCGACGGCCTGGTCGTGCGCGATATCGAGGTGGGCCAGGGCCAGGAAGAGCTCAAGCCCGGCGCGACCGCCATCGTCCACTACCGGGGTGTGCTGGCCGACACCAGCGAGCAGTTCGACGCCAGCTACGACCGCGGCGAACCCGCGAAGTTCAAGCTCGATCCCGGCGCGCTCATCGAGGGCTTCTCGCGAGGACTCCTGGGCATGAAGGCCGGCGGCAAACGCCGCATCGAGATCCCCGCGGCCCTGGGCTATGGCGCGCAGGGCAGCCCACCCAAGATCCCCGGCAACGCCGACCTGGTCTTCGAGGTCGAGGTCCTGAGCTTCATCAACCAGCGCGAGCTCAGCACCGAGTGGATCAGCGAAGAAACGCGCGACAACGGCCTGGTCGTCCGCATTGTCGAGCAAGGCGACCCCGACGCCGAGCCCCTGCCCGAGGGGTCGGTCGTCACGCTCCACACGCTGGGCGTGCTCGAGGACGGCACCCGCTTCGATTCGAGCTTCGAGCAGGGCGCCCCCATCAAGCTCCCCATGGAGTTCACCATCGAGGGCTGGCGCGAGGGCATGGTCGGCATGCTGCCGGGCGAGACACGCCAGATCGTGATACCGCCCGCCTTGGCTTTCGGCGAGGAGGGCCGGCCGCCCGTCGTGCCGCCCAATGCCACGCTGACCTTCGAGATCGAACTCGTCTCGTGGGAGCCCCCGCGTGAATTCGCAACCGAGTTCGCGGGCGAACCCACCGAACTCGAAGAGGGCATCACCATCCGCGACGTCGCCGTCGGCGCGGGCCCCGAGGCGACCGCCGGCCAGCAGGCCTTCGTCTACATGATGGCCAAGCTGCCCGACGGCGAGGTCGTCGCCAACACGTTCGCCACCGACGACCTGCAGCCGATCCCCCTCGACGGGCAGCCGCCCCTGCCCGGCCTGCGCAAGGCCATCGTGGGCATGAAGGTCGGCGGCGTGCGCCGTATCGAACTCTCCGCCGAGCAGGGCTTCGGCGAAGCGGGCAACCCGCCCATGGTGCCGCCGGGCAGCAGCCTGGTGTTCGAGATCGAACTGGCCGCCGTGCAATAAGCCCCGCCACCCCCAACACATCGATAACGACCGCCCCGGGAACGCCCGGGCAGAAAGGACCCGATTCGAATGACTGAACGACAAGAACTCGCCGGTGGACTGGTGGCCGAAGACGTTGAAGTTGGTGGGGGCACCGAGTGCCCGCCCGGCGCGACCGTCAAGGTCCACTACCGCGGCACCCTCGAGGACGGCACCCAGTTCGACTCGAGCTACGACCGCGGCGAGCCCATCACGTTCCCGCTGCGCAACCTCATCCAGGGCTGGCAGATCGGCATCCCCGGCATGAAGGAGGGCGGCAAGCGCCGCCTCGAGATCCCCTACAGCCTGGGCTACGGCGAGCGCGGCTCGCCCCCAAGCATCCCCCCGCGCGCCAACCTGGTCTTCGACATCGAACTGCTCGAAGTGAAGTAACCAGGACCTGAGATCAGCACGAGGCCCGGGCGCAAGCCCGGGCTTTTCGTTGCAAGCTCACGGATACGCCTGCCGCGTCGGGCGCAGCATGATCTCGCTCAGGTGGACCCCCGCCGGCTGCGCGCAGCCGAACAGAATCGCCCGCGCCACGTCATCGGGCGTCAGCACCGGCGCCATCGATTCCATGAACTCGCCGAACGCCTCGGGGTCGTAGCCCGCCGCCGATTGGAACTCGCTGGCCACCACGCCCGGCTCGATGGTCGTCACGCGCACGCCCTTGGGCCCGGCCTCGCGCCGCATCGCCTCGGCCAGCATGTGGACCGCCGCCTTGGCCGCGCCGTAGAAGCTGCTGAACGGGCTCAGGTTCCGCCCCACCGTCGAGCCCAGCACCACCACGTCGCGCGGCTGCTTTGGAGGCCCTTGATACTCGCCCACCTCGGCGAACATCCGATGGATGGCCGCCCGCATGAGCCTGGCCGCCGCCAGCGTGTTGATGCGTAGCACGTCCTCCCACTCGGCCTCGTCGGAATCCAACGGGGACCCCCGCAGCCCACGCCCGGCGTTGGCGATGACCAGGTCGGCTTCACGCCCGCCGACCGCCTTGGCGGCCTCGAGCATCGCCTCGATCACATCGGGCTCGGCCGCATCACCCGCAACGGGCCTCACGCGGGTGTGATCGATCTCGACCAGCTCGTCCAGCCGGCCCGTCCGCCGGGCGTTCACCACGACCACCGCCCCGCCCTCTGCCAGCATGCGCGCGCACGACAGGCCAATACCCGCGCTCGCGCCCGTGACGATGGCCACACGATCCTTGAATTCGCTCATGGGCGGACGGTAGCGCCGCGCTCAGCCGGTGATGCGGTTGATGAAGGCGCCCATCCCGCCGCGCATCGCCTCGATCTCGTTGTTGAAGCGGCGCTCGTCGATGTCCTCACCGATATTGGTGCGCAGGTCGATGCGGAAGTACCGCCGCGTCTCGGGCCGGTCTCGCACGCCCGGCGGCACGCTGTAGCCCACGACGGATCGCTGGTCGGGCCTGGTCACGATCGGGGCCATCCACTCGCCGGTCTCGTCGGCTCGCACGATGCGCGGCCGATCGGGATCTCGGTCGTACAGCACGACCGTGGCGCCCGGCAGCGTCCGGCCCTGGAGCATCTCGGTGCGGCGGGCACTGATGAAGTTGCCCGAGAATCCGAGCGACACCTCGCTGAGGGAAAGCTGCAATCGGCGGCCCGGCGCGATCGGCTGGCCCTGGAGGTCTTCCAGGCTCCGGTGCAGCTTTGACAGCCCCTTGAAGCTGTCCACGACGATCGTGGCTGTGTAATCCCGCACTTCCACGCCCGCGATGGAATCCATCGTGGGCGGGCCGGCATCGAAGCTGGGCTTCATCGCCATCCGATTGCTCACCTTGTGGTGTCGGATGACCACCGGCCAGATCTGGTCCCACTCGCTGCGGGTCACCCGGGCCCGCCCGCCGGTGCTGTCGCCCTGCACCACCACGGCCCGCACGTTGCGGAAGCTCAGGGTCACCGGCAGTTCGGACTTCCGCATGCAGCCCGTCGCTGAAACGACCCAAGAACCTGCGAATAAAGCAACGATCAAAAACCTCACAAAACCAGCAAGGCTGATCTTGAGGCCGGAGATAGACGATGGCATCGGAGACATATAGCCCTTGCGGAAGTCGGGGTCGTTTGTGAGTATGGATTCCCAAGAATGGCACCAAGCCATCGAACTCTTATCGGCCGAAATTGCGCATCGGGATCACAGATGGCCAAAGCTGGGCGCAGCACCTCACCTGGGGACTCGATGGGTGCGATAATGGGCTCTGCCGGTGTGTTGGGCCGAACCCGCCCGGCTTGCCGATCGTTGGAAGGGCTCGGCAACTCGCCGACGGCACCGGTCGCGTTGGGAAGGGGCAGTGGATGATCGACAGGCAGGCTCGCGGACGACAGACCTCAACCAAGGTGGCCCTGCTGGCGGCCTTGGTTGGTGCTGGCCTCTGCCTGACGGCATGCAGTTCGGGCCCGTCGCCCAGGCAACAGGCCCAGTCGCAAGCCGCCGAGGACGCCGCCGACCAGGCCGTCGCCCACGTCCGGCTAGGCGACCCCGAGGCCGCCCTGGCAGAGTTCGAGCGCGCCATCGAGCTCAATCCGCTGCTCACTCGGGCCTACGTTGGCGCCGGGCTCGCGTCAATGGACCTCGATGACGCCGCATCGGCCGAGCAGTACCTGACTCGGGCGGTCAGGCTCGACCCCAACAACCCGCGAAACCACTTCCATCTGGGCCGGGCTCTGCAGATGCTGGGCCGCGTCAGCGATTCCATCCGCGCGTACCTCACCTCGCTCGAACTCGACCCTACCGATCCACTGGCCAACATCAACGTCTCGGTCGCCTACATGCAAGCCGAAGAACCGAGCCGGGCAAGACCATTTGCCGAACGCGCCGTGTTCCTCGACCCCAACAGCGCGCCGGCCCGCATCAATCTGGGCTCGATCTACGCCGCCATGGACGAACACCGCCGCGCTGTGGACGAGTACCAGCAGGCCGCGGAATTGGTCGATCCGATCTCACCCGAGTTGCTCGTGAACCTGGCCGAGAGCCTGCGATCGCTGGGCGAAGACGCGCAGGTCATCAACGTGCTCGACCAGTTGCTGCGTACTAACGAATCGGCGCTCGCCTGGGAGCGTCGCGGCGCCGCGATGTTCCGACTGGGTGATTACGACGGTGCGACGAGCAGCTTCGAGCAGGCCCTCGAGATCGACGCCGAGCACTACCCCGCCCTCAACGGCTTGGCCGTCCTCCGCCTCAACCAGTTCATCCAGAGCGAGAATACCGACACCACCGCCCTGCAGCAGGCCCTGGAGAACTTCCGCAAGAGCCTCCGGATCGAGCACCGCCAGCCCAAGGTCCGTGAACTGCTCAGCCGCTTCAGTTGAACACTGGAAATCCTGATCGCCGCGAGGGTCAACCAGAACTGGCCCACTTTTCTCGTGCGCGGTGCAACGCTCGGGCCACGGTCGACCTAGGCCAGGGGGATAGCCTTGGCTTCACGAGCCTGGCCCCACGAGAAGGAGAGACTCCGATGCCCAACCGCATAATTGTCGCGACAGTGCTCCTGGCAGCCGCCAGCGCCCCCGTCCTGGCCCAGACGACCCAGCCCGACCCCAACGTCTATCGGGTGCCCGGCGGCGTTGAGTTCTCGCTCAACCACTTCGGAGCCAACGATTACCGCTTCGATTGGAGCGACAGCGGCGGCATGTTCGTAGACATCGTGGATCCCACGCTCATCCTCACGGCTGGCCAGACGTACATCTTCCGGCGCGTCAGCTCCTCGCACCCGTTTGCCATCACCGACGACACGCTCGAGGTCACCGGCGGCGACGGCACCTACTCGCGTGTCACGTTCGATACCGATGTCATCGACGACGCGACGCTCAAGCCCATCGAAGACTTCACCGCCGACCCCGCCCCCACCGACGACTTCATCGAGTGGACGCCCACGGCCGACGACGTGGGCAATTACTTCTACACCTGCACCATCGCGTTCCACACCGGAATGACCGGCGCGATCCGTGTCGAAGCGGGCGACACCTGCCGCGCCGATCTGGACGGCGACGGCGTGCTCACGATCTTCGATTTCCTGGCGTTCCAGAACCTCTTCGTCGCGGGCGACCTGGCCGCCGACTTCGACGGCGACGGCTCGCTCACCCTCTTCGACTTCCTGGCGTTCCAGAACGAGTTCGACGCCGGCTGCCCGTAGTCGGCCCTACAGGTCGCTCGCGCCACCCTCGGCGGCGGCAACAACATTGCGCAGCAGCATCGCCACCGTCATCGGCCCCACACCCCCGGGCACGGGGCTAATGAACCCCGCAACCTTCTTGGCCTCGTCGAAGGCCACGTCGCCCACGGTGCGCGCCGAGCCGCCAGCGTGGGGCACGCGGTTCACGCCAACGTCGACCACGACCGCGCCGGGCTTGATCCAATCACCCTTGACCAACTCTGGCACGCCCGCGGCAGCGATCAGAACGTCGGCCGACCGTGCTAGATCTTCGATGCCCTCGGTGTGCTCGTTGCAGCTGAAGACCGTGGCCTCCTCTTGCATCAGCAAGACGGCGATGGGCTTACCCACGACGTCCCCGGCCCCCACGACCACGCAGCGAGCACCCTTGAGGTCCACACCAGTTGATCGGATCATCCGCAGCGTGGCCAGAGCCGTACACGGCGCGAGGCTGCTCCGGCCGTAGACCACGTTGCCGATGTTGGCCGGGTTCACGCCCTCGACGTCCTTGTCCGAATCGATCCGCCGCTGCACCTCGTATGGATCCACGCCCTCGGGCATGGGCATGTGCACCATGATGGCGTGGCAACTGTCCTGGGTGTTCAGCAGCAGCACGCGGCCGGCGATATCGTCGAAGCCAGACGTTGCCGGCAGGCTGTGCAGCTTGTACTCGATGCCCAGCTTCTCGCAGGTCCGCCGCTGGCTGTCGGCGTATTGCCTGGCGGCGCTGTCGCCGTCGTCCACCAGCAGGGCATCAAGCCGGACGGTCTTCACGAGGGCCTTGAGCGCGGCCACGCGCTCGGCGATCTCTCTGCGATACCGGGCGGCCAGGGCCCTGCCGTCGATGATCTGTGCTTCGCTCACGGCGCATCGTACCTACCCTGCGGGCACGATGGCAAAGAGTGAGCCAAAGGGAGCACCCAAGCCCGACGAGCCGGCTCGCATCGCCGAACTGCGCGACCTGCTGACACGGGCCAACCGGGCGTACTACGTCGACGCCGACCCGGTCATGAGCGACACCGAGTTCGACCGCCTGCTTGACGAGTTGGCCGGCCTCGAAGAACGGCACCCCGACCTGACCGACCCCGCCAGCCCAACCGTGCGCGTGGGCGGCGAGCCCATCGAGGGCTTCGTCACCCGCGACCACGCCCGGCCCATGATGAGCATCGACAACACCTACAACGAGGCCGAAGTTCGGGCCTGGGTCGTCCGGATCTCCAAGGCCCTGAAAGATGACGGCGAGGGCTCGGCCGAGGCCAACCGCTTCGTGTGCGATCCCAAGGTCGACGGCGTCGCCGTCAGCCTCCGATACGAGAAGGGCGAGCTGGCCCACGCGCTCACTCGTGGCGATGGCACACGCGGCGACGACGTGACCCACACCGTGCGCACGGTGCGGGCCATCCCCCTGCGGCTCGATGCACCCAAGAAGAAGCTGCCCGACGTGCTCGAAGTCCGCGGCGAGCTGTTCATCCCGCTGTCGCAGTTCGCCCGCATCAACCGCGAGCGGGCCGAGGCCGGCGAGGCCCCGCTCATGAACCCCCGCAACGCGACGGCGGGCACCATCAAGATGCTCGACCCCACCGTGGCGGCCGATCGCAAACTCGGCTTTGTCGCCCACGGCCGGGGCGAGGTCGATGGCGGGTTCGCCGAATCGTTTACCGAGTTCCTGGGCACCATCAAGGCGATGGGCGTGGCGGTGAGCCCGATGTCGACGACCGCGCGCGACGCCGAGGCGGTGCTGGCGGCGATCGAGCAATTTAATACTGATCGCCACGACCTGGACTACCTGACCGACGGAATGGTGGTGCGTGTCAACCGCTTCGCGCAGCAGGAGAAGCTGGGCGTGACCAGCAAGAGCCCGCGGTGGGCCATCGCGTACAAGTACGCCGCCGAGCGCGCACACACGGTCATGTTGGGTGTGGAACACCAGGTCGGCAAGACGGGCAAGATCACCCCCCGCGCCACCATGGAGCCCGTGCTGCTGGCGGGCACGACCGTGCAACACGCCACGCTGCACAACTACGGCCAGATCGCCCAGAAGGACATCCGCATCGGCGACACGGTCGAGATCGAGAAGGCGGGTGAGATCATTCCATACGTGCTGGGGGTGGTCGCTTCGGCGCGGTCGAAGGACAGCACCAAGATCAAGGCGCCAAAGGAATGCCCGGCGTGCGGGGGTGTCGTCGAGGTCGAGCCGGCCGAGGCCGAGGATGAACCGAAGCTGGAGACCACCCGCCGCTGCGTGAACCCCGAGTGCCCCGCACAGGTGCGCGAGAAGCTGGTGTGGTTCGTGGGGCGGCGGCAGATGGATATCGACGGGCTGGGCGAGAAAACCATCGACCTGATCCGCGAGAACGTTGACATCCCGCTGGAGCACTTTGCCGACATCTTCCGCCTACACGAGCACGAGGACACGCTGAAGGAGCTCGAAGGGCTGGGCGAAAAATCGGTGGCTTTGATGCTCAAGGGCATCGAAGACTCCAAGAACCGTGGCATGGCGCGCGTGCTGGCAGGGCTGGGCATGCGCCATGTTGGCGAGAGCACGGCCAAGGCGCTCGCGCGTGTGTTCCCGTCGGTCGATGCCTTGCTGGAAGCCGAAGTGTGGCAACTCATGCCCACGGCCCTGAACTCCATGAGCCAAGCCGAGCGGAAGCGGTTGATAGGCTCGACTGACAAACTGGAAGACCCGCCCGAGACGGGATTGGGCGCGCTGACCGCGCCCGTCGTGCACGAGTACCTGCACTCCAAGGCGGCACGCCAGACGTTCGATGACCTGCGATCGGTGGGCGTTGATCTATCGAGCAAGGACTACGTTGATCCGGCCGCACGTGTGGAAGCGGGTAGTGATAGTGCCTTTGCCGGCCGCAAGTTCGTGATGACCGGCTCGCTCGAACGCTTCGAGCGTGGGGCGCTCAAGGACATTCTCGAAGGTCTGGGAGCGAAGGTGTCGGGCTCGGTGAGCAAGAACACCGACGTCCTCGTCGCCGGCGAGAAGGCCGGCAGCAAGCTCGACAAGGCCCGGGAACTGGGCGTCGAGATATGGGACGAGCCAAAACTGCTCAATGAGTTGCCGCCAGAGCATGTTCCTGGGTGATCCCTATCAAGCGGATCTGCGAGCGGCCCGATACTTGCCCGGGGCGCGATCGGTGCGCGTTGGAGGGAGTCGCGAGGCATGCAGAATCTCGAGTTCCGATGCGAACTGCGCGACCCGGAGATGGCGATGGCCGCGCTCTTGCGCGCGGGCGCGACGCCGCTGACCACCCTCGAGCTGCGCGACACCTATTTCCGCGTGCCCAGTGGCGTGTTCAAGAAGCGCGAGGCGCCCGATGAGCCGGTGGAGTACATCTTCTACGATCGGCGCGATCGGCTCGCGCCGCACCTGTGCCAGTTCACCGTGTACGACGAGGCGCAGATGCGGCTTCGGTATGGCCGCACCGACCCGCCCGTGTGGCGGACGGTGACCAAGACGCGCGTGGCACTCATGCGGGCCAACGTGCGCATCAAGTTCGACGAGATCGACGGCCTTGGCCAGTTCTGCGTGTTCGAGGCCGCGGTAAGCCGGGTGTTCAACGTCGCCCGCTGCCACGAGAACATCGGCGAGTTGCGGCACATCCTCGGGCCCACGCTCGGCGAACCGGTGACGGGCACCTACGCCAGTATGCTCGACGCGCTCGAGCCCGAGCGGATTATTGGCTAGAGCCAGCCGAGGCGACGCAGCAGCCAGAGCTGCCCGGCGAGCACGGTCGCGAACACGACGCCCCACACCCAGATCGACCAGTCGGGCTGGGTGAAGGGGATGCCCGCGACGTTCATGCCGAGCAAGCCGGTGAGGAACGAGAGCGGCAGGAAGATGGCCGTGACGATGGCGAGCGCGTAGAGGCGGCGGTTGAGGGTTTCGGATTCGATGCCGGCGACCTCGGCCCGTGCAAGCTCTGCCCGGATGTTCTGGTTGTCCAGCTCGTCGACGATGCGGGTGACGCGATCGGCAACCTCGATGAGCGCGGGCGTGAGGTCGGCGGGCATCAGCGTGGGCGGCGCGAGCCGGAGCTCGGCGATGGCCTCGCGCAGCGGCAGGGCGTAGCGGCGCATGGTGATGATGCGCAGCCTCAGTCGTGCGATGTCGCGGCGATCAACCTTTGTTTCCTCGTCGATGACGCCCTCGAGGTAGTCGTCGATCTGCTCGCCGCTCTCGGTGACGGTGGGCGTCATGCGTTCGAGCAGGTTCTCCAGCAGCATGAGCAGCAGCTCGCCGGCGGCCTCAACCTGGACCTTGGGGTTCGGCTGCTCGACGGCGGTGGCGACATCCTCGGCGGCGCGCAGGCGGCGGCGCACGACGGTGACCAGCCGTCCAGGTGTGAGCCACGCACGGATCGAGATCATGTCCTCGGGTAGTGACTCGGCGTTGAGGTTCACGCCGCGGCCGATGAACAGCAAGCCGCCCTTCCACTGCACGCAACGTGGCCGTGTTTGCGTCGCGAGCATGGCGTCGGCGACGTCCTCGGGCAGGTCTTCCTGGAGGCGGAGCCACTCGGCGGCATTGGGTCGGTTGTGGTCGAGGTGCAGCCACCGCCACGCGGTCTCGCTCGTGATGATCTGCTCGATGGGCGCGTCGGGGTTCCGCTCGACGCCCGCGGGCGAGGCTGAGATCAGCACGCCCGACTCGGGCGCCATGGCCGTGAATTTCATCGTGGTCATCGCGGGCCCTCGGGGTTTTGGGGAGTATCGGGCAGAGCACGGGCGTCGCGTGAGCGTCGCTCCATCGCCTCGGCCAGCGGCCCGATGTCTCTGATGTTGAGGTCGCGCTGCGGGAAAGCGATCTCGATATCCAACTCGCGGAAGCGCTCGGCGATGCGCGTGTGCAGCACGCTCCGGGCCTCGACGAAGTAATCGAAGTGTTCCACGAATACCCGGAGCTCGAAGTTCAGCGTGCTATCACCGAAGCCCAGAAAAAGGGCCCGCACCTTGGGCTCGGGCACCACGTGGTCCTGGCTCTGGCCCAGCTCCAGCAGCGTGCGTTCGACAAGGCGCACGTCCGAGCCGTAGGACACGCCCACCGGGATGGTTACGCGCAGGCGCGGGTCCGAGAGCGTCCAGTTGATGAACTGCTCGGTGATGAACACCTTGTTGGGCAGAATGAGCTCGCGCATCTCCCAGTCGAGCACGGTGGTGGCGCGCATGCGGATGCGCGTGATGCGGCCGTTGACGTTGTTGACCGTTACGGTGTCGCCCACACGGACGGGGCGTTCGATGAGCATGATCAGGCCCGAGATGAAGTTGGCGAAGATCTCTTGCAATCCGAACGCGAGACCGAATGTGAGCGCGGCGGCCAGGAACTGGACGTGCGACCAGCCGATGCCGATGGCGCTGAAGGCCAGCAGGATTCCGATGATGCCGATGAAGTACCGCAGGATGCTCGTGACGGCAAATCGGGCACCCGAATCGAGCGGGAGCCGCTTGAGGATGGTGATCTCGAGCAGGCCCGGCAGGTTGCGCGCCAGCACCCAGGTGAGCAGGAAGAAGAGGAAGGCCGCTCCAACGTCGGCCAGCGTGATGGACCGGATGGGCTCGCTCTCGCCCGAGTCGCCGCCGCTCAGGTCGAGCGGACCGAAGGGGTTGGGATCGGCCGAAGCCTGCTGCTCGGCATCGCCCGAATCGGGCCTTGACCCAGGCTCGGGCGGCGGCTCGCTCAGGCTCGGCGCGATCACCGGCGTGGCTTCGGTGTCGATGACGTCCACGGAGGGCCAGAGCTGCACCCGCTCGAGCATGCGCAGGGCCGGGAGCTGCTCGGCCCACAAGCCATACATGCCGACCACCACGCCCACGATGACCGCGGCAACCAGCACACGCCGCGTCTGCGTGTCGACCTCGGCCGCGTCGAGCTCGGCGGGCGCTTCGAGCTCGACGCTCTCGGGATCGCCGGTCGCGGCTCGCTCGGCTTGTTCGGCCTCTCGTTTCTGTTGCGCTCGCTTGACCAGCAGCTTTCGGCGTTCGATGAACAGCCACCGCAGGACCAGGTTGTACGCGATGGTTGCGGCCACCACCAGCCAGCCCGTCAGGTGCAGGCGTTCGTCGAGCCGGGCGGCGGTGTAGTAGTACCCCACGGCGGCCAGGACGGCCAGTGTGATGGGCGCCGCCACCAGCAGCGGGTACCACACCCATCGCGCCTGGTTCACGAAGCTCTTGGGGTGCTTGGCCAGATGGCTGCGCACGAAGGGCAGCCATGGCGCAAACAGCCAGGCGGTGAAGATGGCAAGCACCAACTCGGCCACGATGAACGCCATCCGGCCGAGTGCGTCGTTCATCACCACGTCGGGCTGGTGGCCCATTGCGCGAGCGATCACCGCGAGGGGCAGGATCGTGAACTCGAGTAGGTACACGAGCCGTCGGAAGTGTGTCAGCCCCTCGCGTCGCCAGCGGAAATGAGCGTCAACGAGCCCATCATTGCGCGAGGCGTGGCGAGTGAACTCCAGCACAAAGGCCAGCACCGCCGTGTCGAACAACGCCTTGCCAACGGCTTGGGCGGCCTCGACCTGCGTGCCGGTGAGCAGCAGGCCCACCAGTGTCAGGCTGATCGGTAGCGGCAGGCCCATCAGGATCGTGAGGGGGATGGCCTTGATCGTGAGGCCCATGCGATCGGTGCCGAACTTGCGGACCTGGGTGGCGGTGGCATTGAGGGCCCGCTTGGCCCGTGCTCGCGCCCAGTACGACACGAACAGCGCGAGAAAAACCGGACCAACCAGGAACGGTGGTGGCCAGAAATCGAGCACGGCGGCGAGCCATTGTGAACCGATCGGCTCCTCGCTCGCGGTCGTGGTCGCTTGCTTGCCGCCCAGCAGCCAGACCGCACCGCGGGTCAGGCTCTCGACGCTGGGGATGGCCGAGCCCTGGACGCTGCGGGTCCAGAGGATGCGTTCTTCGATGAAGGTCCGGAAGGCCTTGGTTGTCTCGGCAAGGGTCGATCGTTTGGTCTCGAGGTTGAGCGCCGCGTCGTAATAGGCAAGGTAATCACCCTGGACCTCGTTCAGGATGTCGACGTAGGCGTTGATGATGCTGGAGATCTGGCGTTCGACTTCTGGCGAGAGCGGTTCATCACCAACAGTCAAGCGATCTCGTGCGCGGGTGATAGCCGCTTGGGCGTCGCCGTATTCTGAAAGCTCGTCTTCGATGGCGATCAACTCGTACTGGGCCTGGCCCATCCGCGTGCTCAGAAGCTCGCTGGCATCGGGGTCGATCTCGGGCAGGTTGCGCAGTTCGTCGCGTAGGGCGCGGCCAACAAGTTCGGTAAGCCCGGCGGCCTGCACACGGGCGGCGGTGTTGCGCGCGCGACGCTGGAGGTCGTCGAGTTTCTGCCTGGCCTGTTCGTGCTCGGCGCGCACGTGCTCGAGACGCGCTAGCGTTCCGTCCTTGCCCAGCCGCTTGGTCGCGTACTCGCTGGTCGCCTTGGCGATGCGTTGCAGCTCTGGGTCGGCCACGTCGGCGGCCTGCTGCTGGGCATCTTGCTGGGCCTGGCGGGCCTTGCGGTTGGCCGCCGCGGTCTCGGCGGCGCGGAGCTGGTCGATCTGGCGCGAGGCGAGGTCGGCCTTGCGTTGGGCCAGGCTCTGGCGGAGCGGCAGCACCTCGCGCCGGGCCGTGTAGCTGGCGGTCTCGGCCTCGAGCCGGGCGATGAGGGCGGCCTTCTCGGCGGCCTCGGCCCGCTTCTCCCAGCGCCGGGCCGTTGCTGCGGCGTCGGTCGGATCCGCGGGAAGGGCGGCTAGCTCGGTAGTGGCCTCGGTCAACTCTTCACGCCACTCGACTAGTTGCGTCGGCGCGCTGGCCAGGCGCATCTCGCGGGTTGTGGCCTCGGTTTCCAAACGTATCTCTTCGGCCTTCGCGGCATCGAGCCGGGCCTGCGCATCAGTAAGCAACGCCCTGATGGCGTCGAGCGCCGCGTCGGGTGACAGTTGGGAGAAGTCCTCGGGCTGCGGCAGTGTGGCGGGCTGGTCGAGTTCCCTGCTGAGTTGCTCCTGAGTGCCTGCGGCCGAAGCCGAGGCATCGGCGAATTGCTGGCGCTCTTTGAGTGCTGTGTCGCGGCGTTGGAGAACGGACAGCGCCGCGCTCAGTGGATCAAGCAGGGCGTCCTTGGCCGCTTGGTCGAGATCGGTACTGGCCTCGACCTCGGCGATGCGCTCTTGGACCTGGGTGATCGTTGGGGCGTCAACGGGAGCCACCGGGGCGCTCACGACCGCCTCGGGCTGGGCAGGGGGCCGCGCCTGGGATTCGCCACTATCCTGGCCCAGAGCCACGCCGGCGATCAACAGGAGCGCAACCAAGCCAATGGTACGATTCAGGAGTTTCGGCATCGGGGCAGTGTAAGCAAGATGCGTACCCACAACGAACCAACCAATCGCCGAGGGGGACGCCTAAAACACGCCGCGGGCGATCATCGGTCGGCCCGCACCACCATGAAGTCGAAGCATGCCAACGCGAGCACCGATCCGAGCCTGTGGGTGGACGCCTACGGCGACGCTCTGTATGCCTACGCCCTCCGGCGGCTGGGCTCGTCGACCGACGCCGAGGACGCCGTGCAGGAATGCCTCGCGGCGGCCCTCGGCACTTCGCGGGCCTTCGCGGGCGATTCGGCCGAGAAGACCTGGCTCATGGGCATCCTCAAGCACAAGGTGCTCGACACGCTGCGGGCCCGATATCGCCGGAAAGAGCACGCGGCCGACCTCTCGGCGATGGTTTCCGGCCCGATGGAGGACTTTTCCGATGGCTCGTGGCGTGTGCACCAGCAAGGATTGGGTGCCTTGGACGACCAAGGCGGAGACGCCTCGCCTTCGGGTGCCATGGAGCGGGCCGAGTTTGCCCGGCTCGTGGCGGCGGCGGTAGAGCGTTTGCCCGAGCCCATGCGCACCGTTCTGGTGCTGCGGGAGGTGGACGGCATGAGTTCGGCGGAACTGGGGGAAGCCTTGGGCGTGAGCGCCTCGCAAGTCTGGACACTCGTCCACCGGGCCAAGGCCCGGCTGCGGCGTGAGCTTGGCGGCGAGGACCACTCGAGCAAGAGCCGCGGGGTCGAGAAGAAGGGAGGCGAGCCTTGAAGCGTCTCATCTCGTTCTTCCCCACCCTCTGGTATGTCCTGACCCTTCGCTGCGAGGAGGCCGACCGCATCCGCGCGAACTTCACAGACCCGGCCACGACCCGCGCGCAGAAGGCCGGCGAGCGGATGCACAGCGCCATGTGCGGCTCGTGCCGCGCGGCACGGCGGGCGATGCGGCAGATTGGGGAAGCTCTGGACGATTTCGACAGCGTTGCCCAACCCACGCCCATGCCCGATGACACCCGCCAACGCATGGTGGAACGCCTCCGCGAGCGCGACGGCAAGTAATCCACAATTTTCTTTGGAAACCACGCAAGGCGCAAACGTTCCGACCGACCCATCAGGGCGGCGGCTATCGCGTCGCTTCACATAGGCCCGGAGAGAGGCCCAACCTAGGAGATGCAGAACATGAATCGCAACACCGTATTGATGCTCGGGCTCGCGGCTCTGACCGCCGCGCCCGCGATGGCGCAGTCTGTTGATATCCGGATCGAGAACCTCCAGGAGCCCGGCGGGATGGCGTTCACGCCATTCTGGGTCGGCTTCCATGACGGCACGTTCGACGTGTTCGATGGGGGGTCGCCCGCCTCTGGTGGCATCACGTCCATCGCCGAATTGGGCGACACCGGCCCGCTGACAGCACGCTTCGCGATGGAGCAGCCGATGGGCGTCGACACCACGTTCGCCGACCCGAGCGGCCCGCCGGTGTTCAGTCCGGGCGAGAGCGCCACGATGAGCATCGACGTGGGCGATGCCAGCGTCAACCGCTACTTCAACTACGCCTCGATGGTCGTGCCAACCAACGACCTGTTCGTGGGCAACGATGTGCGCCGCGAGATCTTCGACGACAGCGGCACCTTCCTGGGCCCGATCACCATCGACATCTTCGGCCGCAGCGTGT